>NZ_CP054839.1:0-305329 GCF_018141105.1 Saccharopolyspora erythraea | reverse complement strand
GGACCCGATGGAACAGCTCCGATGGCGGATACCGTGCACCAACCCCGCAGCCGAGAATCGCAGGGTGACCGTCCTGGTCATGGGTGACCGGGTGGCCGTGGTGGTGCCGCCGGCCCAGATCCTGGTCTTCGAACCGGACGAGGCCGACGACCTCGCCGCACTCCTGGACAACGCGGCTGAATTCGCGGGGGAGGAATCGGCGTGGGCCTCATCGACACCGATCTGAGCTTCGACCCGAAGGACCCCTACTTCCCCGCCCCGGGCACCTACGGCGTCGAGTGGGGCGTCCAGGTGTTCACCGAGGACAACGGCTACGCCATCCACGCGGGCTGCGCCTACGTCCACGAGACCGACCGCGTCAGCGTGCACAGCGACCGCTTCGCGCTGTTCGGCCAGCAGACCACCGTCGACGCGGGCGTCCTCGACGCCGAGGTCGTCAACCGCGATGGCGTGCTGGAGTGGTCGATCAAGGTCCGCCACACCGAGGCCGTGAAGGCCGTGAAGCTGATGCTGCGCGGTCTGCCGCCGGAGCAGCTTCGCGCCGGGTGGTGGACGCCGAACACCGGCCGCGGCTGGGCGCACGGCGTCAACGGCCACCGCATCCAGCTCGAGTACCCCGGCCCGGACATGGCGACGGCGTGGCTGGCGGTGGGCGACGAGGCCGAGTGCTCGACGCTGAGCATCCGCGATCCGCGGGTCCGGCGGCAGATCGTGCACGTGCGGCATCCGCGGTACTCGCCGGTGCCCATCGTCGAGGTGGTGCACGTGACCTCGGCCAACACCCGCTCGCAGACCTACCGCGTGCCGCCGGTCCGGCTGCGCGTCCGCGCCAGCAGTGCCGTCGCCGACCAGGACCTCGACGACCACCTCGCGTTCGTGGAGAAGGCGCACGACCTGCGGCCGTGGGAGACCCGGCCCGACGTACCGGACTGGATGCGCCACACCGCGCTGGTCGTGACCCTGCACGGCCAGCACTGGACCGGCTACGTGTTCAACACGTTCCCGCAGATGGAAGAGGCGCTGCGGTTCGTCACCCAGCACATCGAGGGGCACCGGGTGCTCGCCTACCTGCCCGGCTGGGAAGGCCGCTACTACTACGCGTATCCGCAGTACCGGCCCGGCCCCGACCTCGGCGGCGACGAGGGCTTCGCGGCGCTGGCCGCCACGGCGCGGGATCTCGGCGTGCGGCTGATGCCGATGTTCGGCGGGCACGGCGCGAACGTGAAGCAGTACCCGAAGTGGGAAGACGCGGTGCTGCGCAACGACACCAACCGCTACGTCGAGCTGCTCAACCGCCCGGACTGGGACACCGACCGCGTCGGCGAGGGCGACCAGGTCTTCCTCAACCCGGGCGAGCCGGGATTCCGCGCGCACCTGGTCGAGTCGATTTCGGCGATGGTGCGCGAGTTCGGCGTCGACGCGGCGTTCCTGGACACCCTCGGCTACTGGTTCAACGACCCCCGCTACGACGTCATGGAGGGCTGCCGCCTGCTCAAGGCGGAACTCCTCCAACGCCACCCCGACCTGCTGCTCGCGGTGGAGGGCTGGTGGGACGCGCTGTCGGCGCTGTTCCCGCTCGGCCAGCACTGGTTCGGCACCGACCGCGACATCCGCAAACCGCGCGTGCTCACCCGCTACGCGCGCACGACGGGACACCTGGCGGAAGGCACACCGGGGCCGGGCAGCACCGGCGTGCACGAGAAGGGCTTCGTGCCCCGGCCTCCGGACACCTCGCGCGAAGGTCACATCCCGGTCCTCGGCATCGTCGACGACACGCTGCCGACCCACGCCGAGGAGGTCGCGGCGATCTGCCGCTGGGCCAGGGACAACGGACCCCGCTAGCGGCCCCGCCCTGGCGGCGAGTGCTGTCGGCAGGCGCGGGGAGGAACGCCAGGGCGTTCGGCTTCTGCGCCGATCGCGTGAACAAGCTCGCGACGAACCCGCGTCCATCGGGTCTCTGGCAGGGTGCGGTGATCAGAATGCCGTGCCACGAATCGGAGACGTCCTCGCGGGCCACCGCAGTTCGGCGACCCCCTGGCCTTGCTCGGTGGTACGCCCGGCGCAAGCGGCGCACATCGTCAACCGCACCAGGCCATGACGCCACCTCTGCTCACCCTTGGCGCCTTGAATGCCGTGCTGATCGCTTCCGCGAGGCACCCCGCTGCCGGTTCGTCTCGACTCACCCGGGAAGGCAGCAGGTCACGTGAAGCGCAAAGTCCACCTCGTAGGAACCCTTCCTCCCACGATCAGCGAGCGGGAGCCACTGCAGGCGTGGTCCTGGGTCAGAAGCCGGCTCGGCGACGCCGAGCTCACCGGTTGGCCTCTCGACAAGGACCCCGACTGGTTGGTGCGCTACATGCGCAGCCTGGCCGACCGCGGATCCCTGCGCGTCGTCTCCGCTGGTGATTTCTCCAGCTACGACGCGATGCCCGACTACCGGCTGGCCGTCGGACCCCTGCCGAGCGCGGAGGACCTGCGCGATGACGCGAGACGCGAGCACGCGCGGGTGATCCTCGACGCCTACCGGCACTGGGACGGCCACGGCGCCGCCGCGCAACTCTCCCGCCCCAATCCGCTCGACACGGCTCTGCTCACTCTCGTGGGCAAGCCGGACTTCCGGCGTCCGGTGCGCCTGGTGCGCGACACAGCGGATGCGCTGCGGGTCCTCCCCCGACTGCACGAAGCCGCGAGGCGCGATATCCGGGAAGCGGTCGAACTATCCGCCGACACAGAGGTGCCGGTGGTCTGGCAGCTCGAAACCCCAGCCGTGCTGTACGCGCTCAACCTCGTTCCCGGGCCGGTGCGCAGGGCGGTCGCCCGGGTGCTCGCCCGGCAGGTCGCAGCCGCGCTGGCGGACATTCCGCCCGGAACGGCGGTCCTGCACCTCTGCTACGGCAACCTGGCCGACACCGAACTCGTCGCGCCCCGCGACACCAAGCCGGCTGTTCTCTTCCTCAACGCCCTCGGCAACAGGCTGACAAGTCTCGGGCTGCCCCTTCCCCCGGTGCACGTACCGTTCGCCTTCGGCTCGAACCCGCCGCCCACCTCGGCCAACTTCTACGCCTCGTTGGGGAACCTGCGACACCCATGGCGTCTGATCGCGGGAGTCGCCGATGAGAACGACCCCCGGGCATCGCGCCTTGCGCTGGAACTGATCGAGTCTCGGCTCGGCCGACCCGCGCACGGGGTGGCGACCGCGTGCGGCCTGGGGCGGCATTCCGAGGCCGACACCGAGAAGGCGTTGGCCCTGCTGGCCACGCTTGCCGAGATGTAGCACGGGCCTGCGGATCGCCGGATCAGAAGTCCCAGACGGTGGAGGGACGGCCCAGCCGCTCGTACTCGGCGGTGCAGTCCTCGCACTGCCGCGTGATCGAGCTGGTCCTGGGCACGTCCGGCCACGGCGTCGACGTCGGCAGCTTGAACCGGCGAGCGCACAGCACGAGGACATCGGACCCGGCGGGCAGCGCGCCCGGCCGGGTCGCCGTGCCATGACGGACGTCCTGGCCCACGGGGACGATCCAGAACACGACGTCGGAGCGGTAGGCGGTCGGGAGGACCGTGCCGCACCGGGCGCTGCCTTCATCCGCGAACATGGGAACCTCCAGGCCGATTTGCGTGTGTTACAACAATTTTCGACCTTTCGGTAACAGCGCAAAACTCCCCATCTGCGTGATCCACTGGACACGAATGCCCAGCTAGGATTGCTTCATGGGTGGAAACACCGGTAGAACTCCAAAAGCTCGCGCTCTCGGCGCGGAACTGCGCGAACTCCGGCAGTCGCACGGAGTCAGCCAACGCGAACTGGCCAGGCGGGTAACGATCTCCAATGCGTCGATGTCACGCTACGAAACCGGTGACCGGATTCCTACTCCGGAAGACGTAGCGAGCATCGTCACCGCGCTCGGAGAAGGCGGCGAACTGCGGGAGAAGCTCATCGAGATGGCCCGCGACGCCGCGCAGCCGAACTGGCTGTCCACCGGGGCGTCGACCGCGCAGAACGTCGTGACCGCGCTCATGGAGTTCGAGCGCACCGCAACGCACATCGTGGAAGTGGCACCGATGATCGTGCCGGGACTCCTCCAGTGCGCGGACTACGCACGAGCGATCATGGCCGGTGTTCCCGCAGCCGTACGGGAAACCCGGGTAGCCGTTCGATTGGGCCGCCGCGACATCCTCACTCGTCGCCGCCCGGTGGACTTCGAGGCGCTCATCGCCGAGCACGTTCTCCGTTCACCGATCGGAGGACGGGACGTCATGGCTGACCAACTGCACCACCTGGCCAAGTTCGCCGAACTCCCGAACGTCACCGTCAGAGTCATCCCCACGGCATCAGAACAGTGGAGTCTGGTGCTCGAAGGTGCGTGCATCCTGTTCACTTTCCCGAAAGCAGCACCTATCGTTCACCTGGAAAACTACAGATCAAGCACGTTCCTCTACGACGCGCCGGCCGTGACCGACTACGTCGACGCGGTGGCCTCGCTCAGGCGTGTGGCCTTGAGCCCCGACCATTCGATGGAGCTGCTGGCCGAATGTGCAGACGAGATGGAGAGAGTCGGATGACGATGCGCCCCGCAGGTTGGCGGAAGTCGAGCCGGTCGGGTCAGGAGTCCGCGTGCGTCGAGGTCGGCCGGATCGGCGAAGGCGCCGCGGTCCGTGACACCAAGGACCGGGCCGCCGGGTACTTCACCACCACCGCCCCGCAATGGTCCGCCTTCATCACCGGAGTCAAAGCCGGGCGCTTCGACCGCTGACCCGAGCGCGGCTTGGTCGCGATTTGCCGACAGGTGCGGACCGGGGCCGCCGGGCCGCACCCGGCTGGGCTAGCGTCCGACCCCATGTCGAGGGTTTTGCTGGTGGAGGACGACAACGCGCTGGCCGAGGCCCTGGCACTGGCGCTGGGCGGCCTCGGCCACGACGTGCGGGTCGCGGCGTCCGGCGAGCAGGCGCTGGGGCTGATGTCCGACGACGCGGCGACCGACGTCGTCCTGCTCGACGTCATGCTGCCCGGGATCGACGGTTTCGAGGTCTGCCGCCGCATCCGCGCGGCGAGCACGGTGCCGCTGATCCTGCTGACCGCCCGCGGCGACCCGGTCGACGTGGTCGTCGGCCTGGAGCACGGTGCCGACGACTACGTGGTCAAGCCCACCGAGCCGCGCGTCCTCGACGCCAGGATGAAAGCCGTGCTGCGGCGGTCGGCGCCCTCCTCCGCAGGTTCCAGGCCCGGTATGCGCTTCGGCCCGCTGGAGATCGACCCGTTGGCGATGACCGTCACCCGCAACGGCGACGAGCTCCAGCTCACCGCCACCGAGCTGCGCCTGCTGCTGGAGTTCGCCGACCACCCCGGGCAGGTGCTCAGCAGGCAGGTGCTGCTCAAACAGGTGTGGGACTACGGCTACGTCGGTGACTCCCGCATGGTCGACGCCGCGGTGGCCAGGCTCCGCGCGAAGATCGAGGAAGACCCCGCGCATCCTGTCCTGCTGCGCACCGTGCGAGGTCTCGGCTACCGGTGGGAGCGGCCGTGAGGCGTCCGCGCCTCGGGCTGCGGATGCGGATCGTCGTCGCCGTCATGGTGGTCACCACCACGGCGACGGTCGCGATGGCGTCCGCCGCCTACCGGCTCCAGGCCACGGGCACGACCGACCGGTTCAACGCGGCCGCGAGCGCCGGGTTCCTGTCGGACGTCAGCCAGGCGCAGGCCAGGTACCGCACGGCCGCCGAGCCGAAGGACCGGATCGGGACGGTCGCCGACTACATGATCGGCCGCAAGGGCCTGCACTGGTCGGTCGTCGACTTCATGCCCACCGCCGACGGGCCGGAGCCGGGACCGGTGTGGCTGCTGGAAGGCCCCGACTACTACTACGGTCCGCAGCTCAGGCCAGCGCACATGCACGCTTCGTCGTTGCGGTTCGAGGGTTTCCCCGAACCGGCGTTCGTCGCCACCACCACGTCGTGGGTGAACCGCACCGCCGGCCTGGTGGCGCGCGCCCGCACCGGGGGCACGACCACCGAGACGGTGCCGGTGGAGGGCGGTGGGCAGCTGCTCGCCTTCGCTTCGCGGGTCGGTCCCGATCTGGTGCTCGTGGAGTTCTACGACATGCAGCCGCTGCACAACGAGCTGTCGCAGCTGCGCAACGCGCTCGCTGTGGTGGCGCTCGGGGTTTCGGCGCTCGGCGTGGTGCTGGCGCTGCTGGCGGCGGCGAGCGTGCAGCGGCCGGTCCGCAAGGTCGCCGCCGCCGCGCACCGGATCGGCGAAGGCGCCTTCGACACCCGGCTCCCGGTGCGGGGCAGGGACGAGATCGCCGAGCTCACCAGCTCGTTCAACACGATGGCGCAGCGGCTCGGCGACTCGATCGAGGAGCTGCGGGTCAAGGATCGCCAGCAGCAGCGGTTCGTCGCCGACGTCGCCCACGACCTGCGCACCCCGACCGCCTCGCTGGTCGCGGCGGCCGACAGCCTGGAGCACCCGGACCCGGAGTCCCGTTCCCGGGCGGTCGCGCTGGTCACCACGCAGGCCCGCCGGCTGGCACGGCTGGTGGACGACCTGCTGGAGATCTCCCGCTTCGACTCCGGTGCCGCCGAGCTGCGCCCGGAGGCCGTCGACCTGCGGGAGCTGGCGCGCGAGGCGATCGAACTGGTCACGTGCGACGCCGACGTGCGGCTGGACGCCACGGCGGACGCCACACTCGTCGGTGACCCGCGCAGGCTGCACACGATCGTCTGCAACCTGCTGGCCAACGCCGTGCACCACGGTGCGGAGCCGATCGCGGTGGCGATCGACGGCACCGATCCCGGGCAGGTCGTCCTGCGCGTCGCCGACTCGGGTCCGGGCGTGCCGGAGGAGCTGACGCGGATCCTGTTCGACCGCTTCGTGCGGGGCGACCGGGCGCGCAGCGCCACCGAGGGCAGCGGCCTGGGCATGGCCATCGCCCAGCAGAACGCCCTCGTGCACGGTGGGCGGATAGCCGTGCACAACGACGGCGGCGCCGTCTTCACCCTCACCCTGCCGCGCGGCCGGTCGGTCACCGGATCGGACCCGCCCGACCCGTCGACCGCGTAGCGCCCGACTACCCCGTCACGCTCGCCGCTTCGGCCAGCAGGGCGTCGAAGACGGCCCGGACGGCGGGCCGTTCCGACGCGCCCCGCCGGGAGACCGCCTCGACGTTGCGGCCCGCGCGCACGCCCGCGAGCGGGCGCAGCACCAGGCGCGGATCGTCCACCGTGTACCTCGGCAGCAGCGCCACGCCGAACCCGTCGGCGACCAGCGCCTCGATGACGCGGAAGTCGTTGATGCGCTGCACGACCTCGGGGCGCGTGCCGGTGCGCACCGCCAGCGAGCGCAGGACGTCGTCGACCGGGAACCCGATGTCCACGCTCACCCAGGGCTCGCCGGCCAGCTCCGTCAGCTCGACCCGTTCCCGGTTCGCCAGGGGGTGGCCGCGCGGGAGGGCGACGTCGAGGGGCTCGCGCAGCAGCGGCGTGATCTCCATCCGCTCGCTGTCGAACGGCGGCGCCTGGTCGTCCCGGTGGGCCACCACGATGTCGAAGTCCGCGACCAGCGCCTGCACCTCCGGCGGGGTCATGTCGACGTCGCGGCACTCCAGCGAGACCTCGCGGATCGCCGACATCCGCCGCAGCAGTCCGGGCAGCAACAGCAGCGCGCCGGAGGGGAACAGGGCCACGCGCACGGTCCCGCGCGGCGTGGAGCGGTAGGTGTTCAGCTCGGCCTCGGCGCGGTCGAGCACCGCGAGCACCTCGTCGGCCCGGACCGCCAGCGCCCGGCCCGCGTCGGTGAGCCGCAGACCCCGCCCGGCCGGTTCGGTGAGGGTGACGCCGACCTCGGCCTGCAACGCGCGGAGCTGCTGCGACACCGCCGACGGCGTGTAGGCCAGCGCCTTCGCGACCGCGGTGACGGTGCCCCGGTCGGCGAGTTCGCGCAGCAGTCTCAGCCTCCGAACGTCCATGAAGGAATACTACAGGGATACTGCAAATTATATCGCTTGTGCTTCATAGTGAGCGGCACTCACCATCGAGTGCGTGACTGCCAGAGACCGGTTGTTGGCCCTGTTCGTCGTCCTGCTGTGGGGCGTCAACTTCATCGCTATCGACTTCGGCCTTCAGCACTTCCCGCCGCTGTTCTTCGGCGGCCTGCGCTTCGCGCTGATCGCCGTGCCCACGGTCCTGTTCGTGCCGCGGCCGAAGGTGCGGTGGCGGTGGCTGGTCGGATACGGCCTCGGCTTCGGGACCCTGCAGTTCGCGTTCCTGTTCGTCGCGATGAAGGTCGGGATGCCGACCGGGCTGGCGTCGCTGGTGCTGCAGGCTTCGGCACCGTTCACCGTGATCCTCGGCGCGCTGCTGCTGCGCGAACGGCTGAACTGGTTGCAGGGGCTGGGAATCGCGATCGCGGTGCTCGGCATGGTCGCGATCGGCTGGAACCGGGCGCAGGACGCCGCGCTGCTGCCGGTCGTGCTGACCCTGCTCGGCGCGCTGAGCTGGGCTTTCGGCAACCTGTGCAACCGCAAGGCGAACCCGGAGAACCCGCTGCACCTGGCGCTGTGGATGTCGATCGTGCCGCCGCTGCCGATGTTCGCGCTGTCGGCGTTCGTCGAGGGCCCGGTGGTGGGCTGGCAGGCGGTCGGGACGTCGTTCACCACGCAGGCCGGCCTCTACGCGCTGTGCGGGCTGGCCTACATCATCGTCTTCGCGACGGTGATCGGCTCGGGGGTGTGGACGGCGCTCATGGGCCGCAACCCGGCCAGCTCCGTCGCGCCGTTCACCCTGCTGGTGCCGGTCGTCGGGTTCACGTCGGCCTGGCTGGTGCTGAACGAGCGGCCCGACCCGTTCGAGCTGGTCGCGGGTGCCGTCGTGGTGGGCGGGGTGCTGCTCGGCAGCATCCGGCGCGGCAGGCCCGTCGAGCTCCCGGAACCGGGACCGGTGCTCACCCCGGCGAGGTGAGCGATGCGCGGGCGGCGCGCGAAGCCGCCCGCTCGCCGCTACTTCGACTGCCAGTAGCCCGGTCCCGGCGTGTCGAAGGTGTGCTTGCGGGTCTTGGCGTTCCAGGACCAGCGGCCCACCTTCAGACCCCACGACGACAGGCCGCGCTGGGTGACGTGAAACACCAGCGGGCCGATCCGGAAGCTCTTGCGCAGCTTGAAACCCATGATCCCATCGTGTCGATCGAGCCGGACCGCCGCAAACCCCTGAGCGCAGACGCACCGGGTTCGCGGCGCGGCGCGGTCGGTGACCACCTGAACAACGCCACTCAGGAAAGCACTCCTCAGCCCAGCGCCTCGGTGGTGGAGGCCGGCGAGGTGGAGCCGACGGCGATGCCGCCGAAGTCGTCCGGGGCTACGGCCTCGGCCGCCACGTCGTGCTTGGCGATCGCGCCGCTGCGGATCTCCTCGGCGTAGTGGCAGGCCACCCGGTGCCCCGGCGAGATCTCGCGCAGCATCGGACGCTCGGTGTCGCAGCGCGTCTCCTGCTTCCACGGGCAGCGGGTGTGGAAGCGGCACCCCGGCGGCGGCGCGGCAGGCGAGGGCAGGTCGCCGGAGAGCAGGATCTGCTCCCGCTGGTCCTCCACCACCGGGTCCGGCACCGGGACCGCCGACAGCAGCGCACGCGTGTAGGGGTGCAGGGGCTCGGTGTAGAGGTCGTCGGACTCCGACTCCTCCACGATCCCGCCCAGGTACATCACCCCGATCCGGTCCGCGATGTGGCGGACGACGGCGAGGTCGTGCGCGATCACCAGGTAGGTCAGGCCGAACTCGTCCTGCAGGTCCTCCAGCAGGTTGAGCACCTGCGCCTGCACCGAGACGTCGAGCGCGGACACCGGCTCGTCGGCGACCAGCAGGTCGGGTCCGACGGTCAGCGCGCGGGCGATGCCGATGCGCTGGCGCTGCCCGCCGGAGAACTCGTGCGGGTACTTGCGCAGCGACGTCGACGGCAGCCCCACCGCGCTGAGCAGCTCGCGCAGGCGCTTGGCGGTGGACTCCCGGCCCTTGTCCAGCCCGTGCGCGCGCATCCCCTCGACCAGCAGCGACTCCACCGACTGCCGCGGGTCGAGCGAGGCCAGCGGGTCCTGGAACACCATCTGCATGCGACGCCGCATCCGGCGCAGTGGTTCGCCCTTCATCGCCGACAGGTCGGTGCCGTCGAAGACCACCCGGCCGCCGGTCGGCTTCTCCAGGCGCAGCAACGCGCGCCCGAGCGTCGACTTGCCGCAGCCCGACTCGCCGACCAGGCCGTAGGTCTCGCCCTTGCGGACGCGCAGCGACACCCCGTCGACGGCGTAGACGTAGCCGACCGTGCGGTCGAGCACCACCCCGCGCTTGATCGGGAAGTGCACGGCGAGGTCGTCGACCTCCACCAGGAGCTGCTCGGTCATGCCCTCTCCCCCGGGGTCGTCGTGGTCGCCCTGCTCGCGGAAAAGCCCCTCACGACACCTCCTGCGTCTTGCGGGACACCCGCACCCGGTCGGTCCCGCGAGCAGTAGAACAAGCGTTGCTCACGACACCTCCATCGAAGACGTGTCCCGCACCGGGTTGTGGCAGCGCAGCAACCGCGCCCCGACGTCCACGCTGACCTCCGGGGTCTGCTGCTGGCAGACGTCCAGGGCGTTCGGGCAGCGGGGGCAGAACGCGCAACCCGCGTCCCACGGGATGTTGTCGCTGATCGAGCCCTTGATCGGGGTGAGCTGCTGCCCCCGGGTCGCGTCGAGCCGGGGGATCGACGACAGCAGGCCCGCCGTGTACGGGTGGCGGGGCCGGGCGAACAGCTCGTGGCGGGCCGCCCGCTCCACGACCCGGCCCGCGTAGAGCACGTTCACCTCGTCGCAGAGCCCGGCGACCACCCCCAGGTCGTGGGTGATCATGATCAGCGCGGTGTCGGTCTCGGCCACCAGCTTGGTCAGCAGGTTCAGGATCTGCGCCTGGATGGTGACGTCCAGCGCGGTGGTCGGCTCGTCGGCGATCAGCAGCCGCGGCCGGCACGCCAGCGCCATAGCGATCAGCGCCCGCTGCCGCATGCCGCCGGAGAGCTGGTGCGGGTACTCCCGCAGCCTCCGGCGCGGATCCGGGATGCCGACCTTGGCCAGCAGCTCCTCGGCCTCCGGCATGGCCTTCTTGCGGGGCAGACCGCGGTGCCGCTCGATGACCTCGGCCACCTGCACGCCGATGGAGACCACCGGGTTCAGCGAGGTCAGCGGGTCCTGGAACACCATGCTCAGGTCCCGGCCGCGCCGCTTGTCCAGCTCCTGGCGGGACAGGCCGAGCAGCTCGGTGCCGTCGAAGGTGATCGAGCCCGAGACCTCGGCGCCGATCGGCGGCAGCAGTCCCATGATCGCGAGCGAGGTGACCGACTTGCCGCACCCGGACTCGCCGACCAGGCCGACGGTGCGCCCGGGTTCGACGTCGAAGGAGATCCCGTCCACGGCGGTCACCGGCGGCTCGCCCCTGCGGGCGAAGACCACCGAGAGGTCGCGGACTTCCAGCAGCGCCATGTTCGTCCTCGAGGTCCTCAGCGTCGTCTCTTCGGGTCCAGCGCGTCCCGCAGCGACTCACCGACCAGGGTGAAGCCCAGCGCGACCAGGATGATGCAGCCGGCGGGCCAGAACGCGAGCTGCGGGTGCGAGTCGATGACGGTCTGCGCGCCGCCGAGCATCTGGCCCCACTCCGGGATCGAGTCGTCGGCGGCACCGAGGCCGAGGAACGACAGCGCGGCGGCGTCGATGATCGCGACCGCCAGCACCAGCGTGGCCTGCACGACGACCGGGCCCAGCGCGTTGGGCAGCATGTGCCGGAACACGATCGCGGTCTCCCGCACGCCCAGCGCCCGCGCGGCCAGCACGTGGTCGCTCGCGCGCTGCGCGAGCATCGTGCCGCGCAGCAGCCGTCCGAAGATCGGCACCTGCACGATGGCCACCGCCAGGATCACGGTGAACTGCGTCTGGCTGGCGAACAGCGCCCCGATCGAGACGGCCAGCAGCAGCGACGGCACCGACAGCATCACGTCGACGACCCGCATGACCACCGAGTCGATCCAGCCGCCGAACGCGCCCGCCGTGACTCCCAGGACCAGGCCGCCGCCGAGGCCGATCACCGTGGCCAGCACCGCGACCAGCAGCGTCTGCTGCGAACCGAGCAGCAGCCGGGAGAACAGGTCGCGGCCGTACTGGTCGCCGCCGAGCGGGAACCCGTCCTGCGGCGGCGGGATCGTGTTCGTCGCGCGGGAAACCTGGTGCTCCAGGATCCGCAGCGCGGGGTCGTGCGGCGCCAGCCACGGCGCGGTGATGGCCAGCACCACGAAGATGCCGATGATCGCCGCACCGACCAGGAAGACCGGGCTGCGCCGCAGCCGCCGCCAAGCCGACGCGGCGAGGCTCACCCCGGAGTCGGCCGTGCTCTCGGCGAGCTCGTCGATTCGCGCCCTGCGCGTGTTCAGCACCACGTCCGCCCCCTCACCGCGTCCGCAGCCGCGGGTCGATCATCGCGTACGAGAGGTCGACGATCAGGTTGACCAGCACGTACACCATCGCCGCGGACAGGATCACGACCTGCAGCACGGGGAAGTCCTTGCGCTGGAAGCCGACCGCGACCGCCTGCCCGATGCCGGGGATGTTGAACACCCGCTCGGTCAGCACCGCGCCCGCCAGCAGCGCGCCGGTCTGCAGGCCGATCGTGGTGACCACCGGCAGCATCGCGTTGTGCAGGATGTGCCTGGTCCTGATCACCATCGCGCTCAGGCCCTTCGCCCGCGCGGTGCGCACGTAGTCGTCGTCCATCACGTCGAGCACCGCGGCCCGGGTGATCCGGAAGATCACCGCGAACGGGATGGTCGACAGCGCGATCGCGGGCAGGATCAGGTGCACGAAGGCGTTCCACGCCGCGTCCCACTCCCGGGTGAGCAACCCGTCGAGGATGTAGAAGCCGGTCACCCGCGTCGCGTCCATACCGGTGTCCTGGCGGCCCGAGGCGGGCAGGAGGCCGAGCTCGACGGCGAAGACGAACTTGAGCAGGAACGCCAGGAAGAACACCGGAACCGCGACGCCCACCAGCGACCACGTGATGCTCAGGTTGTCCAGCCAGCTCCCCCGGCGGCGGGCCGCCAGGTAGCCCAGCGGGATGCCGACCGCGACCGCCAGCAGCAGCGCCAGGATCGACAGCTCCAGCGTCGCCGGGAAGCGCACCAGGAACACCTCCAGCGCGGGCGCACCGCGCTGGACGCCGGTGGAGGTCCCGAAGTCGCCGGTGACGGCGCGCTCCAGGAACTTCCAGTACTGCACGAAGATGGGCTGGTCCAGGCCGAGCTGCGCCTCGAGCCGCGCGCGGGACTCGGGCGTTGCCCGGTCGCCCAGCAGCGCCGACACCGGGCCGCCGGGCAGCGCCCGCAGCCAGGCGAACAGCAGGACGGACAGCACAGCGACGACCAGCACGAGCTGCGCCAGCCGTCGAACCGTATAGCGGAGCACTTCAGTCCCCCAAAGTCGGTCCGTGCGCGACGTGGGCGCTGCGCCCCCGTCCAGGCCGATGGCGCTGCCGGTCACAACCGGCAGCGCCACGACCGTGGCCGGATCGGCGCAACGCCGTCACGTCACTCGGAGAGGCTCACCGTCGCGAACTCTTCGTCCGTCAGCGGCGAGGGGACCAGGCCCTTCACCCGCTCGTTGAGCACGAGCGCGGGCGGCGAGTGCGACAACGGGACCGCGGGCAGGTACTCGGCCAGCAGCTTGCGGTTGATCTGCTGGTACATCGCCTGCCGCTTGCCCTCGTCGGGCTCGCCGTCGGCGGCGCGCAGCTCGGCGGCGAGCTGCGCGCCCCACGGTGCGCCCGCGGTGTAGAAGCGGTTCGTGGGCGTGCCGAAGAACGTGCCGATGTAGTTGTCCGGCGTGTTGTAGTCACCGGTCCAGCCGAGCATGAAGATGTCGGCGCGGGCGTTGTCGACGTCGTCGATGTAGCCGCCGTTCCACGGCTTGCTGACCGGGTTCACCGTGATGCCCACGGCGCGCAGGTCCTCGGCCAGCGCGTTGTAGATGCCCTGGGGGTCCGGCATGTAGGGCCGGGTGACCTCGGTCGGCCAGTAGAAGTTGACCGTCAGGTTCTGCTGTCCGGCCTCCGCAAGAAGCTGCTTGGCCTTCTCCGGGTCGTGCGGGTACTTCTGCACGTCCGGGGCGTAGCCCTCGACGGTGTCCGGGTAGAACTGGGTGGCGACCTCGGCGCCCTCGGGCATGTTGGCCTTGACCAGGTTGTCGCGGTCCAGCGCGTAGGCGATGGCCTGGCGCACCCGCAGGTCGTTCAGCGCCGGGTTGTTCTTCTGGGTGAAGCCCAGGTACATGACGTTGAACGGGTCGCGCACCAGCACGTTGTGCCCGGCGTCGCGCAGTGCCTGCAGGTCGGCTGCGTTGGGGAAGTCGTAGCCGTCGATGCTGCCTGCTTCCAGCTCCTGCTTGCGCGAGGTCTCGTCGGGGATGATCCGGAAGATCAGCTCGCCGATCTTGGCCTTCTCGCCCCAGTACTGGTCGTTGCGGGCCAGCTTGATGGTCTGGTTGCCCTGGTCGTAGCCGTTGAACTTGAACGGCCCGGTGCCGGTCGGATGCGCCTTGGCGTACTCGGGGTAGGAGAAGCTGTCCCCCTGCGCCTGGACGTTGTTGGCCTGGTACTGCTCCATCGCGGCCGGCGACTGCATGCTGAACGACGGAAGACCGAGCAGGTCGGGGAACTTCGACGTCGCGCGGGTCAGGTGGACCACCGCGGTCGCCGGGTCCGGCGACTCGCAGGAGGAGTACAGCGACGGCGTCTGGCCGTCGGCGAACCCACCGAAGTTCTCGATCCAGTAGTAGGAGAGCGCCTGGTTCTGGCCCGCGCCGGTCTGGTGGTACCAGCGCTCGAAGTTCTTGCAGACGGCCTCGGCGTTGAAGTCGGTGCCGTCGTGGAACTTCACGCCCTCATTGAGCTTGAACGTCCACGTCTTGCCGTCCGGTGTGGACTCCCAGCTCTTGGCGAGCTCCGGTTCGACCTCGGCGGTGCCCGGCTTGAAGCCGACCAGGCCCTCCATGATCTGCCGGGTGACGCGGAAGGTCTCGCCGTCGGATGCGTAGAAGGGGTCGAACAGGTCCGGGGCGCCCGCAGCACCGAAGGTCAGGGTGCCGCCCTCGCCGCCGGCGTTCTCGCCTCGCTGCGAAGTGGCGCAGGCCGCGAGCGTGACCGCCATGGTGCAGGCGATCCCCGCGGTCGCGACGCGCCGCCGCAATGTCCGGTGCGGCGTCGACGGAGCTTTACTCATCAAAGCACCTCGGTGTGTCTCAGGTCTCAGAGTGACGTGAGACTAACCTGGCATTTCGCGCACCGGGAGGTCTTGAGGTTACGATCCAGCTACTTAGGGTGACCTAAGCAGATCGCCGTTTTTCCCAGTGTTGTCAACGTTTTCGGCGCTCAGCGGCGTTGGCGGGACAACGGCGAAGATCGTTAACGGCGGATGTCGGCGCGGTGCTTCGCACCGTCCTCGGCGAACCAGCGGCGCTCGAACTCCTGCCAACGGAGCAGGTGCGGACGACTCCACTCGCCGTCGCGAGCGACCGCGCGCTCCAATCGCACCGCGGGATCGCCGACCTCGACCCAGACGGCGAGCGACAGCCGGTCGGCCACCGCCCGCCGGGCGGACGAAACCCCCTCGATCACCAGCACGTCGGGCACCTCGACATCGACCCACGCACCGAGGACCGGGTTCCCGCCGGGCCACTCGGTGCGCCGGTAGCGACCGGGCTCGCCGCGCCTCAACGGCTCGAGGACGCCCTCGGCCAGGCGCGGCCACCACCCGACCGGCTCGTCCCAGGTGGCGAAGTCGTCGGTCGGCACCAACGCGGTGCGAAGGCCGTCCGCGCGCAGCGCGGCCACCAGGCCGCGGGCGAACACCGACTTGCCGGAGCCGGAGGGGCCGTCGACGGCAACCACCCGCACCGCGCCGAGACGCGGCGCGGCGGCACGTATCCGGGCGGCGGTGTCGGAAGCTCCATCTGGAGCTTCCGATGGCGCCCCGCGCCGTCCGGCCGAAGGCCGCAAGCTCTTTTCAGAGTCAGGATGTGCGGGCTGATGCATCAGGCCAGAACACTCCAAAAGGACGGCCCGTCACCGGCCATTCAGCCGTCTTGGAACGGGCCGTCCTCATCACGCTTTCGCCACCGGCGGGTGCGATCGCTCCAGCGACCGCCGCCCCACCACGCCATTCGCCACCGGAATTCCGCATTCGGCCTTCGGCCGAATGGCGCGGAGCGCCATTTGAGGCACCATCTGGCGCCTCAAATGGCCCGACGCCCGGACAGGGCCCGGCCGAGCGTCAGTTCGTCGGCGAACTCCAGGTCGCCGCCCATGGGGAGGCCGGAGGCAAGGCGGGTGACGTTGAGGCCCGGGAAGTCGCGGAGCATGCGGACCAGGTAGGTGGCCGTGGCCTCGCCCTCGGTGTTGGGGTCGGTCGCGATGATCACCTCCGTGATCTCGTCACGGCCGATCCTGGTCAGCAGCTCGCGCACCCGGAGCTGGTCGGGTCCCACCCCGGAGAGCGGGTCGAGCGCGCCGCCGAGCACGTGGTAGCGGCCGCGGAACTCCCTGGTCCGCTCCACCGCCAGCACGTCCTTGGGCTCCTCCACGACGCAGACCACCGCCGGGTCGCGCCGGGCGTCCCGGCAGATGCGGCACGTCGGCTCCTCGGAGACGTTGCCGCAGATGTCGCAGAAGACCACGCCCTCCTTCACCTTCTGCAGGACCTCCTGCAGCCGGGTGACGTCCGCGGGCTCGGCCGCGAGGAGGTGGAAGGCGATCCGCTGCGCGCTCTTGGGACCGATGCCCGGCAGCCTGCCGAGCTCGTCGATCAAGTCCTGGACGGGACCCTCGTACACGTGCCGCTCACAGTCCCGGCAGGCCGAGCCCGCCCAGCCCCTGCCCGCCGCCGAGCGCGCCGGTCACCGGGCCCATCTTCTCCTGCTGCAGTTCCTGGGCGGCCCGGTTGGCGTCGCGCACCGCTGCCACCACCAGGTCGGACAGGGTGTCGGTGTCGTCGGGGTCGACCGCCTTCGGGTCGATCGCGACCGACTTGAGCTCACCGGAACCGCTGACCACCGCGGTCACCAGGCCACCGCCCGCGCTGCCGCTGACCTCGGCCTCGGCGAGCTCCTGCTGCGCGGTCATCAGCTGCTGCTGCATCTTCTGCGCCTGTTCCATGATCTGCTGCATGTTCGGCTGGCCACCTGGTTGCACCGCTGGTCCTCCTCATCGCCGCTGTGTACCCCACCCAGCCTAGACGTGTCCGCGCCGACCGGGAGCGGGGCGTGGAAGGCCCCGCACGGCCGCTGGGACCGCCGCGGCCACCGTGAAATGGTGGCGGCATGAGGCTGGACATCCTGCGGTTGCTGGAGTGCACGAGCCGGCGGTCCTTCGACGTCGACGACGGCGGCCGCGTGCTGGCCGGATCCGACGAGTCGGGCTCGGTGCAGCTCGCCGAGATCGCAGGCGGCGAGGTCAGCGCCCTCACCGCGCTGCCCGGGGCGGTCAGCGGCCGCTACCTGCCGGGCGAGCGCGCGGTGGTCGTGCAGCACGACACCGACGGCAACGAGCGCAGCCAGCTCTCCCTGCTCACCCTGGACGCGCCCCGGACCGGGCCCGCGACCATGCGCGACCTGCGGCCGCTGGTCCACGACTCCCGCTACGTGCACCGGCTGCTCGACGTGCTGCCCGGCCGGGTCGTCTACGCGACCAACCGCCGAAACGGCGTGGACTTCGACGTCGTGGTCCGCAACGCCACCTCCGGCGTGGAGGAGGTGGTCTACGACCGGGGCGGGATGGTGCTGGAGGCGGCGTCCTCCCCGGACGGCCGCTACCTCGCGGTGACCGTGCCCGCCGAGAAGCCGCTGTCGGAACAGATCATCCTCGTCGACACCATGCCGGTGACCGCCGACGAGGAGGTCACCGAGCTCACCGACGCGGGCGCGCACGCCCGGCACACCGGAGTCCGCTGGCTGCCCGACGCCTCCGCGCTCGTCGTCACCACCAACCTCGACCGCGACCGGACCGGCGTGGCCCGCATCGACCCGCGGACCGGCGAACGGCGCTGGCTGGTGACCTCCGACGAGCACGACCTCACCGGCTGGCTCGCTCCGGACGGCTCGACGCTGCTGGTGCAGGCCAACGTCGAGGGCGCCGCCCGGCTCGCGCTGCACGACGCCACGACCGGCGCCCTGCGCCGGGACGTCCGGTTACCCGACGACGGCTGGTGCACCTACCCGCTGCCCGCGCCGGTCTGGTCGCCGAACTCCCGCTTCGCGGCGCTGTCGTTCAGCTCCACCGCGACCCCCGGCGACGCGCTGCTACTGGACTCCGATGGCGAGGTCCGCGCCCTGACCGACTCGGGCGCGCAGCTCGGTTCCGCGCGTCCGGTTCCGCCGACCGCGCACCGGGTGCCGACGCCCGACGGGGAGCAGGTGCCCTGCTTCGTCTACGCGCCGGAGAACCCGCCGCCGGACGTCGCGGGATCGTCGGTCCTGGTCGTCCACGGCGGGCCGGAAGCCCAGTCCGTGCAGGCGTTCAACCCGATCGTGCAAGCACTGGTCGGCCAGGGCCACACGGTGCTGGTGCCCAACGTGCGCGGCTCCACCGGCTACGGCAAGCGCTGGTACTCCGCCGACGACGTGCGCAGGCGGCTGTCCGCTGTGGACGACCTCGCGGCCCTGCACGACTGGCTGCCCTCGCTCGGGCTCGACCCGTCCCGGGCGGCGCTGTGGGGCGGCTCCTACGGCGGGTACATGGTGCTGGCGGGGCTGGCGTTCCAGCCGTCGCGGTGGGCGGCGGGCGTGGACATCGTCGGGATCTCGTCGCTGCTGACGTTCCTGGAGAACACCGCCGCCTACCGGCGGGCGCACCGCGAGCGCGAGTACGGATCGCTGCGCGACGACGCCGACTTCCTGCGGGAGGCATCGCCCCTCACCCGCGCGGACGCGATCTCCGCGCCGCTGTTCGTGCTGCACGGCGCCAACGACCCGCGGGTCCCGCTGTCGGAGGCCGAGCAGCTCGCGGAGGCCGTGCGGGCCAAGGGCATCGAATGCGAGCTGCTGGTCTACGCCGACGAGGGCCACGGCCTGGCCAAACGGGTCAACCGCCTCGACGCCTACCCGCGGGCGCTCGACTTCCTGCTGCGCCACCTCCGCCGGTAGCCGGCCGCGACCGCCGTCAGGCGGTTGCCGCGTCGGCTCGCGTCCGGGGCCATCAGCTCGTCCAGGCCGCTGCGGGACTCCACGAGGTCGTCGATCAGTGCCGTCAGGCGGTCGCGCTCCACGCACAGGTCGACACGTCAGGCATGGAGGGCTACATCGACTACCCGGCGCTCCAGCCCGCGTAGTGGAGTCCGTCCCAGCGGCCACGGCCATCGCGCCGCCGACCGCTCGGCCGTCGTCGCGCTCCAGCCGTCAGCCGTCCAGACGCCTGCCGTTCAACCCGCCGATTCGCCGTGGCTCAGTCGTCGATGCGGCGGGCGCCCAGCTCGCTGGCGAACAGCTCGACGGCGGCTTCCTCCGGATCGGGCCGCGAGGCCATCGCCTCGTCGGCCGGGGTCGAGTCGGCCATCATGGCCTCCTCGTCCTCCTCCTCGTCGACCGGCGGAGGAGGCGGAGGGGCCTGGCGGGCGGGGCGCGACGGCGGGACGTAGTCCTCCGGCGGGGGCTCCTCGTCCGGCGGCTCCGGCGGTGGCGGGATGTCGTCGGCCTGCGCCCGGCGCCCGTTGCCACCCTGCCTGCCCTGCGGCGCGTTGCGCTGCGCCTGCGGGTTCTCCGGCTTGCTCTGCCCCTGCTGGGGGTTGGGCTTGTTCGCCGACCAGTCCGCGGACGGCTTGCGCTGCGGGGCCTCCTCGGCCTGGCGCTCCTCGGCCTGGCGCTGCGGGGCCTGGCGGGGCGGCTGGGCGGGCCGGCTCGGCGGGGCCGGCGGCGCCGCCCCGGCCTCGACGCAGCGGATCTCCCACTCACCGCCGAGGACCGCGCGCAGCGCGTCCTTGACGAAGTCCAGCCTGCGCTGCTGCGCGAACTGCTTGACCAGGCCCGAAGTCGGCATCGACAGCACCAGCGTGCCGTTCTGGATGTCCTGCACGGTGGCGTTGAGCAGCAGCGCCTGCGTCGGCCGGTTGCGCTCGGCGACCGCCCGCAGCACCTCGGTCCACAGCCTCCGGACGTCGGCGGTGTCCCGCCCCGCGTGCGCTCCCGCGCTCGCCCCGGCCTGCGCCGCCTGCTGCTCCGGCGCGTACGGCGACTCCGCCCAGCAGCGCCTGAACGAGCTGGTGGCCTCCGAGCAGTGGCGCAGCCTCTCCGCGGTCCGCAACGGCAAGGCCATCGCGGTGCCCGACGACCGCTGGTTCCTCGCTCTGCCGGAGCCGGCGCCTCCGCGCCGACGGGCCGGGCCGACGCCTCCGGCGTCGGTTGCCCGGCGGGGGCCTGCCGCCCGGCCGCGGCCGATGGGCCGGGCTGCCCGCCCGGAACCCCTGGCTGCGCGCCCGAACCCGCCTGCCGGTCGGCCTGGGAAGGCTGCCCACCCTGGCCGGCCGGGGAGTCCTGGCCCGCCTGAGACCCCTGGCCGGCTTGGGCCGCCTGGCCGCTCTGGGCGGACTGCTCCGGCCCGGCTTGCGCCGCGCGCTCGTGCGGCCGTTGGAAGACCCGTCGCGGGCGGCCCCCCTCGTCCTGCTCCGCGGGCTGGCCGGCGGGCGCCTCGGCCGCGCCGCCCTCCGGCGCTATCGTCATCCGGCGTTCGACCCGCTCGAGCCGTTGCAGCAGCGCCACCTCGGAGTCCGACACCGTCGGCAGCATCATCCGGGCGCAGAGCAGTTCGAGCAGCAACCGGGGCGCGGTGGCACCCCGCATGTCGGCCAGGCCGGTGTGCACGATCTCGGCGAAGCGCGACAGGGTCGCCGCGCCGAGCTGCTCGGCCTGCTGCTGCATCTTGGTCAGCTCGTCGCCCGACGCCTGGATGAGCCCGCGCTGGTCGGCGTCGGGCACCGCGTTCAGCAGCACGAGATCGCGCAACCGGTCGAGCAGGTCCGAGGCGAAGCGGCGCGGGTCGTGCCCGGCCTCCACCAGCCGGTCGACGGTGCCGTAGACCGCCGCGCCGTCGGCGGCGGCCATCGCGTCGACCATGTCGTCGATCAGCGCGACGTCGGTGACCCCGAGCAGCGCGACCGCGCGCTCGTAGGTGACGCCCTCGTCGCCCGCGCCGGCCAGCAGCTGGTCCAGGACGCTGAGGGTGTCGCGCGCCGAGCCGCCGCCCGCGCGCAGCACCAGCGGGTACACCGCGGGCTCGACGCGCACGCTCTCCTGGCCGCAGATCCGCTCCAGCAGCTCGCGCATGACACCCGGCGGCATCAGCCGGAACGGGTAGTGGTGCGTCCGGGACTTGATGGTGGTGAGCACCTTGTCCGGCTCCGTCGTGGCGAAGACGAAGATCAGGTGCTCCGGCGGTTCCTCGACGATCTTCAGCAGGGCGTTGAAGCCCTGCGTGGTGACCATGTGGGCCTCGTCGATGATGAAGATCCGGTACCGCGACTGGGCCGGCGCGAAGAACGCGCGGTCGCGCAGCTCGCGGGTGTCGTCCACACCGCCGTGGCTGGCCGCGTCCAGCTCGACGACGTCGACGCTGCCGCCGCCCTCCGGCGCGAGCGCCACGCACGAGTCGCACTCGCCGCACGGGTCGGCGGTCGGGCCCTGCGCGCAGTTCAGCGAGCGGGCGAGGATGCGTGCGCTGGAGGTCTTGCCACAGCCGCGCGGGCCGGAGAACAGGTATGCGTGGTTGATGCGCCCGGACGACAGCGCCGTCCGCAGCGGTTCGGTGACGTGTTCCTGCCCGACGACCTCAGCGAAGGTCGCCGGCCGGTACTTGCGGTAAAGGGCGAGCGCCACGGTCGAGACCCTACGCGGTGGTTCCGACAGCACCGACGAGGGACGAGCCCGGCGGTCCGGCCCAGAAAAGTAAGGGGACCCCGTGCACCCGCCAGAGCCCGCTTACCCTTGCTGCCTTCCGGCCCTGGGGGAGTTCACAGGATGGACGCCGCACGAGGTCCGCGTTAAGTGTAACCCGGCGTCCCCGCGGCTTCACGAAGGCCCCGCCTGCCGGCCCCGGCGAAGCGCTCCACCAGCCGGGAACCTGTGCCGCAGCAGCCGAAACGCCGTCAGCCGCCCGTCGATGCGAGAGCGTCGCGGACCGCGGACCCGCCCTGAACGCGACAGAGCCCCGGGCGCGGTTCCGCGCTCCGGGGCTCTGGGCTGGCGGAGGATACGGGATTCGAACCCGTGAGGGCTGTTAACCCAACACGATTTCCAATCGTGCGCCTTAGGCCGCTCGGCCAATCCTCCGTGCGGAAGCCTAGCAGAGCGGTTCCTGACCAGGAGATATGGCCTGTGAGCTGCGATGACGGCCGCAGGGCGCCGATCATCGGGGATCACCCGGTTGCACGACGCCGGGGCACGCCATCCAGTACGGCCGGGAGAGGTCGGCGAAATGTGAAACAGCTCGCACGCAGATCGCTAGCATGATCTCCGCTGCGCGGCGCGGGAACTCCTCGCGACCACCGCCCGGCGATGGAGCGCCATGAACGACGCGGGATGGCTGCACGACCGGCCCATCGCCCACCGGGGCCGCTACGACGAGAGCGCGGGCATTCCGGAGAACTCCCTGGCGGCGTTCCGCGCCGCCGTCGAGCGCGGCACGCCGTTCGAGTTCGACGTGCAGCTCACCGCCGACGGCGTCGCCGTCGTGGCGCACGACGCGAACCTGCGCCGGGTGACGGGCGAGGACGTCCTCGTCGCCGAGAGCACGCACGCGCGCATCCGGCGGCTGCGGACGGGTTCCGGCGGCGAACCGGTCCCCACCCTCGACGACGTGCTGGAAGTCGCCGGTGGCCGGGTTCCGGTCGTGGTCGACGTGCGCAGATGGGGCGTGCGCGGCGGCACCGACCTGGAACGGGTGGTGGCCGCGAGCCTTCGCGGATACCGCGGTGCGGTGGCGTTGCAGTCGTTCGACCCGCGCGCGGTGCTCCGGCTGCGGCGGCTCACCGCCGACCACCCCGTCGGCCAGGCTTCCGGTTCCCTGCCGTCGGCCGCGCCTGCGCTGCGGTGGATCGGCCGGTCGATGCTCCCGAACGTGCTCACCCGCCCCGACTTCGTCAGCTACGAGCTGGCCGCGCTGCCGTGCTGGTTCGCCGACCGGTGGCGGACGCGAACCCGCCCGCTGATCGCGTTCACCGCGCATTCCCAGGCCGAGGCCGGGCGCGCGCTGCAGGTCGCCGACAACTACTTCTACGCGGGCTTCACCCCGGACGAGCAGCGCGAGGAGCACAGGCCATGAAGTTCCGCCCGCCGTTCCGCCACCACCTTCCCGACGTCGCCGAACACGGCCTGGAGCACGCGGCCGACATCTACGCCCAGCGGCTGCGCGCCTTCTACGACGCGCGCGCCCGCTGGCACCGGCGCTTCTACCGGTTCAGCGGAATCCTGGTGATCGCGGTCGGTGCGGGGCTGCCGATCCTGACGACCCAGCAGTTCCCCGGGCAGGACCTGGTCATCTCGATCGCCGGTGTCACGGTCGCGGTGTCGGCGGGCCTGCGCGCCTTCTACCGCTGGGACCAGTCGTGGATACTCCTGCGCCGCACCGAGATCGCCCTGACCGACGCGCACTGGCAGTGGAAGGCCGGTCTCGGTGCCGACCCGGTCGCCAACGCCGAGAACACCCAGCGGTTCCTGGAGGAGCTCGGGTCGCTGCGGCGGCAGGAGTCCGACTCCTTCTTCCAGGACCTGTCCTTCCCCGGTTCCGCCGAGGCTTCCCGTCCGCAGCAGTGACCGTCGCGGTACCGGCCGGACACGGCCTTCGGCCGGTACCGCGACGACCTCAGCCCTTGAGGCGCACGATCTGCGGGTCGTGATCGCTGGCCTGGTCGGCGAACTCGGCGTTGACGTGCACGACGTCGTAGTCGGCGGCACCGGCCGCCGGGCTGGTCAGGATGTGGTCCAGCGCCTGCGAGTTGCCTTCGTAGACGTAGCTGTAGCGCTCGGCGGGCGGCAGCCCCTCGGCCGCGTCGACCAAAGCGCCGTCGGCGGTCAGCGTGCGCACCACCGGCGAGAACCCGAAGTCGTTGAGGTCACCCGCGACCACGATCCTCGCCTGGTCGTCGACGGCGCGGAGCTGGTCGGCGAAGGCCCGGACCGCCTTCGCCTGCGCGTCCCGCTGCTCCTCGGAGCCGCGAACCGGCGGCTGGAACCTGCCGTGCAACGGCTGGTCGCCGCCCTTGGAGTTGAAGTGGTTGGCGACCACGAAAACCCGCTGCCCGCGGAAGGTGAACTCGCCCACCAGCGGCTTGCGGCTGTTCTCCCACGCCGCGTTCGCGGGGTCGATGCGACCGGGAGAGACGCTGAGCGCGGCTTCGCCGCCGTCGGCGACCGGCCGCACCGGCGTCGTCGCGTCGCCGCCGGGACGGTCGTTGAACGACACCCGCGCCGGGTCGAACAGGAACGCGACCCTGATGTTGCCGCCGGGCTCGCCGCCGTCGGCGCCGTTCCGCGGGTCGATCTGCCGCCATTCGTAGCGCGGGCCACCCGCCGCGGCGATCGCGTCGGTGAAGCGGCGCAGCGTCTGGTCGGCGGCGACCACGCCGTCGTCTTCGGCTCCGGTGTTGTCCTGGACCTCTTCCAGCGCCACGACGTCCGGGGACGCCAGGTTCCCCGCGATGCCCTGCGCCAGCCGGTCGAACTTGGCCTGGTCGTCGTCCGCGGCGAGGTTCTCGACGTTGTAGGTGGCCACCGCGAGCTCGTCATCGGCCTGGTCGCGGGTCGTCTCGCGCTGGGGCCCGCCCGGCCGGTGCTCGCCCAGGACGGCGGCCTCCAGGACGTAGCCGCCGAACCGGTTGTAGTCGAGCGGACCGGCGGTCGTGCCGGCGAGCCGGTCGCCGACGTCGGCCTTCGGGAACGGGCGCTCGGCGAACGGGATCAGCGACTCGACCTTCAGGCGCCCGCCGTTGGGGTCGTCGTAGGAGGTGTAGGTGCTGCCGCCGCGCTCGTTGGCGCCCTGCTCCGGCCTGGACGTCACCCACAGCGAGTTGTAGGCGTCGGTCGGGCCGACGACGCGGGCGTCGGACACGCCGAGGCTCATCCCCTCGCGCGACTCGTAGAAGTCGAGCGCGTACCCGGCCGGGTCGAGACTCCGCTTCTCCAGCTCGCCCTGCGGGGCGTAGGCCCGCGGCACCGACTCCGGGGTCAGCGCCTCCGGCTGGACCCCGCCCTTGCCGGTGACCTGCCACTGCGCGTTCTTGAGCTCGGTGACCGACTGGTTCGCGGTGTCCTGCGGCGTCTCGCCCTCGGCGGTCGGGTAGTACTCGGCGACCTCGCCGGAGACCGTCACGGCGTCGCCGACCGCGACCTGCGGGGTCTGCTGGCCGGTGAACACGAACAGGCCCTCGCTGGTGCGAGGGTCCTCGTCAGGTTCGGGGTCCTGGAACCAGAAGCCGCGCGACGAGCCGAACGCGCGGACACCGGTGACGACTCCCGGGATGCCGGCGACCTGCTTGCCGGCCAGTGGCGACAGCCGGCCGGTCCCCTGGATGTCGTGGATTCTGTCCGCCGCGTCGGCGGTCGCCACCGGTGCGATCGACAGCGCACCGCAGGCGAAGACCACGCCGGCTGCGATCGTCGAGTTCCTGCCCACTTCGCGAACCCCTCGTCCAGCAGCGGACGCTGCTCGTGGAAATTTCACTCCGAAGCGTGAAACTACCGTCGAGAGGTAACCAGCAGTGGTCATCCATGTGGCCCAAGTCCAGCGCCCGGATGAGCCATCGCTCCTCGGTCGAGGGGACAGGTCGCGGCAAACGGACTGGTCAGCCACCCGGGCGCGCCGCCCGCGTATGCCCCGCGAAAGCAGAAGAGCCGGTCACCGCCTCACGACGATGACCGGCTCTCACCGGCGGTAGCGGTGGGATTCGAACCCACGGTGGCTGTTAACCACACACGCTTTCGAGGCGTGCTCCTTAGGCCGCTCGGACACGCTACCGCCAGCAACTGTAACGGAAGGCCCCCGCGCCTTCGGCAGGGGGGCCGCCCCGCCTGATCAGCGCCAGGCCCGCATCGCGTCGGCCAGGGTGGCGCGGGCCCGCGACAGCCGGCCGCGCACCGCCTCCTCCCCCGCCCCGACGCGCTGCCCGATCTCCACGTAGGACAGCCCGTCGACCTCGGCGAGCAGCCACACGTCGCGCTGCCGGGTCGGCAGTCCGGCCAGCGCGCGGCCGAGCGCGCAGACCCCCGCGCCGGCCTCGGCCACCCGCTGCGGGTCCGCCACCACGCGCGCGGCCCCCACCGCGGGCCGGTGCTCCGGGACCGAGCCCATCGGGTAGGTCCGCCGGATGCGCCTCCGGCGCAGGACGATCAGGCAGTGCCTGCGGGCGATCTGGAACAGCCACGCGCGGGCCGCACCGAAGTCGGCGAGCTCGCCGACCCGCCGCCAGACGGTCACGAAGACGTCCTGCACGACGTCCTCGGCCTCGACCCGGTCGCCCAGCATGCGCAGCGCGAGCGCGAACACGCCGTCCGAATGGCGACGGACGAAGACCGCGAACGCCTGCTCGTCCCCCGCCGCCGCACGCGCGGCCAGCACAGCATCCGTCGGTTCCACGCCAACCCCCGAAGTGCGATGGATCCGCCCCGCTCGCGCCGGCGGGGCGGATCCATCGTCACAGGCCGGTCGGCGGATGACGGCCGGGACAGGCCACCCGAACCGGTGGAATGCGCGGTCCCCGCAAGGCCCGCCACCAGGCCACTCGATGATCAGCGCTGGCCGTGGAAGAAGTCCTCCAGCAGCGCCGAGCACTCCGCCTGGAGCACCCCGCCCACGACCTCCGGCCGGTGGTTGAGCCGCCGGTCGCGGACCACGTCCCAGAGCGAGCCCACCGCGCCGGTCCGCGGCTCCCAGCACCCGAAGACGACCCGTTCGACCCGGGCGAGCACCAGCGCTCCCGCGCACATCGTGCAGGGCTCGACGGTCACCGCGAGCGTGCAGCCCTCGAGCCGCCACCCGTCGCCGAACACCCCGGCGGCGGCCCGCAGCGCGAGGATCTCGGCGTGAGCGGTGGGGTCGCGCAGGGCCTCGCGGCGGTTGTGGTCGCGGGCGAGCACCCGCCCGTCAGGACCCGCTACGACAGCGCCGATCGGAACATCCCCAGTGGACAGAGCGCCGGGAGCGACCTCCAGCGCGGCCCGCACCAGCTCGGCGTCGCGGGCACCTGCCGCGGTCACTGGTCCAGCTTCTCCATCAGGCCGGCGAACTGCTCCCCGAACCCGCAGCGCTGGGCGATCATCTCCAGCTGCTCGTCCGGGTACAGGTCGACCTCCTCGATGATCACCAGGAGCTCGCCCTCCGGCAGGCCGATGTCGGAGAGGATGGCCAGGTTGCCCTCCGGCCACACCTCGTCGTCGTCCTCGTCGGGCGGGTCGACGCGCAGCAGGTCGAGGACGTCGGCGGCGATGTCGTAGTCCAGCGCCGCCGCCGCGTCGGACAGCAGCAGGTCGACGCCGCCGGGCACCGGCCGGATGAGGACGAAGAACTCGTCGTCCACATTGCACATGCCGAACACCGCGCCGGTGGATCGCAACCCGCGCAGTTCCGTGATCGCGGTGTCGAGCCCCGCCAGCACCGAGCTGTCCATCGCGCTGCACCGCCACCGGCCGTCCTCACGCACCACGGCAACGGCGAAGCCCGCGACCGGCTCCTGGTCCGTCATGAGGACACCGTAGAGGGTGCGAACGCCACCCGAAAGCACTATTGCGCGCTCGTAACCTTCCGGGCTCGGATTCCCGCTCATCCGGGTACGTGGGCCGGCCGGGGGCCGCTCCGGCAGGATGGTCGCCATGCGTGCGGTATGCGTCATCGGACTCGGACTGATCGGCGGCTCGGTGCTGCGGGCCGCCTCCGCCGCCGGACGCCCGGCGTGGGGCGCGACCGCCTCGCGGCCGGACGCCGACGCGGCGCGGGCGGACGGCTTCGACGTCGAGGCCGGTGTGGAGGACGCGCTGCGCAGGGCAGCCGCGGAGGACGCGCTCGTGGTGGTCGCCACGCCGCTCACGGCGGTCCGCGAGGTGCTGCGCCAGGTCGCCTGGCACGCGCCGGAGGCATGGCTGACCGACGTGGTGAGCGTGAAGGACCCGGTCGAGGCCGAGGTTCGCAGCCTGCTGCCGGGCGCGAAGTACGCCGGGGGCCACCCGATGGCGGGCCTGGCCGAGTCGGGCTGGCCTGCCGGGTCGGCCGAGCTGTTCGGCGGCGCCTCGTGGGCGGTGACGATCGAGGAGAGCACGACGGCGCCGGCCTGGCGGGAGGCCGCCGCGCTCGCCGTGGACTGCGGGGCGCGTGTCGTGCCGTGCTCGGCGGCCGAGCACGACTCCGCGGTCGCCCGCGTCTCGCACCTGCCGCACGTGTTCGCCGCGGTGCTCGCGGCGGTGGGGGCCGACGGCGGCCCGCTCGCGCTGTCGCTGGCGGCCGGGTCGTTCCGCGACGGGACCAGGGTCGCGGGCAGCGCGCCGGACCTGGTGCGGGCGATGACCGAGGGCAACCGGGTCGCGCTGCTCGACGCGGTCGACGACGCGCTCGGCAGGCTGGGCGCCGCCCGCGGCTCGCTGGCCTCCACCGGCTCGCTGAAGTCCACTGTGGATGCCGGCCACCAGGCCCGCCGGTCGCTGGAGGCGGCCCCCGAGGGCGAGCCGCGCAGCCTCCGTGTCCGGTTAGACGAGAAGGGCGCGCTGGACCGGCTGCGCGACGTCGGCGCCCGCGGCGGACGCGTGGTCGCGCTGGACGAGGACGCGGCGACCGTCGAGGTGCCCTGACCGGCACCCCGGACACCGGAGTCGGCCTGCCCGCACCTGGCGGAGCACGGCTGCGGCGGCCGCCGCGTCGAGAGGCCGGCCGTACCCCGGACAGACAGAGGGGCCGCCCTGTGCGAGAGGCGGCCCCTCCATGATCCGCTCCGGCCACTACCGAGCGGGACGGCCGAACCCCCGGTCCCACCCGCCAGCCCTGGGCCAGGCGGCGAAATCGACTACCGGCCAAAAGTAACCACGCCCCGCGGCCCCCGCCTCGCCGAAGCGATCAATCCGCACCACCGGGTGACGCACGCCCGTTGTCAGCCGACCCGATCGGGTATACCGTTCGTGTGACCGGATGACCAGATTTCAAATCCGGTCACATAGTCACCACGTCCCGTCCCGACGACCCGGACCAGGAGGGCAAGTGCCCAAAGCCGAGGCCAGGAACACCGACCGCGCCGACCGCATCCTCGACGCCGCGGCGGACCTGATGCTGCGCCTCGGGTACCGCAAGGTGACGATCGAGGACGTCGCCCGGCAGGCCGGAATCGGCAAGGGCACCGTCTACCTGCACTGGCGCAGCAAGGAGATGCTGTTCCGGGCGCTGCTCCACCGCGCCTCCATCGCGCTCACCGAGCAGATCGTGGAGCGTCTGGAGAGCAACCCGGAGGAGATCCGGCCACACCGGTTCCTGCGCACGGCCTTCGTGATCACGATGCGCGACCCGCTCCTGCACGCGATGCTGCTCCGCGACACCGAGCTGCTCGGCGACCTGCGGGACAGCCTCACCGGCAGCGTGGAGTCTGTGGTCAACGACCGCTACTTCGAGCTGATGGCCGAGCGCGGGTTCCTGCTCGACATGCCCCACCTCTCCTACGCGGTGTCGGCGTCCATGCTCGGGCACTACCTGATCGACCGCTTCGACCCGAGCGTCCCGTCCGACCTCGACCTCCGGGGCGAGATCGTCGCCCACACCGTCCGCGCCTCATTCGAGCCCGCGGAGGGTCCCGACCGCGCCACCGTGGTCGGCACCGCGACCGAGATCAGCACCATGCTCCGCGACCTGCTCGCGCACTACCGCGAGCGGATCTACTCCCACGACCCGACGCGCGAGCACGGCTGAGGTCGTCGCCCGCAGACCGGAGGCACCGACATGTCCATCCCCGCCGACACCTGGGGCATACCGAAGTCGCAGTTCTGGCTGCGCGGCCGGCGCCCCGAGCGGACCGTAGAACACGACGCCGCGACCGGCATGTGGAACGTCTACGGGTACCCGGAGATCCAGCACGTCCTCAGCGATCCGCGCACCTTCTCGTCGGACACCACGCGGCTGATGCCCGCCAAGGTCGCCGAGCGCACCTCGACGCTCAACGAGGGCAGCCTGCTGCAGATGGACCCGCCGGAGCACACCAAGCTCCGCAAGCTGGTCAGCCACGCCTTCACCCCGAAGGTCGTGGCCGACCTCGCGCCGCGCATCGCCGACCTGACCAACGAACTGCTGGACGAGGTCGGCGACCGGATGGAGATGGTCGAGGATTTGGCCTACCCGCTGCCCGTGATCGTCATCGCCGAGCTGCTGGGAGTGCCCAGCAGCGACCGCCACCTGTTCAAGAAGTGGGTGGACGCGCTGCTGCAACGCGACCAGCAGTTCTCCCTGGTCGACGAGAGCGACGAGCAGGTCCGGCAGGTGGAGGAGGCGCTGGCCCAGGTCAAGCACCTGACCGACTACCTGGGCGAGCACGCGGCCGAGCGGCGGCGGGCACCGCGCGAGGACCTGCTGACCAAGCTCGTGCAGGCCGAGGTCGACGGCCACCGGCTCAGCGACACCGAGGTCGTCAACTTCGCCAACATCCTGCTGCTCGCCGGCCACATCACCACGACCATGCTGCTGGGGAACACGGTGCTCTGCCTGGACTCGCATCCGCGGCAGCGCGACCTGGTCCGCGGCGACCGGTCGCTGGTGCCGCCGGCGATCGAGGAGTCGCTGCGGTTCTTCAGCCCCTTCGCCGTGCTCGGCAGGGTCACCCAGCGCGAGGTCGAGGTGGGTGGGCAGACCATCCCGCAGGACCAGATGCTGATGCTGTGGATCGCCGCGGCCAACCGCGACTCCCGGCAGTTCACCGACCCGGACGTCTTCGACGTCACCCGCGACCCGAACCCGCAGATCGCCTTCGGGCGCGGCATCCACTTCTGCGTCGGGGCGCCGCTGGCCCGGCTGGAGGGCAAGGTCGCGCTGAACATCCTGCTGGACCGGTTCCCGCACCTGCGCACCGATCCGGACGAGGGGCCCACGTTCCTGCCCGCGCCGACCACCACCGGTGTGCGGAAGCTGCCGTTGCTGCTCACCCCCAGCGCCTGAGCAGCAACGGCAACCCGCAGTCCCCCGGCACTCCTTCAGACGCACGCAACGCCGAATGGTTGCCTCGAAAGGCTGACTGTTCGCCCGCCTGGGGACGCGGGTGGGCGCCCCGAGCGAGGAGCACCCTCACTCGGAGGCGCCCACCGGCACGTCCTGGGCGGGACGTGCCCGCTCGGGGACGGCGGCCCGCGCGGCGGGCGCGGGCAGGCGCCAGAACATCACCAGCGCCAGCACCGAGACCACCGCCGACGCGGGCCCGAGCGCTGCCCAGCCCCACGCCGCCGCGACCGCGCCTCCGGTGATGCCGCCGAGCCCCATGCCGAGGTAGAGCGCGGAGGAGTTGAACGCGATCACCACCGCCGCGCTCGCCGGCGTCAGGCTGATCAACCGGTGCTGGATCGCGGGCATGATGCCCCAGCCGCCGAGGCCCCACAGCACCAGCAGCCCGGCGACGGCCCAGGTCTCCGAGCCGGCCAGCGGCAGCAGCGCAAGACCGGCGGCCAGCGCGAGCAGGGAGCCCGCGATGCCGACTCCGGAGCCGAACCGGTCGGTGATCCGGCCGACGACGGCGTTGCCCGTCGCGCCCGCCACGCCGTAGACGAACAGCAGCGCACCGAGCGTCCCCGCACCGGCGCCGGTCAGCGCCGAGAGCATCGGCGAGGCGTAGGTGTAGGCGGCGAAGTCGGCCAGCGAGCCCAGCAGCGAGACCGCCAGCACCCACGCCACCGTCCGGTCGCGCAGGACCGACAGCCGCTCGCCGAACCGGATCGCGGGCGGCGCGGGCACCCGGGGCAGCGCCAGCAGAGCCACCGAGGCCAGGAGGCCGAGCAGCGCCACGATCCAGAACAGCCCGCGGTAGCCGAGCAGCCCCTCCAGCAGCACGCCCAGCGGGACGCCCACGACGGTGGCCAGCGTCAGTCCACTGAGGACCATCGAAACCGCGCGACCGCGGCGGTCCAGCGGGACCAGGTCCGCCGCGATGACCACGGCGGTCGGGGTGAACATGCTCGCGCCCAGGGCTCCGAGCACCCGGGCGGCGGTGAGCGAGGCGAAGTCGGGCGCGACCGCGGTCGCGATGTTGCCGAGCACGAACAGCCCCAGCGAGACCCACAGCAGCCGCCTGCGCTCCCAGCGTCCGGCCAATGTGGACAGAACAGGCGCGCTCACCGCGTAGGTCAGCGCGTGCACGGTGACCAGCTGCCCGGCGGTGGTGACCGGTACACCGACGGCGCCGGCGATCGAGGGCAGGACACCGGCCACGAGGTAGGAACCGGTGTTGATGACGAAGGTGCCGACAGCGAGCACCAGCAGCCGCAACGGCATGGGCGTCTCTCAGTGGTCTGGGCACCCGGGACGGTCGCGTCCGCGGGCGGGTTCGGACAGGGCAGGGCGTGGCGGACCGCACGAGCGGCCGTGCGCCGGCCGCGGAGCGGTTCGCCTTGGTGCCAAGCCGATTCCCGGCCACCCACCACGGCTGCCGGAGGCAGCGCGGGACACCCGGACGCCGGAACCGGCCGGCGGATGTTCGGTTGGGGATGACCCTGCAACTGCGGACGGTCGAAGAGGACCAGACCCGTTCTCGGTGTCAGCAACAACAACGGCCGACTGGCCGCACCCGGCATTTCGGCCCGGCGGGCCGCGGTGTTACGACCCGTGACACGAGTCACGACGGCGGTCGAACTCGGTTGCGCCGGGCGGCCGACCTGCGCGAACCTGCCGCGCATGACCAACGCCGTCGACGACTTCTCCGCTCACCTCCGCCGCCTCGGATCCACCGGGGAGGTGGTCGAGTTCCAGACCGAGGTGCCGACCGCCGCCGCGGCCGCCGAACTGCTCGGCTGCGAGGTCGGAGCCATCGGCAACAGCCTGGTGTTCGACGTCGACGAGGAACCGCTGCTGATCATCACCAGCGGCGCGCACCGGGTGGACACCAAGCACGTGTCGCGCACCCTCGGCCTCGGCCGGATCCGCCGCGCCACACCGGAGTTCGTGCTCGGGGCCACCGGACAGCCCGTCGGCGGCGTCGGACCGGTCGGGCACCCGAAGCCGATCCGCACCCTGGTGGACCGCCACCTGGAGAACTACCCGACGGTCTGGGCCGGCGCGGGAACCAAGCACCGGATGTTCCCCACTTCGTTCGGCGAACTGCTCCGGATCACCGGCGGAACGGCGATAGACGTGAGTGCCGACTGACGAAGAACCGTTTCGCGACTTATCGACAAATCGCCACCCGAAACCGCGTTCCAATTCCCTGGTTCACCCTCCGGTGACCGGCGGACTCACGATCGTGACGGCTTCGAAGTCCCCGGAAAGTGCTACCCGCAGTGCGTTTACGCTGCACAACACGCCTGTTGACGGTCCACAACGGAGGGACCCGGGGGCACGAAACAGCCGACTCGCGGTAATCGAATCACCATTCGTGCACATTCATGTCAGCAGCCCTGACACCTTATGGTGAAGACCATCGTTTCGAACCTGCGGCGCCGTCCCTCCCCCGCTAGAAAGGTGATGCAACATCGTTTCGGACTCTCCGGAACAAACCATCCCGATGAAGGAAGGCAGGCATCATGCGCTCTCTGTCTCGTGCGGTCGTCGTCGGCGCCATGACCGTTCCGCTGGCCCTCGGCTTCGCCGGCTTCGCGGCCGCCGACGGCGACTCGGCGGTCTGCAACGTCAAGTCCTGCAACTACGACGAGTGGAACTGGGACTTCTTCAGCGTGGAGAACACCGAGACCCCCACGATGAACATCGCGAACATCCCCGCCAGCTGAACCTGCTCGGACGCGAACAGCCCCGCCGCGACGCGCGGCGGGGCTGTTCGCGTCCCGGTCACAGGGCGGGGTCGAAGCGCCCGTCGATCGCCGTCCAGCCGCCTTCCACGTACTGCACGGTGCCGGTGACGTAGGACGCCGCGTCCGAAGCCAGGTAGACCACGGCTCCGGCGATCTCGTCGGCCGCGCCCCAGCGCTTCAGCGCGGTCTTCTGCGCATACGCCCCGTACCAGCGCTCGTCGGACTTGATCTGCTCGGTCAGCGGGGTCTCGAACGGCCCGGGCGCCACCGCGTTGACCCGCACGCCCTGCGGCCCCAGCTCTGCCGCCAGCGCACGGGAGAGCTGCACGACCCCGGCCTTGCTCGCCGCGTAGATCCCCTGGCCGGGCTCCACGACGTCGGCGCGGAAGCTCGCGAAGGTGATGATGCTGCCGCTACCGCGCCGCGCCATGTTCCTGCCGAAGTCCCGCACCAGCCGGTAGGTGCCCTTGAGGTTGAGGTCGATGACGCGGTCGAACTCGTCGTCGGCGGTGTCGAGCAGGCGTTTGCGCACGTTGACGCCCGGGGTGATGACCAGCACCGCGGTCTCGTCCTGCTCGTCGGCCAAGTCGCGGATGGCATCGCCGTCGCGGATGTCGAGCTCACGCCAGGACGCCTTGTGCCCGAGCTCCCCGATCGCCGCGACGGTGCCCTCGGCGCTCTCCCGGTCGAGGTCGGCGACGACGACGTCGGCACCGAACTCGGCCAGCCCCAGCGCGCTGGAACGGCCGAGCCCGCTGCCGCCGCCGACGACGACCGCGGTGCGTCCGTCGAGCCGGAACAGGTCGGCGAGCCGTTTGGTCATGGTCTACCTCCCGCAGCTGAGCACGATTTGGCCCAACCTATGCCGCTGCCCGGCCATCGGTCTTGGGCCTTTCGGAGGTACCTGGTGGTCGCGCTGGGTCAGGTTTGCATGGTCGCTCCGCGCTTCCGCACGCGCGTGCCCGGCTGGGGCACGACTTCAGCGGCGCATGAACAACACGTAGCCGTGGTTCCAGCCCCGGTCGCTGGGCACGGTGGAGAAGTGGTCGACGATCCACCCGGTCGCCTCGATCGCCTCGATGTGCCGCGACCAGGAGTCCACCTCGTCGTCCTTGGCCGAAGGCAGATCCAGCAGGCGCACCGCGAACCGCTGCCGCCCGTCGTCGTAAGCCTGCCGGGCCTTCGCCGCGAGGTCTTCCGGTTTGTTCTGAAGGAGTCCCATCGCCCCATTCAAGGCCCCCGGTGCGTGCGGGCGAAGACACGTACACCGACTCGTGATGTCGCGCCCCGCACCACCGGGGGCCTCCGGATGCCGAAGGCCCCCGCGACCGTCCGGGCCGCGGGGGCCTTCGTCGAGGTGCGCGACCGCTACAGCCCGCAGGAACCGCGGTCGAGGCGGAAGAGCCTGGCGTTGGCCCAGCGGCACAGCCACATGCCCACCACGACGCCCGCGATCGTCGCGAGTGCGGGCAGGTAACCGCTGGCGACCTGGATGATCGGGATCGCGGGGCAGCCACCCGAGATCGCCCAGCCGGTGCCGAACATGATGCCGCCGGGAACCACGCCGCCGTGGATGCGCCCCGGTGTGCGGCGGGCACCCACCACGGCGAAGACCACCACGATGATCCCGACGGCACCGGCGAAGGCGAACAGCATGCGCAGGTCCTGGAAGGTGAACATGCGGTTCAGCTCGGCGTAGTCGCCGAACCCGATGTTGGTGACGGTGTAGCCGAGGGCCAGACCGGTGATGACGTTGGCGACGAGAACAGCGCCCCGGTTGCGCATCAGATCACCTTCCACAGCAGGAACGACACCAGCACCGCGGTGCCGAAGAAGACGGCGGTCGCGACGAGGCTGACCGGGCGAAGCCTGCCGCAGCCGCTGAGTCCGTGGCCGGAGCTGCACCCTCCGGCGAGGCGTGTGCCGAAGCCGACCAGCACGCCTCCGGCGAACAGCAGGCCGATCATGATCTTCGGATCCGCGGTGACGAGCTCGCGGAAGCCGGCGCCCATGTCGAAGCGGACCTCGAACCGGCCGGCGGTCACCGCCGCCACCCATCCGCCGGCGAAGATCGCCAGGAGCAGGGCGGCCTGGGTCACCACCGGCACCGGGCGCACGCTCGCGGCCGAGGTTGCCGCGACGGCCGGAGACCCGAGGTCCTGAGCCTGCACCTCGTCCCTCCGGTCCTCCGTCGAGTAGCGGTCCCCGAACTCTTCCGCGGTGGCCGCGGCCAGCGCATCGGCGAGAGCACCTTCGTCGGCGAACCGGGCCTCCTGCCGTTCGAGGCGTCGTTCGGCGCGCCAGTGCAGGACGCGGTCCCACGCCGAAGACACGCCCAAGGACCGGTCGGTGATCAGGGTGTAGTTGATGGTGACGAGGGCGAGGCCGGCAGCGCCCGCCCACCATGGCCAGTAGTCGCTCATGCGGGACCTCTCATCCAGTCGGCGAGCCGCCTCCACCAGCCCCGCTTCTCGGGCTTGTGCCGCTGAGCGGGTCGTTGTGGTTCGGCAGACGGGGTCTTCGGGGGTCGCGGAACCCGCGGCGGTGGAGTTCTCCGCTCCGCCACCGTTCTGAACTCCTCCGTGGTCTCGGTCGACCTGGGATCGGGTGGTGCCGGGGGTTCATACCGGTGTGCCCGCCCCAGGTCGGCGGCGCGGACCGGCTCGGTCCCGGCTGCTTCGGACTCCTCGGCGGCCACCGCCAGGTAGTGCGCGTCGCGACCGTTCGGGAGCAGCGAGATCGGCACCGCTTTCCCCGTGAGGGCCACCTTGTACCGGGCGCATTCGAGCCAGCGGTCATCGCTGTCGCAGTAGTGGTCCCGCCAGCCGCGCAGGCTCGCCCTGAGGTACGGGAACAGAGGACAACTTTCGGCGTGGGTACAGCCCACGTCACTCCGATCTGACCGGCGCACACCACCGGCCGGGGAGGGCGGCGTGGCGCGATCCGGTCGGTGCTGTCGTTGCAGAACCCGGCCAGCGATCGCAGAGCGTCGCGCGGTGTCGCCACGGCGTCGTGGTGATCCACCGAACGGGTTAATCCCGTGTCGCCCTCCGCCCGTTACTCGTGCGGCGACCGCGGCAAAAAGGCGAATATTGGTCGGAAATCCGTGAACACCTGCGACTTTTCCCGGTTGCTTTCAGTCAAACAACCAGAATGGGCAAATTTGGTTATCGCACTGTGATTTCTTCTTTTCCGCATCGTTGGGCGCAGGTGTGGAATGCGTCCTATTTCATCGCCCGTGCTTGTACGAGGGCGTTGGAGGCGGCCGGGCTCAGCTCAGCATGTCGATCTTGCCGGTGGCCAGGGTGAGCACACCGCCGTGGATGGTCAGCTCACCCGACCGCACGGCCTGTGCCAGCCCGGTACTCATCCTGGGCAGCGCCTCGACGACGAGGCGCACGTTGGCCGTGACGGCCTCGTGCAGCAGGGCGTCGCCGGTCGCTCCGAACCGGCGGGCTTCGGCCACCGCCGGCCGGATCGGCTCGGTCAACGGGCCGAACTCACCAGGCGGCATCTTCCCGTCGGCCACCTCGATGGCCGCCTTGACCGCGCCGCAGTTGTCGTGGCCGAGCACGAGGATCACGTCGGTGCCCAGCACGGCCTGGGAGTACAGCAGCGACGCCGCCTCCTCCGGAGTAGCGATGTTGCCCGCGACGCGGCAGACGAACAGGTCGCCGATACCGGCGTCCATGGCCAGCTCCGGCGAGGTGCGGGAGTCGGAGCAGCCGAGCACGGCGGCGAACGGCTGCTGGCTCCCGGCGAGCTGCCGGCGGAGCTCTAGGGACTGGTTCGGGTGCAGCGGGGCACCCGCGACGAAACGCTGGTTGCCTTCCTGGAGGCGGCGCAGGGCGTCCTCGGGCGTTCCCGGCCGGGGCAGCGCGGAGCCCGGCGGGTTCGTGGCCCCGCTGGCGCGCTCTGAGGCTGGGCTTGGCAAGCGGCCAAGGCGACGGGAGACAGTCCGGCTGCCAGGAACGTGCCCAGCGCGGCGCGCCGACGCAGCAACCGATCATCAGCTGGCTGCATGAGATCCCCCTATGCGGCCACCGCGAGACGCTCGACCACTCGGTCATCCCGGCGAACAGGCCACCAGCAGCGTATAGCGGGCCCGGCCCCGGCCAACCCGGTCGTTCGACCCTGGAGCAAGAAACCCCTGCCCGGCAGGGGGACACTCGCCGTCATCGGCGGTGGAGCGCTCAGCGGATCAGGGCGGGGTCCGGAAGCAGCTCGCTCTCTGAGTCGATCGTTGGCGCGGCCCGGGCTCTGCGGCCGGGGCTCTGCGGCCAGGGCTCTAACGCAGCCGGGGCGGGCGTGCGCTGAAGCGCAACTGGTCCTCGTCCGGCTCTCGCGCCTGGGCCACGGAGTGCTCGAGCTGCTCGCTCAGCTCGCGCGCGAGCCGCTGCATCGACCCGCTCCACTGCTGGCTCACCGGCAGACGGACCAGCCGTTGCTTGAGGAGGCCAAGCAGATCGCGGATTTGCACGTACTCGCTTTGCAACTCGTCGACCACGTGATCAGTATGAGCTGAACCACGCTCGGGGACGAGGCCCCTTCCGATAACTGTTCGGAGACCCGCCAGCCCGGCCCGGACGCCGTCAGCACCACCGGCACAGGCCCCGAAAAGCAGGAAACCCCCTGCTAGAGGGGGTTACCAGCTGTCTCGACCAGACGCGCGCCCGTAGGGATTCGAACCCCAAACCTTCTGATCCCGTTTCCGTGATCATCAATGCTTGCCGTCGTTTGCTGATACCTGCCGTGACCTGTGCCGATGGATGCCCCATCGGGCCGCGATGTTGCCGTTGGTTGACATGGCCGGTGGTCGATTGTTGGCAGTTTCTTGGCAATCGGGCCGGATCGTCGCGGGGCGGCGTGCGGCGGTGACCACCTCTAGCTACCAGGCAGTGTCCGTGCCCCTGCCTACACTGCTTGCTCGTGGCGACCGCACGCATCTACGGCGAACCGAGAGATGTTACGAGGAGCACGAGCAACACAAAGCCGACGTGACCTAGATCACGTCGGCTTTACTGGCACCAAGCGTCGAAAGTCGCTAAAGTGGCGCCTGACAAGTATTAAGCGAGGTATAGGCCCCACTCTATGTCTTAGCTGCAACTGCGACAGTAGGGTGACGAGCTGGAGTTGGCAAGGGTTTGTAGCAAACTTCACTCAGCAGGTGGGCCTGCTACCTCCCGAGAGGTAGGAGCTCTGTTGGATCCGATCCGGATCAGTGCCCCATCGTTCCTCGACTACATGCACAGCACGCCCCGAGGCTGCGTCAAGATCGTCAAAGACCAGCGCAAGATGTACCTCGACCCCGAAAGCAAGGGCGGCTACTTCTACTCCCCCATCCGCACTGCCCTTCGCCGGGCGTTCAACTCGGTCGCTCCTGCCGAGGAGCTGGCGAGGGCGGTGAACAAGGCGGACGACAAGCAGTATCCCCACTTCGTGGCGTTGGAATCAGGATTCGTCCAATGGTCACGAAGGATCAAGGCCACAGGCATCAAGGTCTCCGAAGCAGCCTGGAAGGTCAGCAACCTCGACGTGCGGCTGAACAACCTGATCGGTCTGCGCTACGCCAACGACAAGACCGAGGTCGTGCTGCCCTACCTCAAGGAACCCGAGCTGTCCTCCGAAGCAGCGAACCTCATGCTGCGCGTCCTCGAACGCGAGATGCCCAACCTACTGACGGGCGCTCAGCCCATGCTCCTGGATGTGCGGCGAGGCAAGCCCTTCCGACTGCGCCGCAACACCAACCGCAACGATCTCGACGCCCTCCTCGCTGGTGAAGCAGCGAAGTACACCACGCACTGGCAGTCCTCCGCCGCGTAACGCGGTCATGCCCTCCCGAAGCACACCGTCCTAGCCACACGGCCGCTGCCGGACCTCCACAACGCCGAGGTCCGGCAGCGCTTCCGGCACTGCCAAAGGAGCAACGTGGACTACGTGAGGCCTTACCGACGGAAAGACGGCACCTACGTCCGGTCGCACTACCGACGATCTCGCGCCAGCCGCGGGCCGAGCACCAGCACTACCGAACTCGGGGCGGCCGCCGGCATCCTCGTCACCATCCTGTTCCTCTTCTGGATCTTCGGTGGCTCCGAACCAAGCGCCAGCACCACGACCACAGCGCCCACCTGGGAAGCGGCTGGCTACACCGCCACTGAGATCAACACCTCGACAGACACGAACTGCGCCGGTCACTCCTATGGACAGGTCCACCAGTTCTTCGGAGAACAACCATGCATCGGCCTGCAACGCAAGCTGTTCAAGGCCGAAGACGACCAGGGCAACGCTGTGCTCATCGCGACCGCACGGGCAGACATGGCCAGCCCATCTGCCGCAAAGGCACTGAATGGCCTCGCTGAACGAAACGGATCGGGCAACGTGACCCCTCTCGCCCACGAAACCGCTGGCTACCAACACATCTCCTTCACCGGCAAGCACTACGCCTCGCACCCCCGCGAGTCCGCCGTCCACATCGCCGAAACCGAACCGCTCACCGGCAACCCGAGCGCCGCAACCATGCGTGAGCTAGCAAAACAAGCACTCGAACACCTGTAGGGACTCGCTGTGGCCCCAGCGCTCAGCCCTGGGGCCACAGCAGATTCCGTCGGCTGTCGCAATTTGCGACGCGGCACGCTACGGTGGCGCGCCGCGGAGCGACTAGCGCCTCCGCAGCGTGCCCACGACCCGAAGGACATCGACGAGACCGCTGAACAGCACGTCAAGGATGGCGACGGTCCCGCAGAACGCGACAGCGATCAGAACGATCCTCGAGTACGGGGAAGACGTGAGGACGTCCGGGTACGGGGTCCGCATCACGCCAAGTCCCAGGGCGCCAACGAGGATGAGCCCGATCGCACCGAGCTTGGCCGTGCCAGCCAACTTCGCGAGCATGTTTTCCATGGAGCCTCCTGGCTCTACCGCGTCCCGACCAACGCAGACTTTGCAGATGTTGCGGATGTTGCAGACTTTGCAGAGTCCGGTGTATGGTTCACGGTGTTGATAACGAGCTGCCGGTGAGCAGTTGGGAAGCCGAGCACCGACAGCCCTGTTCTAGCGTTCTGAGCGCCCACTGGCCAGTGGGCGCTAGACGTGCGTTTACACATCCAAGGTCAGCGTACCCTGTTTTCGATCACGCGCGGCGGATGGGGTCGAAGCTGCCCCTAAATGCCCCAACCGCTCGGCGCCACGGGCTGTTTCCTCTCAACAGGCGCATATCGAACGGACCACCGCCGGGCAACCCCGTACGCTGCCGGAACGCTGCCATGCCCGTAGGAACTGGCAAGCCGTCCACCCCCGTAGCGTGCCCAGCACTGTCCCCGTTGAGCCTGTCCGGGAGGGCACCTAGACCGCCGGCCACTTCGCCCCGGAATCCGCGGAGCACCTCCCCCGGCTTCGAGCGCCTGGTCCTCGTTGTGCTGCTCCTTGCTCATCGCTGCGGCCCCTGCGTGGTTCCTGGCCGCCTGCCTTCCTTCTGCGCCCCGGCCGCCGGGGTCGCCGGGACCGGCCGCCAGGCCGCACGCCCGGCGTACCCCGGCTTGGCCGGGGCTCGCATACAGCAGGCAGGCGGCCCCGCAGGGGCCGCCCTTGATGAAGTAAGGAAACTCTGAACACGCTGGCCACAAGGGGTACTGGCAGTGGTGTGCGACGGCTGGGTTCGGTGCGCTCGGTGTGGCCGGGGTGGTTGACGGGAACGGCTATCGTGATGGTGTGGCTGCTCCTCATCCAACGCCGAACACGGGCTCGGCTCCGCCGCCGTCGGACGCTGCGAGCATCCGGGCGTGCCTGACACCGCGTGTGGCGGCTGAGTTCGATGCGGAGTGGGAGCAGGCGCTTGATCGCGCGAAGCAGTCGCATGATCTGACCGGGGTCTACGAGCTGCTGCACAAGTGGCGACACCTCGCCCATGCGGAGCAGACCGCCCCTGGTGCCTACTTCCGGCTGCTGGCCAAGGCTGAGCAAATCACCAGCACCGGCGAGAACCCGGACGCGGCACCGCTGGAGGACATGCAGGCCGTGATCCGGCAACGACTGGGCCGCTAGGTGTATCGACTGGTTCCCGACAGTGCCGTTGTCGAACAGGTCGCAGCGCTGCCCAATGACGCCCTGGCGGCCTACGCCGACGTGCTCGAAGTGCTCCAGCTGACGCCTTGGAACGGCAAGCCGCTGCACGAGGCCAACCAGGACGGTGCTGTCCGCCGCTGGAACTTCGGCCCCGCCCAGGCCGGCCAGGTGGTCTATCTGGTCCTCGACGAGCCACCCGAGGTTCACCTATTGCTCGTGCAGTGGCTCGAAACCTGATCACGCACGCTGAAGGGGCTACAGGCGGCCGGTAAGCGAGGTCGGCCGGATCGTCAGCGGCCGCCGGACCTCGGACGGAACGAAACATCCCCGATCGGGCCTGAGGACAGCACGCGGCGCGTCGGGATGCTCGGGTGACTCAAGAGTCAACACCGCTCGGAGAGTCCACGCTGCCGGGGCGTGGTACTGCCAAGACACCAGCTCGGGCCTGAATACATCGGTATCGGGCAGGGCCGGAACCCGGTAGGCCGTGGCATCGTCCTCGCTCCGCAGGAGAACGACATCGGCACACGTCGACCACGCGAACACGTGCCCCACCATCTCCGGTCGCTTCTTATCTCCGAAGACGAACAGCACCCATCCCCGACGGCGGAGTTCGCCAAGCAGGTGATCAACGTCGGGCTTCCATGAGACTCGCTGCTCGGTCGGACCTGTTTGAGGTTCGCTCACACCCCAATCGTTGCATTCGTTGTGTTCGTCCACAAGCGTTGCTTACCGGAGGTGGACGTTGCATTTGTGCTGCATCGTCACGGTGTGACCAGCAAGCTCGTTGCCACCGGGATCGCCGCGAAGGAGATCGGCGTAGACCGCGCGACGCTGGTCCGCTGGTGGCAACGAGAGCTCGTCACCCCGCCGGTTGTGACCGCAGGCGGGCATGCCCGATGGGACGTGGACAAGCTCCGGGCCGATCTGCTGGCGCTGCGCGATGAGCTGAAGGAATGATCGACACTTTCCTCCTCTCTGCGCGCCTGGCCACGGCGTTCCCGGACTCCTGTGCGATTGCTGGGAGTGGCTGAGTGGCACCGAATGAACGGTTACGGGACGCGATGCTCCGGCGCGGCGTGACTCCGGACGATCTCGCCGAACTCCTCAAGGTGGACCCGAAGACCGCGGAACGGTGGGTCACCACCGGTCGTGCGCCGCATGCGAAGACGCGTCGTGCAGTCGCGGCCAAGCTCGGAGAGAGTGAGCGGTACCTGTGGCCGGACGCGCTCTCGAAGGAACGAAGCGAGCAGGTCAGCGAGTCCGAACTGCTGCACATGTACCCACATCGCAGCGCGGTTCCGAACGATCTCTGGGACCGGCTCCTCGGAGGTGCCACCGCGCAAGTGGACATCCTCGTGTACGTCGGCATGTTCATGACGGAGAAGCCCAACCTGCTCGCAACGCTGCGCGAGAAGGCTGCGGCCGGCGCCCGCGTCAGGTTGCTGTTCGGAGAGCGGGACTCCCCTGCGGTCATCCAGCGAAGCCTGGACGAGGGCATCGGGCGGAACACGATCTCAGCCAAGATCGACCATGCTTTGGCCTTCTTCAAGCCGCTCCAGGACGTACCCGGGATCGAGATTCGAACCCACAGCACAGTGCTCTACAACTCGATCTACCGCTTCGATGACGAGATGATCGTGAACCCGCACGTCTACGGCAAGTTGGCGTCACACGCCCCGGCTTTGCACCTGCGCCGACTTGGCGACGGAGATCTCTTCAACACGTACGCCGACAGCTTCGACACGGTCTGGGCCGACGCGCAGGCCGGCACGTGGTAAGCAGGGGTCATGCCCAAAACGGACTACTACGACGACCCTTCGGCACCGCCTGCGAACAGCCTGGTGGTTGCCGTCGCCACCGTTGTCCGTGACGAGTCGGGCCGCGTGCTCATGATCGAGCGCACCGACAACGGCTTGTGGGCTGTTCCCGGTGGCGCCCAGGACGTCGGCGAGACCACGCGCCAAGCCGCGGTACGAGAAGCGCTGGAAGAGACCGGGATCGAGATCGAGGTGACCGGCATCGTCGGCATCTACTCCGACCCGCGCCACGTCATCGCCTACGACGACGGCGAAGTCCGGCAAGAGTTCTCCATCGTCTTCCATGCGCGGCCGACCGGCGGGGAACTTCGCACCAGCAATGAGTCCCGGCGCGTCCACTGGGTCGAGCCTGAGCGCATCGCCGACCTCGACATTCACTCCTCAATGCGCCTGCGCATCCAGCACGCCATGGAGGACAGGGCGGAGCCGTACCTCAGCTAGCTTCCGCTCGTTGCCGTGTGCGATCAACCGCGGCAAGCAGCTCGGGGGCGGCGGAGGTGATGAACGTCGTGACGAGGTGGTCCGGGCCGTAGCGCTGCTTGATCTCTGCGATCCGCTCCCGAGCGTCGACTTCCTCGCCATCGGGCGTTGTGTTCAGGTCGCAGTACCACAAGGCGTCACGTAGCGGCCCATTTTCGTCCACGAACTCGGACAGCTCGGCCGAGAGCCCCCGCAGCTCTGCTTCGAGCGCGGCGTAGGAGTGGTGCGCGACCAAGTGCACCAGCCGGTCCGGCGCGTCGATCTGCCGCAGGAATACCGCGCCGTCCAGGGGGTGGAATCCGGTGGTTGCGAGGTCGGGCGCATACCCAACGTCATGGAGAATCGCCGCCGATTCGAGCAGGTCAGCGTCTTCGCCCGAGACTGAGCGCAGCGACTGCGCCCGTTCGGCTACGCCCTGAACGTGGGACCACCGGCGCGGGAGACTTCCGGACAGCTTCTCTTCGGCGACCTTGAAAGCCCACTGGTACATCGACACCGCAGCACCGTATCCGGCGGTGCTGATCCATTGGTGCCCCTCAACGCGTGAAGCTGCTCTCGGCTCGGCAGCCGGGACGCGCAGGGACGTTTTGACGCGCCGGAGACGTCTTCGAACGTCCTGTCATGTGGTGATCGCGTCCGCGTGATCGCGGGAAGCTAGAGCCATGACAGGGCACAGCAAGAAGGCCGACCGCTCAGGAGCGGGATTCCAACGCTTCGATGCGGGCTTGCAGTTCGGCGACTGTGCCTTGCAGGTCGGCAAGCTGGCGGGCGATCGACTCAACCGCCAGTTCAGCCGGCGCCTCCCCCTCAAAGGGCGGCTCCTTGGCGTAGTAACCGAGGCCGGACACGGCCTCCGCGTAGCCATCCAGGGCCAACTGGTTGAGGGCCTTCTGCGCGGTCATCGCGGACACCTCGTGCTGTTTGGCGAGGGCGCGGACGGACGGCAGACGAGTCCCGGGCGCGAGCTCGCCACTGTCGATCTTGGTGGCGATCTCAGCGGCCAGCTCTTGGTACGGGTGGGCGGCGACTCGCTGCGGCTTCACGGAATGACTGTACCGAGACGCCACATCACGCGCTAGTTCACTCGTATGGAGCAACTGTAGGTGTACTAGCACTGTGCTATGGTGACCTAGTACGACAAAGCACGACACATAACGGAGTGATGATGCTGAAGAACATCCCGGTCCTGCTGGAGGGCTACAAGGTGCAGGTGACTGAGGAGCCGACCCTGAAGATGATCGAGAAGGAGGACGGCTCCCAGGCTCCGGCGACCGACCCTCGGGACGGCTCGCAGCAGTTCGTGGTGATGCTGTTCGTCAAGCCCAAGCCGGTGAACGGCGAGCGGGCCGGTAAGGGCCAGGAGATCAAGGTGACCCTGGAGACCTCGCCCGAGGACGACGTCACCGATGGCGCCCTGGTCGAGCTGATCAACCCTCGGGTGTCGCACTGGGAGAACGACTTCAACGGCCGGACCATGTCCGGACTGTCCTGGCGGGCCACTGGCATCAAGGCCGTGCACCGCTGACTGTTTCGTCCGGCCTCGGCCGGTGCCTGCGTGACCCGGTTCGCGCGCTTTCCTGTCTGGATTGAATGGCGATCGGGATAACTGTTCAGACTTTCTGGTTCTTTGACTATTCCATAGTGGGCCGAGCTATGCCTTTTTCGGCACGAATTCTTTCGTGTCGGGGGCACCGTATTCACCCCCGGCTCAGCGCACGTCGCTGGTTTCCGGGGGTGTTCATGGAGTCCAACGAAAGGTGTTGAGCAATGAGCAAGACGAAGGAACTGGAGCAGGTCCTTGCGTTGGATCAGTACCGCGCGATGCTGCTTGAGATGTACCGCGTCGACCGCAACGGCGACCAGGTCGTGATCGCGGATGTGTTCATCAAGCCCGAGACGGGGCGGGGCGACTTGCTGGAATTCCGGCTGGATTCCTGGCCTGAGCCCGACATTCCGGAGGACACGATGGTGCTCCTGGTGGAGCCGACGGTGCGCGTGCGGACGGTCGACGGCGTGATTGCGCCGGACAGCATCGAATGGCGCGCCTCGACGCTGGTCGCAGTGGCGGAGTGAACGAGAAGATCCGAAAGGAGACCTGGTGTTGCTGAACGAATTGTCGCTGGGGTTGCGGTACTGCCCGGCGTGCGACTGCGACCGCTGGCGGTACGCGCACTCGGAGGATGCCTACTGCCGGACGACGCCAACCGTGGCGAGGGGGTGAGCGTGCGATGAACGGTTTCGGCTTTCACGGTGTTGGTTGTCTGGGTGATCCGGAAAAGGGGGCTTCCTGATGTTCAAGCGCACTCGCACGAAGACCACGGCGGACGTGCTCATTCAAGCACCCGGCGGCAGTGAGCGAATCTCCGCTCAGGTGCGCCAGAACGGCTCGTCGGGGCCGGTGGTCAACGTCCACACGGGCAAGGCGAACAAGGTCATCTCGGCACACACCATCCAGGGTGGTGTGTCGCTGTGACGAGCTGCGCGAAGTGCCGCAAGGCAATGCGGCTGCCAGGTCGCCGGTACCACCCGACGTGCGATCCGGAGGCGAAGACCTTCCGGCAGAAGTGCCCGAAGTGCAAGGAATGGGTACGGGAACTGCCGGTGTCAGGGCGGTGCTTCTGGTGTGAGAGCACCCCCGTGCGGGTGGTCATCGCCCAACGCCAGCAGATCGCACAGGAGACCGCACTACAACAGTGTCGGCAGCATCGCGGCGAGGTACGGCGGCCGTGTCGGCAGTGCCGAGCCTTCGGCTTCCGGATCGCCCGGCAGGCGGACCGGGACCTGCTGATCTTCTCCGGTCAGATCATCGACGAGGTCGGCCGCTACATCGGCGCGATCGAGGCGATGTCGGTCCCGCGCTCCAGGCGGGTGTGGGACGCGCAGGAAGAACTGGTCAGCCAGGCTCGCGCGCTCAAGCGTGCAGCTGGGTCGGTGCGAGAGCTGATTCATCGTTCGAGGGAGAACAAGAGTGAGTGATCCGCGAACCGAGCTCGAGACTCCGGCACGGGTCCTGACCGGCATTGGCGGGCTCAATGACCGCTTCGCGGCCCTGGGCTGGCAGGGGTTGTTCTCCCAGTTGATCGAGGACATGGCGCTCGCTCAACGGCGCTTGGCTGCCGCCATCGACGACGCGGCACAGAAGTAGACGGCACACCAGAAAGGGAATGCAAGCATGGCGGTGTTGCAGAAAAAGAACACCCCGGCGGTTCAGCGGCTCCACACGATTGCGGAGGCGATCGACCAGTTGGACCGGGATCTCGACGCGGTGGAGTTCCTGGAGGACTCCATCGTCGAGAAACGGGACATGTCGACCGCTGAGGACCTGGCGGCGAAGGTCCGGGCCGCGTTGAGCGCGGTGCGGTCGGACATTTCGAAGAAGGGCGGACCGAGCGTGGCGAAGGGATACCCGAAGTGATCTTTCAGAACAAGAACGAAGTGCACGGCGTGGTGAAAAAGATCGACGGCGGCATGTTGGAGCTGTCGGGCACGCTGCGCAAGCTCGGGGTCCCCAAGGGAATGGGGACCTCGCTGAACAAGCTCCGCAACGCGGTGGGGGATCTGGTCGCCCACCTGGAGATGGTCCGACGCCGGGACTGACCGGCACGCAGGTAACTCGGCGGGGCACCGAACCACACACGGTTCGGTGCCCCGCTTCTTTTTGCACACAAGGGAGATTGGTCATGTCGGACACGCGAGTGAACACCGAGAAGTCCCCGATTCGTGACGGTGCCCGGCTCGTCGTCAAGCACCCGCGCTCGTCGACCTCGACGGTCGTGGTGAGTGGGGCGGTGGTCTGGGTCGGCTATCAGACGGTGCTCATGGCCGCCGGCATCGCCGTGCTCGCGGGGGCGTCGTGGTGGGTGTTGGACAAGCCCACCTTTGACCGGTTCGCCGGACGGCTCCTGCGGGCCTGGTGGAGACGCTGGCTGGTCTACCAGCGGCAATGGTTGCGGATCGCGTTCGCCTGCAATCTGGTCACCGCCGACCATCGCGGTGAGACCATGACTCCGAAGCTGGTGCGGGTCCGCTCGACGCGGGTGTGGGACACGCTGTTTATCCGGATGGCCAAGGGGCAGCAGCCCGAAGACTTCGAACAGGTCCTGGAGCGGCTGACCAACGCCTACAAGGCGCGCGCGGGCAACATCCGCCAGATCAAGCCGGGCAAGATCGCGCTCGACCTCCAACGGCGGGAACCGTTCGACGAGATGGTGATCTCGCTTCCAGAGCTGCACGAGCAGGCCGGAGAGGTCGACCTGACGAACCTGGTTCTCGGCCGGGACGAGTACGGCCGAAAGCTGGCATTCGACCTGTTGAAGCGGGATCTGCACATCCTGTTCGGCGGTGCGACCGGTGCCGGTAAGGGCTCGTGGCTGTGGGCGCTGCTGTGGGCGCTGGCTCCGCTGATCAAGGCCGGCCACGTCCGGCTGTGGGTCGTCGACCCCAAGGGCGGTCAGGAGTTCGGTGCGGGCCGGGCGATGTTCCACGACTTCGCCGACAACGCCAAGGACGGCCTCAAGCTCGTGCGCAAGTACGTGGACACGCTCAACGAACGCAAGCTCGACCTGGGGCGCCGGGGCATCCGCACCGCTACGCCCTCGGTCGAAACCCCGCTCGATGTGCTGATCGTCGATGAGCTGTCGGCGATGACCGCCTACGGCGAGAAGGACATCATTCGCAAGTTCGAGCCGCTGATCTCCACCGCGCTGACCCAGTTCCGTTCGGTCGGTGGCCGGGTCATCGGTGCGACTCAGGAGCCGACCAAGGACGTGATCCCGATGCGGGGTCTGTTCTCCACCAAGGTCGCGCTCCGCCTCGACCAGGCCTCGTATGTCGACATGTGCCTGGGTGAGGGGGTACGGGACATGGGCGCGTTCGCCGACAAGATCCCCGCCTACCTGCCTGGCGTGGCATATGTGAAGAAGGACGGCCGCCGCGAAGCCCTCCGCTGTCGCCCCCCGTACGTCACTGACGCCGACATCGCCGAGCTGGTCGAGTTCTGCACCAAGCACGGCGCCACCGTGATCCCGTTCCGCCGCGAAACCCCGGCTGCTAGCGGATTCGAGACCGCCGAGAAGGACTCGGCCGACGAAGTGCACTGGTCAGAGGTCGACTACGAAGCCCTCGAAGACGACCAGGACGACGACTTCGACGGCGACGACGACCCGGACGGCGGCGAGTCCGAGTTCGGATTTGAAGAGATCGACCAGTTCGAGGGTGAGGACGAACTCGACGACGAGTCCGCCTGACCCCTTCCCCACCCGCTTTCCGACTCAACCCTTGGAGGTGGTTGTGATGACCTCGCACACCCTGAACCCGGCCTCGATGCGCGATGCGCTCACTGCCCTGGTGGACCACATCGACGGCCACCGGCTGCCGGAGCCGGTCACGCTGTCATGGAGTCGCACCACCGGATTGCAATGCCAGGCCCACGTCACGGGAGCGCTGGCGTCCCTGGCCGCCTGGGCGGACTCGCTGGACCAGGTCGGAGCCTGCCTGAAGCAGTTGAACGGCGGCGCGGTGCACCTGGACGTGACCGGCCGCCTCGACGGGGGCATACCGGTGTGTCTCTACACCCCGTACCGCGCGGCACTGACCCCGCGCTACCGGCACCTGCTGGAGCAGGGCGAACCCGTGGAGTTCACCGCCCGCCAGCTCCACGCCGCCGCCTCCCACCCCCGAGGCCGGCACCTTCCCTCACCCATTGAACGGCCCGCCCGGTTCCTCTTGGCCGAGACCGGGCGGGCCTACCTCGCAGAGAGGCAGGTTCCATGCTGACAAAGCTCGCGCTCGGTGTCACGACGACCACTGCGGTCGTCTCCAGTACCTACGCCTATCGGTACTTCCAGCAGACCCGCACCGACCCTCTGACCGGCCTGGGCAACCGAGCCGCACTGGTCGCGGCATTCGAGCGGGTCTCCCGTCGCCGCCGGGGCCTGGTCGCCGTCGCCCTGGGCGACATGAACGGCTTCAAGGTCCTCAACGACACCCGCGGCCACCGCTTCGGTGATGCGGTGCTGCGGGAGGTCGCGGCGGTCTGGGAATTCATGGCTTTCCGCGGTGAGCTGCCGGTGCGGCTGCACGGCGACGAGTTCGCCGTCTTCATCCCCTGGACCACCAGGGTGCAGGAAGCCCAGCAGCGCGCCCGTGAGTACCAGGACGCCGTCTCGACCATCACCGTCGTGCACGACAAGCCGGTGGAGGTCTCCATGTCGCTCGGCGTCATGACCGGACACGCTGGCACCACCACGCTCTCAGCGCTGCTCGCCTCCGCCGACGACCGCATGTACGGCGACAAGCACGAGCACTACCGCAACCACACGAAGAGTCGGATTTCCGTTTCACAGTAAGGAGAAACAGCTCATGCACCTGCTTCAGATTCAGCTCACCGGCAAGGGAATCTTGGTCGGCCTCGGCCTCCTACTCGGCGTCATCGGCGTGCTCGCGCTCGTCTGGTGGCTGGTCAGCCCCGGCTACGCCATCGCGGCCGGAATCGGCTTAATCCTGCTGGTCAAGGGCCTGTTCGCGCTGCTCAAGCCCAGCGAATAGCCACAGAGAGGCAGGTGAGACCCGATGTTCGGGCGACGTGCCCGCGACGGTGATTCGGGCGAGACCAAACGGGTCGGCAAGCTTCGCGACCAGATCGCCGAAGCCACCAGTCTGCGCGGTCTCGCCCGCAACCCCGATCTGGTGGCGGTGCTGATCGAACGCCAACGACGGCGCACGCTGGCGGGGTTGTGGTTCTTCCTGGTCCTCGGGTTGAGCTACACCACCACCGGGGTCCAGGAGTTCCTGGCCGGAGACCGGCCTCGGGAAGATCCGGTGTGGTGGGCAGCTTGGGCGGTCGAACCGATGTTCGCCGGGCTGCTGATCGTGTTGCTTAACTTCGAGGCGGTCATCCTCTCCCACGGCATCGACCCCGATCACCCGTGGTGGACCCGACTCAAACACGTGCTGCTGCTCTCGACGCTGTTCATGAACGTCTACCCGCCGCTGGCGCTGCTGGCGGCCGACCGGGAGCGGTTCAGTCTCGGGGACCTGGTGGTGCACGCGATTATCCCGGTCATCGTCTACGGCCTGGCAGAGGTCATCCCCGTGATCCAGGCCAAGGCACGGCAAGTCGTCCTCGACGCCTACGCCGCCGCCGACGAAGTCGAACAGCAGACCGCCGCCGAGCCTGCCGAATCGGCACACCCGGACTGTGCGGAACCGGCACAACCCGACCCTGCCGAAACGGCACGTCCGGCACCTGCCGAACCGGAACAACCTGACGCCGGATCGGCGCCACCGCGGGCGGATGCGCCCGTGGAAAGGAAGCCAGCGGTTCGGCTTCCGCCGCCGCTCATGGCGAAGCTGAGCAAGACCCGCACCGAACTGGCGGCCAAGGGCAGGGAGATGACCCGGGCCGACGTGCAGCAGGTCGTTCAGCTCCCCGACGACCAAGCGCAACTCGTCCTTGACGACATGCGCCAAGCGGCCTGACACACCGTTACGACACAACAGAAAAGCAGCGCTCAACCGTTCCACTTCGGCGGGACACCATCGGCACTTTTCCGGTGGTGTCCCGCCTTTTCTTGTTTCTGGAGGCAGGATGGCCAATGCCGCTCTACTCACCCCCACCGACTACCAACGCCGCGCCGCACTCGACGGCGTCCAGCGCACGGTCCAGTCCCCCGGCTATCGGACATGGCGCGAGGCTGTGGAGTCCACCGGCGGCTGCACCCACCCCGTGCACATGACCGGCCGCTGGGCCGTCCAACTCGGCGACGGCGACACCGCCACGGTCCTCAAGCAGAAGACCGGGGCCATCACCGTGCCGTGCGGCAACAGGCGTGAGTCGGTGTGCCCGGCCTGCTCGGACCGCTACGCCGCCGATGCCTTCCACCTCCTGCGCGCCGGACTCAACGGCGGCACCAAAGACGTCCCGGTCACCGTGGCGGAGAAGCCCCGGGTGTTCCTGACGCTGACCGCGCCCAGCTTCGGCCCGGTCCACAACCGGCCGACCCGCAACGGCAAGACCATCCCGTGCCGCTGCGGCACCTACCACCACCCGGCCGACCCGCGTATCGGTCAGCCCGTCGACCCGGAGTCCTATGACTACGTGGGGCATGTGCTGTGGAACGCCCACGCCGGAAAGCTCTGGGCCAAGTTCACCACCTACCTGCGGCGCCACATCGCGGGCGCGGCCGGAATCCGGGTCCAGGACATCAAGCACCACTTCCGGGTGTCCTTCGCCAAGGTCGCCGAGTACCAGAAGCGCGGCACGATCCACTTCCACGCTGTCGTGCGCGTCGACGGACCCGACGGACCCGACGACGCCACCCCCCGGTGGGTCACCGCCGAGCTACTCGACGCCGCGATCCGCTCCACCCACGCCGCCGTGAGCCTGGAGTCCCCGGAGTTCGAGGGGCAGGTCCGTGAGCTGGCTTGGGGTGAACAGGTCGACATCCGCCCGATCCGCGCGGCTGAGGCCGGCCGACTAGAGGGCGACGACGGGCAGATCAGCGATGACCGGATCGCCTCCTATGTGGCCAAGTACGCCACCAAGGGCACCGGCAAGTCCGAAGCCACCGACCGCCCCATCCGCTCCCAAGGCCACATCGACCGCCTCGACATCAACAACCACCACCGGCGGCTCATCCAGACCGCCTGGGACCTGGCGGCCCCGCTGGTGTGCCCGGACTGCCACCCCGACGGCGAACACCATGCCGACGGCTGCGGCTGCGAGCAGATCGGGCACTGCGAGACGTGCCAGGGCGGCGGCTGGGCCTCCCGCACCGTCCTGCTCCACCGGGCACGCCCGGACCTGGCGGCCAAGCAAACGCTCGATCCGATCGACGAACTCCGCCTCCGCCGCTGGGCACACATGCTCGCCTTCCGCGGCCACTTCCTGTCCAAGTCCCAGCGCTACTCGACCACCTTCAAGCGCATCCGGGGCGACCGGCAGACCTGGCAACACGAACGCGCCCTGGCCGCTGTGCTCGACGAGGCCGGGCTCGACGCCGAAACCCCGGTGACCGTGATCAACCACTGGGACATGACCTCGGTCGGCCACGAGACCGCCGAAGAACGCGAACTGGCCGCAGCCATCGCCGAACGCAAGAGAGCCGACCGCAAGAACCGCTACGCCACCGAACGAAAGGACTGACCACCGTGATCCGCAACCTCTGGGGACCCCAGGACGTCGCCACTTACCTCGGTGTCCCCCTCGGCACCGTCTACCAATGGCGGTCGCGTGGCAGCGGTCCGCCAGGTCGGCGCGTCGGCAAATACGTCCGCTACAAGCCCGACGAGGTCGAAGCGTGGTTCGAGTCCCAGTCCGGGGCGGTGGTCTGATGGCGGGTCGACTGCCATTGCCGCCTGGTAGCAGCGGCGAGATCAAGGTCAAGAAGGTCGGCAGTGTGTGGGTGGCCCGGTGCCGTCATCGGCGCGAGAACGGCACCTACGCGGATGTGCGGCGCAGGGGCAAGACCAAGGAGTTGGCCAAGCAGGCGGTTCGCGACGCGATCAAGGACCTGAGGCTGTCGACGTTTGCTGGTGCGGAGGTCACGGCCACGTCGTTGTTCGATGACGTGGCGCAGTTGTGGCTGAAGCAGTTCCGCCAGGACGCCGAGGACGGGATCTACTCGCTGGGTTCGGCCGACACCTACAGCGACACCTACCGCAACCATGTGAAGCCTGAGCTGGGCAGTCTGCGGTTGTTCGAGGTGAAGACCCCGGTGGTCAACTCGCTGTGCCAGACGACGCTCAAGGCCAACAGCGTGAGCCTGGCCAAGCACGTCAAGGCCGTGATCAGCCACATCGCGACCTTTGCGATGCAGGCCGGCGCGATCGAGGCAAACCCGGTCAAGGGCATCGCCCCCTTGGCCGAACGGCGGGCCAAGACCAAGCGCAAGAAGGCGCGGGCACTGGACAAGGAGCAACTGCTCGATCTGCTGGCCAAGCTCGACGTCGACGAGGAAGCTCACCGATGGGACTTGCCGGACCTGGTCCGGTTCTTCATCGCTACCGGGGAGCGGCGCGGTGAGGCGCTGGGCGCTCACTGGGAGGACTTCGATCCCGTAGCCAAGAAGCTCAGGATGAGCGGCAACATCATCCATGCGCGCGGCAAGGGCACCGTCCGCAACCCCGGCAAGTCCGAGACCTCGGTCCGGGACATCGGCCTGCCGGACTGGTGCGTGCAGATGCTCTCTGAACGTCAGGCCAAGCTCGGGATCGTCGACCTGGCCAAGCCGATCTTCACCAACACGCGGGGTGGCTACCTCAACGCCTCAAACGTGACCAACCGGGTGTGGGTGCCGTTCCGTACGCGGGCCGGGTACGAGTGGGTGACCTTCCACACACTGCGAAAGACGTTCGCGACCCTGCTCGACGAGGCTGGTTTGACGGCGCGCCAGGTCGCTGACCTGCTGGGGCACTCGCGGGTGTCGATGACGCAGGACAACTACTTCGGCCGTGGTCAGGAGTCCCGAGCGGGCGCCGAGGCGCTGGCCTTCCTGGAGGACTTCGAGTAGCCCGGCGGCCAGCTGAGGAAAGTTGGCAATTTGTTGGCACCTCGGGGCCTGAACGGCGTTCAGCCGCGCGCTCCGAGCGTGCCCCGAAAAGCAGGAAACCCCCTGCTAGAGGGGGTTACCAGCTGTCTCGACCAGACGCGCGCCCGTAGGGATTCGAACCCCAAACCTTCTGATCCGTAGTCAGATGCTCTATCCGTTGAGCTACGGGCGCATGTTCATTTTTGGATCCCCACCGGGGCGGGAACCGCTGCGGAGGCTCCGGGATTTGAACCCGGGAGGGGGCGTAACCCCCAACCGCATTAGCAGTGCGGCGCCATAGACCAGACTAGGCGAAGCCTCCCGGTAGTCCTTCTCGCGGCCACCGGAGAAAAGACTACACAACCCCCGAACGGCCCGACACAGGGGGGTCACTTGCGGGTCCCGGGAAGCCCCGGTGGGCCCTCCCAGGACCCGCCGATCAGGCTCCGGACTGCCTGCTGATCTGCACGAACGGGGTAAGGGCGTCCGGGTTCTGCAGTGCGTCGCGGCTGACGGCCCGCTCCGGGTCGGCGCCGGCGAGGATCTTCTTCACCGGCACCTCCAGCTTCTTGCCGTTGAGGGTGTGCGGGACCTCGCCCACGACGATGAACCGGTTCGGCACGTGCCGGGGCGAGAGCTGACCGCGCAGGGCCTCCTTCAGCTTCGGCTGCACGTCCTCCAGGGCGACCCCCTCGGCGAGGACGAGGAAGCACAGCAGCTCGCCGTCGGTCTCTCCCGCGCCGGAGGTGTCGATCACCAGGGAGTCGGTGACCTCGTCGAAGCCCTCCACGACCCGGTAGAACTCCGCGGTGCCCATCCGGATGCCGCCCCGGTTCAGGGTGGAGTCGCTGCGCCCGTAGATGACCAGGGTGTCCCGGTCGGTGACGCGCACCCAGTCGCCGTGGCGCCAGACACCCGGGTAGGTGTCGAAGTAGGCGTCGCGCAGCCGCGAACCGTCCGGGTCGTTCCAGAAGAACACCGGCATGGTCGGCATCGGCTTGGTCACCACCAGCTCGCCGACCTCCTCGTGCAGCTCCCGGCCGTGCTCGTCGTAGGCGGCGACCGCCGCCCCGAGCATGCGGCAGGAGATCTCACCGAGGTACACCGGCACGTCGGGCGAGGCCCCGACGAAGGCCGTGCACATGTCGGTGCCGCCGGAGACGCTGGCGATCTGCACGTCCCGGCCGACCGCGTCGGCGACCCAGCGGAAGCCGTCGGTGGTCAGCGGCGCGCCGGTGGAGCCGACGGTGTGCAGCGCCGAGAGGTCGTAGTCGTCCTTCGGTCGCAGCTCCCGCTTCAGGCAGGTCTGGATGTAGGGCGCGGAGGTTCCGAAGTAGTTGACCCGGTAGCGCTCCGCGAGCTGCCACAGCGCGCTGAGGTCCGGATGGGCCGGGCTGCCGTCGAACAGCACGATCGTGGTGCCGGTCAGCAGCCCGCCGACCAGGAAGTTCCACATCATCCAGCCGGTGGTGGTGAACCAGAAGAACCGGTCTCCCGGTCCGAGGTCGCAGTGCAGCCCGACTGCCTTCAGGTGCTCCAGGGTCATGCCGCCGTGGCCGTGCACGATGCCCTTGGGCAGGCCGGTGGTGCCCGAGGAGTACAGCACCCACAGCGGGTGGTCGAAGGGCACCGCGTCGAAGGTCAGCTCGGCGCCGCGGTGCCTTGCCAGCATCTCCTCCCAACCGACGCAGCCGGGCAGTTCGGCGCCGTTGCCCAGGTAGTCGACCAGCACGGTCGCCGGGGAGCCTGGGATCGCCTCCCGCAGCTCGTCGACGGTGGAGCGGACGTCGAACGACCGGCCGCCGTAGACGTAGCCGTTGACCGCGATGAGCACCTTCGGCTCGATCTGCACGAACCGGTCGGCGACCGCCCGCAGGCCGAAGTCCGGCGAGCACGACGACCAGGTCGCCCCCAGGCTCGCCGCCGCCAGGAAGGCGACCAGGGTCTCCGGCGAGTTCGGCGCCAGCGCCGCGACCCGGTCACCACGCTCGACGCCGAGCTCGACCAGCCCCGCACGCGCGGCGGCGACCCTGGCCCTCAGCTCGCCGAAGGTGATCTCCTCGCCGCGTCCGTCCTCGCGGGCGAAGATGACCGCCAGGTCGTCGTCGGCCTTGCCCGCGCCGCCGCACAGCGCCTGCTCGGCGTAGTTCAGCGTCGCGCCAGGGAACCAGTGCGCGCCGGGCATGACCTCCTCGGCCAGAACGCGCTGCGGCCGATCGTGGAACGCGACGTGGAAGAACTCCGCCAGCGCACCCCAGAAGCCTTCGAGGTCGGCGACCGACCACTCCCAGAGCGTCCGATAATCGGACAGGTCGAGATCTCGCTCGGTGCGCAGCCACGTGCGGAAGGCAGCCATCCGGCTCTCCGCGATCCGCGCCGGGCTCGGCTGCCACAGCAGCTCAGGAGTGGTGCTTGAAGTCATGGGTCGTTCCTAACCCACAACCGGCCCGCTCGGCCATAGCGGACACCAACACATCCGATTATCGGACACGCGATCAGCGCAGGTGCAGGTCGAACCAGTTCCGGGTGCGCTGCCACGCCTCGGAGGCGACCTCGGTGTCGTCGTCGAACCGGTGGTCGGTGTTGTCGTAGCAGACGACGTCGGTGGCCACTTCCGCGCTCTCGGCGGCGTCGCGCAGCTTGTCGACCTCCTCGACCGCGATGACCTCGTCGCCCGCGCCGTAGAGGCCGAGCCACGGACAGGTCAGCTCGCCGGCGATCTCGACCAGCGCGGGCAGCGCGTCCGACAACGGGTCCAGGATGCCGGGGCCGCCGACGGTCACGGCGGCGCCGAGGCGGCGGCTGGCCGCCACGACCAGCGCCGCGGTGCCGCCGATGTCGAAGCCGACCACACCCAGGTGCTCCGGGTGCACGCCCTGGTCGCCGAGCCAGACGAAGGCGGCGTCGGTGTCGGCCAGGATCGACTCGCCGGAGAGGCGCTGGACCTGGTCGATCACGTGCTCGGCGGTGTGCTGCTCGCCGAACTCGTCGGTGCCGTCGCGGTGGTAGAGGTGCGGGGCGACGGTGAGCCAGCCCTCCTCGGCCAGCGAGCTGACCAGGTGGCGCACCCGGTCCGTGACGCCGCGGGCCTCGTGCAGGACGACCAGTCCACCGCGTACGACGTTGTCCGGCTCGGCCACGGTGAGCCTGAGTTCGGTGCCGTCGGTGAGCGCGAGCGTCTCGGTCCGGGTTTGGGTCATACCGTGCAGGTAACCACGCCGGGGTGAACGCCAGTCAACGTGATCAACCAGACGGGCGAGTGATTTTGCCCTCTGCGACAAGCGGTTCCGGAGCGTTCTCGACGAGGCCGCGAAGGGCTGCCAACCGACCGAGGAGAAAGCCGCGGACTTGGTTGGCCGACCGCAACCACGTGCGCGGACGTCTTCTCACAGATCTCCACGCGACCGGTTTCCTCAAGAGACCGCGAGTGCTTGGACGGCGTCGAGCCGCTCGGTTCGGCCGTTTCGCACACCGCGGCGAATTCCACCCGATCGGCCCCCGCCGCGAGCACCGCGCAGATGGAGGTCCTGGGCGGCGGATGGATGCCCTGATCGATCACGTTCAAGCGATGCCAGCAGCAGACGTGGCGGACGGTGAAGGCCGCCGCGCCTTCGAGACCCGGAGCTGCGCGGTACCGAGCGCGTCCAGTCGTCCGAGCACGTCACCGGCCTTCCAACTGGAGAGCACGCCGGATCGGCGAGCAGGCGACAATGCGTTTCAACCCCGGCGGCCGGCGCGCTAGGTTCGGCCGAGCGCCATCTCCGCCCGCAAGCAAGGAGTCACGAATGACCGTTCGCACCCGCGCCGACCTCGATCAGCTCCCGGCGTACGTGGCAGGTCGCACCGTCCCGGGCTCGATCAAGCTCGCCAGCAACGAGGTCTCCGCCGGTCCGCTGCCCAGCGTCGTGGAGACCATCACCCGGGCCGCCGCGGAGGTGCACCGCTACCCCGACATGGGTGCGACCAAGCTGATCGAGGCCCTCGCGACCAAGCTGCACGTCGCCCCCGAGCGGCTGGCCGTGGGCTGCGGCTCGGTGGCCCTGTGCGAGCAGCTGGTCCAGGCGACCTGCTCGGCCGAGGACGAGGTCGTCTTCCCGTGGCGCTCGTTCGAGGCGTACCCGATCATCACGCGCGTCGTGGGCGCGAAGCAGATCCCGGTGCCGCTGACCGGCGAGCACGCCCTGGACCTCGACGCGATGGCCTCGGCCATCACCTCCAGGACGCGGTTGGTGTTCGTCTGCTCGCCCAACAACCCCACCGGGACCCTCGTGCGCCGCGCGGAGCTGGAGGCGTTCCTGGACCGGGTTCCCTCCGACGTACTCGTGGTGCTCGACGAGGCCTACTGGGAGTTCGTCTCCGACCCCGAGGCGCCCGACGGCGTCGAGGTCGCCCGCGCCCGCGAGAACGTCGCGTCGATGCGGACCTTCTCCAAGGCCTACGGCCTGGCCGGGCTCCGCGTCGGCTACACCTACGCGCCCGAGCACGTCGCCGCGGCGCTGCGCAAGGTGTGCATCCCGTTCAGCGTCAACGCGGTCGCGCAGGCCGCGGCGGTGGCGTCGCTGGAGGCGCAGGACGAGCTCAAGGAACGCTGCGACAGCGTCATGTCCGAGCGCCAGCGGGTGCGCGACGAGCTGCTCGGGCTCGGCTACGAGGTCCCGGAGACGCAGGCGAACTTCGTGTGGCTCCCGCTCGGCGAACGCACCCAGGAGTTCAACGAGCACTGCCTGGACAACCGCGTCGTGGTCCGCGCGTTCGTCGGCGAGGGCGCCCGCGTCACGATCGGGCGACCGGAGGAGAACGACACCTTCCTCGCGGCCGCGCGGTCCTATCGTCGGTAGTCGTCAGGACGATGGTCGGCACCGGCGTGCGAACGCGCGCCGGTGCCCGCGCGATCGAGGGGTTGCGATGGACGACATCACCGCCGGCTACCTGGTCGTCGACGCCGCTTCGGGGCGGGTGCTGCGCGAGCGGGAGCCGCGGCGGCGCTTCCGGTCCGCCTCGATCGTCAAGATCCTCATCGCGCTGGACTACCTGCTCGAGCTCGGCCCCGGCGGGGACATCCCCGACGGCGACCGCGCTCTTCTCGGCCCCATGCTCCGGGCCAGCAACGACGACGCGGCGAGCACGCTGTGGGAACGAGCGGGCCAGCGGGCGGTGATCGAGCGGATGGCGCCCGCGCTCGGCCTCCAGGACACCGAACCGCCCGCGGACGAGGGCATGTGGGGATACACGGCCATCAGCGCGGCCGACGTCGTCCGGGTCTACCTGCACCTGCTGCACGACGCGCCGGACGACGTCGGCGCGTTCGTGCTCGGGCACCTGCGCAACCACACGAAGTGGGCCGACGACGGCTTCGACCAGTCCTTCGGACTGCCCAGCGCACTGCCCGACGCCGGCGCAGTGAAGCAGGGGTGGTCGGGATTCGGGAGCAGGACGCGCACCGACACCGGCTCCGGCGACGGCATCGACCTGAAGCGGCCCGCCATGCACACCACGGGCACCACGGCCGACGACGGCACCGTCATCGCGGTCCTGACCCTGCATCCCGGCGACACCGACTGGGACACCGCGGCGAAGCACATCACCGAGCTCACCCGCGCGATCGTCCGCACCTGAACATCTGCCCGAAGAGGCTGAACTCCGGATCTCAGCCCAGGAATGATCTTCGCTTGCTAGCGTCGTTCTCGTCGTGACGAACGTCCGCGACGCAAACAGAAGACAGGGCACCACATGAACAGAGCAATGCGTGCTGTCACCGGTTTAGCGGCTGCGACCGCGAGTCTGGTGATTGCTGCGACACCGGCACTCTCCGCTCCGCAGGCACCGAAGGTGGACCCCGGCATCACGTTCGGATACACCGTCGTCGACGCCCGGTCAGGAGAGACCACCCTGGAGGGCAACGAACACGAGCAGTTCCGGTCGGCTTCCGTGGTCAAGCTGCTCATCGCGCTGGACTACCTGGAGGGGCTGGAACCGGGAGCCGAGATCCCCTCGGAGGACAAGGCCCTGCTGCAGCCGATGCTGCGCTCCAGCAACGACGACGCCGCCAGCACGTTCTGGGTGCGCGGCGGCCAGAAGGCGATCGTCGAGCGGATGGCCGACAAGCTCGACCTCGACGACACCCAACCGCCCGTGAAGGAAGGCACGTGGGGCTACACGGCCATCAGCGCCTCCGACGTGGCCAAGACCTACCAGTACGTCCTCAACGACGCCGAGCCCGAGGTCCGCGACTTCATCATGGGCAACCTGCGCAAGCACACCAGGTGCGCTGACGACGGCTTCGACCAGTCCTTCGGGCTCGCCGACGCCCCCGGCGCCGACGCGGTGAAACAGGGCTGGTCCGGATTCGGCGCCGCCCCGGAACCCGGTAAGGAATGCAAGGACTCCAGCGACGACCCCGCGACGACCGCGAGGGTGCTGAGCTCCCCCGAGGTGGCGCGGGCCCGCCAGATCGCGCCCGGTGAGGACCCCGACGGCGCGCCGGACATCGACCTCAAGCGACCGGCGATGCACACCACCGGCACCGTCGAGGACGGCGACAAGATCGTCGTGCTGCTGACCCTCGAGCCCGAGAAGACCGACTGGCAGACCGCCGCGAAGCGGACCACCCAGATCGCCAGGGCACTCGCCGTGGCCTGAGCCCGCGACGTGGATCGGGCCGGGAGTGCGGCCCCGGCTCGATCCACGCGGTGCTCCTCCGCCGGCTCGGCCTCAGCCACATCTGCAGTCCACTGCGACGTCAGCGCGCGCGGGCCGGCTGCTCCTCTCGCCCGGCCTCCACCAGGCGCCTGCCCAGAACCGAATGCCTGCGCCCGTACGCGAAGTACACCGCCAGCCCCAGCACCAGCCAGATGAAGAACCACACCCACGTGAACACGGTCAGGTTGATCATCAGCCACAGGCAGGCGAGCACCGCGAGCACCGGCACCACCGGCACGAAGGGCGTCCGGAACCCGCGTTCCAGGTCCGGCCGGGTCCGCCGCAGCACGATGACACCGACCGACACCATGGCGAAGGCGAACAGCGTGCCCACGTTGACCAGCTCGGCCAGCACGTTGGTGTCGAACAGGCCCGAGACCAGGGCGACGACCACGCCGACGAAAGCGGTCGCGCGGGCAGGCGTGCCGCGCTCGCTGGTCTTCGACGCCGCCTTCGGCAGCAGCCCGTCCCGCGACATCGCGAAGAGCACCCGGCTCTGGCCCATGATCAGCACCATGACCACGGTCATCAGGCCGATCATGGCGGCCACCGAGATGAACCCGGCGACCCACGTGACGCCGTGGTCGGCGAACGCCGTCGCCAGCGTCGCCGAGCTGCCGTCCGGGCGGTCCTTGAGCGTCGTGTAGTGGCTCATACCGGTCACCACCAGCGACACCGCGACGTAGAGGACCGTCACGATCACCAGCGAACCGAGGATGCCGCGGGGCATGTCCCGCTTGGGGTCGCGGGTCTCCTCGGCGGCGGTGGCCACGATGTCGAAGCCGATGAACGCGAAGAACACCGTCGAAGCGGCCGCGAGCAGACCGAACATGCCGTAGGTGCTGCCGGCCCCGCCGAACAGCACCGACAGCAGCGACTGGTCGAGCCCGGTGGCGCCGGCGTCGGCGCCGGCCGACGGCGCCGCGGGCGGGATGAACGGCGTGTAGTTCCCGGAGTCGACGTAGCCGATGCCGACGACGATGACCACCAGCACCACGGTCACCTTGATCGCGGTGATGACCTGGTTGACCCGCGACGACAGCTTCGTGCCCGCAACGAGCAGCACCGTGATCAGGCCGGCGATGAACATCGCGCCCCAGTCCACGGTCACCGGTCCGACGGTGGTGACCGGCGACAGGTCGGCTCCGGCCAGTCCCAGCACCTCGGCCAGGTAGGAGGACCAGCTCTTGGAGATCACCGACGCGGCGACGGCGAACTCCAGCACCAGGTCCCAGCCGATGATCCAGGCGATCAGCTCGCCGAACGTCGCGTAGGAGAAGGTGTAGGCGCTGCCGGCCACCGGGACGGTGGAGGCGAACTCGGCGTAGCAGAGCGCTGCGAGTCCGCAGGTGACCGCGGCCATGATGAACGCCAGCGACACCGACGGCCCGGCCATGTTGCCCGCCGTGCTGGCCGCCACGCTGAAGATGCCCGCACCGACGACGACCGCCACGCCGAAGACCGTGAGGTCGAAGGCGCCCAGCGACTTCTTCAGCTTGGAGTTGGGTTCGTCGGTGTCACGAATCGACTGCTCGATCGACTTCGTGCGCAGTAGCCCGTTGCCCGGCATGGTGTCTCTTTCGCCGCGTTCGCTCCTGGCCGCCGCAAGTGATCCTGGTTGCACCAGGGACAGCCTGACCATGCCGCGACCCCGGGCGGGGAGGCTACGCCGCGAAGAAGGTGCCGCTCCTCGCCGGTACGTGCGAGGAGTGGGAGATCTCACACGGTGGTGTCCGGCGAAGAGAGGGGGAGTACTTCGCCGGAACACCACCGCGGGGGTTGTGGCCGTCCTGATCCGACAACGGCCACGTGGAGCGCGCAGTGACCTACGCAGCACGCGAATTTAGTGCCATGCAAGGAAATCACGCCATCCACGGAGCAGAACTCTGCCCGTTCGGGTGGAAGATCGAATCGAGCGACTGATCTTTTTCACCCGTGCCGCAACGCGGTCAGCCGGTCACCGCGACGTGGCCCAGCACCGCGGACGGGGCAGGCGCGGTCGGCAGCGCCGCGGCCTGGACCTGCGGCTGGGCCTGCGACACCGGGCTCACGGCACCCGGGGCCGCCGGGGCGGCCGGGCCGGGAGCGACCGGGGCGCACGGCAGCTGGCCCGGCAGGAACGGGGGCTTGACCGCGCACGGGAACTCCGGCTTGGGCTTGGGCTTGTGGTGCTCGTGCTCCGGCTTGGGCTTGTGCGGCACGACCACGTTGACGTCGCCGGTCTCCTGGCTCGGGTGGTCCACGATCGGTGCGTTCACGCACTGCGTGTTCGTCACGGACAGGGCCTTCACGACCGCACCGACGACCGCGATGTCGTTCCCGCAGAGCTGGATCGGCAACACGCTGATGTTGTTGTCGTTGGCGACGTTGACGCCGTCGTTGTCGGCGCTGTCGGCGAGAGCCGGGCTCGCGGAGGCCAGCAGCCCGGAGCTCAGGGCGACCGCACCGAGCAGGAATCGCTTACGCATGTGCACTTCCTTCGATTACCGGTTTGGAGGGGGATTTCTCGTTGTTCACCGCAGGAGCACGAGCGTGCCGAGCGGTAACGACGTCAACGTCCGCAGTGCGTCCGGGGGCACCCGCACGCACCCGTCGCTGCGGTCCTGGCCGAACACCGACGCGTCCGGCCAACCGTGCAGCGCCACCGTTCCGGGGCCGCCGCCGTAGGTGCTGAACGTCTCCGAATGCGTGCCGAGAGGCAGGATGATCGGGCTGTACTTGGTCACGGTCTCCTCGATGGCGGCCATGATGAAGGTGCGCCCGCGCGGGGTCGGCGAAGCCGGCGCGCCCACGCTGACGTCCCAGGAGGCGGTCTCGGCGCCGTTCTCCCGGAGCACCAGCCGCCGCTGGTCGACATCGACGACGACGACGTAGGGCGACCGCGCCTTCTCGGTCCGTTCCGGACTGCCCAGCCACACCCATCCCGTGGAGCCGTTCGGCCGGGAGGGCAGCAGGACCTGCGCCCAGCCCTCGCGCTCGGCGATGGCCGGGACCCAGGTCGGATTCGCGAGCTGGGTCGCGGGCAGCCGGGCGAAAGCCCGGCCGTGCGGTGCGTCGTACACCGCCAGGTCCTGCTTGGCACGCACCACCACACCCGTCGTCTCCGACTGGGGTGCCGGGTCCGAGGGGGCGGCGGCGAGATCGCCGAACGTGGTGGATTCCGGGAGCGCGGCCAACTCGTGCGCGGCGATCGTGTCGGGCACCATCACCAGCGGAGGCGGGGTGCCCGGCAGCTGGGGCTGGCCCCCGCAGGCGGTCAGCACCAGCGCGCCGAGCACGGCGGTGGCGGCGCGCCGGAAATCGATCGTTGGTGATCGAATTCCGCGAGATCTCATCATCGACTCCTGTCCCGGTGACGTCAGCGGCGTCCCGGAAGGAACCCGGGGAATCCGTTCGGCGGTCGCAACGGACCACGCGGGGTCCGGTGCCGCAGGGACACTAACCCGGTCTTCGGCCATGACCGGTGAACGGCGAGTCGGGAAGATCGAGACCGAAACCACTCTGACCAGCGGAAACAGAATGATGTTAACCGCGCCTGGTTCTATCTGATCACCCGCAAGGGTGTAGTTTTTAATTCGTCCGAGTGATCGCGAGAACAAGCTTCGAATACGACGGACCGGGCCGCCCTCCCCATTCTCAGGGAAAGACGACCCGGTCCGGAAGCCGGTTGCCGGCGACGGCTCAGGCGGACGGATCCGCCGCGGCCGAGCGCCGCGCATCCGCGCGGACGCTCAAGGCGGTCCAGGAGCTCAGGCGGTCCAGGTGCCGCCGATGCCGACCGGCTTGTCGCTGCTGTCGGTGGCCTCCCACTCGACCTTGAGCGACGAGAGGTCGGTGCCCTCGGGCACGTCGTAGACGATCACGCCGGTGCCCGGTTCGCCGTTGGGGGCGAGCATCTCCAGGAACATGTCGTCGAGGGTCGCCGCCGCCTGCTCGTAGCGGTTGCCCTTGGCGTCGATCAGGGTGAACTCGTCACCGCTGACGACGCCCATGATGCCGTCGGTCAGGACGGCCTCGGCGTCGATGTAGACGTACTTGCCCTCGGCCGGGACCATCGTCTCCAGGGCGCTCTGGTCGGTCGGCGCCTTGAGGGTGACCTTGAGGGTGGTGTCCGCCTCGGGCGCGAACTCGACGGATTCGCCGAACTTCACGGTGCCGGAGCCGGTGGAGGCCTGCTCCTCGCCCGCGGACTGCTGGTTCTGGGTTTCGCCGCTGTTCTCGCCCGCGACGTCAGCCGGGGCAATGGTGTCGGCGCCGTTCGAACCGGCGCATCCGGTCAGCCCGAGCAGCAACGCGACCGCAACAGGCGCGATCAGCCTTTTCAATTTTCCTCGCACAAGATCAGGGGGAACACGAACGGGTGAAAGACTGCCACATCCGGAAGACGGGACGCAATTTCTGAATGCAACTGATCCAGGGATTGTAAATACTGCACCTGAGATCAGATAATGAGCCCCGAGGAACTCCTCGACGAGCATACGACAAGTGCATATCGAAATCGAATCCGATGAAACCGGAATGCGTCCCGATGCGTCCAATCTCCGGCATCCGCCGGGTCGTCCGGCCCGTACCGCTCGGACGAACGTCGCACGTCAGACGGCGGAAGGCGGCACCCTCGGTACCCACCATGCCGCAAGATCCGCGCATTGCACAGACGCGCACGGTGACGGGAATGGCGCTGGACCGCGGATGCTTCTCCGCTCAGATCCAGACGCGTGGACCAGTACTCACGGCCGACAGGGTCGACCCGATTGCCGATACCCGGCAACGGCAAGAGACGATGAACGCGTTCTTGCACACGCGATAGAAAGCACATCCGGTGTGCTTCATCCGGCAGCGCCCGCGCCGCCGGACAAGCTTGCCGCCCTCAGGAGAGGCGGGCGAGCCTCCGCGCGTCGGCTACCGATGAACTGGTGCGGGAGTCCGGCGGAGTGAAGCGGAACTGCAGGCTGCGCAGCCAGTTCCGCGCCGTCTGACGGCTTCCCCCCGCGCCGACGGCTCCCACCGCCGCGGGCAGGCTGACGCAACAGCAGACCTGCTGCCAGGTCTGGATCGCTACCACCGGCAGCTGCGCCGACAGACCCACGAACGTCACGGCGAACCAAGCCGCAGTGATCAGCGCCAGCTGATCGACATCCAGGCGAGCCTCGCACGCCGGTTGCACGCGTGTATCCGAAACGCACGTGTGCGCATCCGCCGCCGGCGAGTAACCGCCCCCGACCCGCTCTCGCAACAGACCCGCGCGCGAGGACCACCGTGCTTCTAGTCTTCCCGCCACATGGCCAACAACCACGCGTAGATCTCCGGCCGTCTCATCTCCGGACGTTCCTCCTCGATGGCATCGGCCACGCGCCTCGCCTCGTCCCGGCTCACACCCCGCGACTGAGCCGCACGCAAGTACTCGCGTTCGGCGGCCGACGGTCGTCCGCCGCCGGCTCCGCGGCCCGGCAGATCCGCACGCCAGTGCTCCACTTCGGACACACGTGCCGGCCGCCAACCCGGCACCCCGTCGATCTCGACGTCCGGCACGGGGAACGGGTGCGGGGAGTCCGGTCCGTGGCGTTCGCGCCACTTGGCCACCGCTGATCGGGACACGCCGAGACGCCCGGCGAGGCCGGACGCTCCGAGGTACCGCACTGGAACGCTCATGACAGCACCCATCTCTCCAACGTTGTCCTGGACGTTGACGACGTTAGAACGCCACGATCACCATGTCAACGTCGAGGACGACGTTTCCAGCCGGCTCGCACGTCCGACCCTCGACTGAGACGAGAACTGAGCCCAGAGGCAGCGGAGCCCGGCGAGGACGATCCTCGCCGGGCTCCGTTCCTGCTGTTCACGGCTGCGGAAGCGGGGGGATTCGAACCCCCGGTGCCTTTCGGCACGCTCGCTTTCAAGGCGAGTGCATTCGGCCGCTCTGCCACGCTTCCAACGCCGCAGCGTAGCCAATCGGGCGTGTCCGGAAACAGCCGGGATGTGTCAGGTGTCAGTGCTGCGCAGGCGCGCGGTGAGCTTCCCGAAGACCTTGGCGAGGACCTCCTGGTCCTCCGGGTCGATATGGTCGATCATGTGCTCGCGCACGCCCGCGACGTGGGTCGGAGCGGCCTCGCGCAGCCTGCGCTCGCCCGCTTCGGTGAGCATCGCGAAGACACCCCTGCCGTCGCTCGGGCAGTCCTCGCGGCGCACCAGCTCCTCCGCTTCAAGGCGCCGGATCTGGTGTGAGATGCGGCTCTTGGAGTGCGCCACCTCGGTGGCGAGCTCGCTCATCCGCATCCGCATGCCCGGCCGCTCGGACAGCCTGACGAGGATCTCGTAGTCGGCGATCGAGAGTCCATGGGCCGCCTGGAGCTCGCGGTTGAGCCGATGCTCGAGCAGGGCGCTGCCGACGATGTAGGAGCGCCACGCGGCCATCTCGCAGCCGTCCAGCCAACTGACTTCAGCGTCGGTCACGTTCTTCACTCGTTCAGGCTACAAGGCGGCTACATCAGAACGGATGATTCCGTCCACGCGAAAATGATTTGCCGACTAACTGTTCCTGCTGACTACGATCGTGGGGTGACCGGCCTGCTGGAACCGGATCCCGAGCGGATGCCGCTGGGGCGGCTGGTCGCGCTCACCGGCCAGCGGATCGGCAGGCACTGGCACCAGGCCGTCACCGCGCACACCCCGCTGAGCGGGACGGCGCTGACCGCGCTGACCGCGCTCGCCGAGCACGACGGCCTCACCCACCGCGACGTCGCGCGGCACTGCTGGGTCCGCCCGGCGACGCTCACACCGGTCGTGGACGCGCTCGAGGCCGACGGCCTGTTGAGCAGGGAGCGCGACACCAGCGACCGGCGGGCCGTCCGGCTGTGCATCACCGCCGCGGGAAGGCAGGCGCTGCGCGAGGCGTTGGAGGGGGTCAGCGCGCGGTTCCGCGCGATCACCCCGCCGACGACGCCGGAGGAGGAGGCCGTGATCCGCACCTACCTGCTCACGATCCTGGAGGGGCTCGACGCGGTGGAAGCGTCCGAAGCGAGAGAGGGCAGCAGTGACTTCTGCGGTTGAAGTGGTCGACCTGGTCAAGAAGTACCCGAAGAGCGCGTCCAACGCCGTCGACGGGCTGAGCTTCGAGGTCACCCCCGGCGAGGTCTTCGGACTGCTCGGGCCGAACGGCGCGGGCAAGACCACCACCGTGGGGATCCTCACCACCCGGGTCCTGCTGACCAGCGGTACCGCGCGGGTCGCCGGGATCGACGTCGCCACCGATCCGGTCGCCGCCCGCAGCAAGGTCGCCGTCGTCCCGCAGCGGGTCAACCTGGACCGCTCGCTCAACGCCCGGCAGAACCTGGTCTGGCACGCCAACTACCACGGCGTCGGCCGGGCCGAGCGGCACCGGCTCGCCGACGAGCTGCTGGAGCGGATGGGCCTGGCGGGCAAGGCGAAGGCCAGGGTCGACGACCTCTCCGGCGGTCAGGCCCAGCGGCTGATGATCGCCCGCGCGCTGATCCACCGCCCCGAGGTGCTGTTCCTGGACGAACCGTCGACCGGGCTGGACCCGCAGGCCCGCCTGTTCGTCCACGACCGCGTCACCGAGCTGCGCGCCGGCGGCGTGACCGTGGTGCTGACCACGCACGACATGGACGAGGCGGAGAAGCTCTCCGACCGCGTCGGCATCGTCGACCACGGCAAGCTGCTCACGCTGGACACACCGGAGAAGCTGATCAAGTCGCTGCCCGGCAGCGGCACGCTCGCCGTGACGGTGCTGTCGGCCGGTGTCGACGAGCACGAGCTGTCCGAGCTGTTGTGCGCGGTGCGCGGAGTCGAGCGGGTGGAGTCGGTCAGCGCGGGCCAGACCGCCGAGGCCGAGCCGGAGCTGCGGATGCGGCTGTACGTCGAGGGCGAGCCGTCGGCGTTGCTGGGACCGGTCGCCCAGGCCCTGCACCAGCGGCAGGTTCCGATCATCGACCTGTCGCCGGGGTCGGCGACGCTGGAAGACGTGTTCATCGAACTCACCGGGAGAGAACTGCGATGACCTCCGTCCGCGCGTTCACCGCGGTCCTGGGCCGCGACGTCTTCGTCACCGGGCGGGAGCTTCCCAGCTTCATGGCGCAGGTGCTGGTGCAGCCGGTCGCGATGCTGTTCATCTTCGGCACCGTGCTCGGCCAGCTCGGCTACACCCAGCCCGGATACGAGCAGATCCTGCTGCCGGGGATGATCGCGCTCAACGCGTTCCTGGTGTCGCTGCAGAACACGTCGTTCCCGCTGGTGCTGGACTTCTCGTTCTCGCGGGAGATCGAGGACCGGCTGCTGGCTCCGCTGCCGATCAGCCTGGTCGCGGTGGAGAAGATGCTGTTCGGGGCGATGCGCGGGTTGTTCGCGGCGCTGCTGATGGTCCCGATCGGCATCCTGATGTTCGGCACCGTGGCGTGGGACCTCGCCGGACTCCCGTTCGCGGTCCTGTGCATGCTGCTCGGGTCGCTGTCCGGCGCCGCCGTCGGCCTGACGGTGGGTGCCGCCGTGCCGCCCCGGCGCATCAACATCATGTTCGCGGTGATCCTGGCACCGCTGATGTTCACCGGCGCGACGCAGTTCCCGTGGGCGCAGCTCGACCAGCTCCGCTGGTTCCAGGTGTTGTGCGCGTTCAACCCGCTGACCTACCTCAGCGAGGGGATGCGCGGCGCGCTGCTGCCGGACGTTCCGCACATCGCGCCGTGGATCTGCGTGCTCGCGCTGGTGGCGGCGACGCTGCTGTTCGGCGTGCTGGGCGTCCGCTTCTTCCTGCGGCGCGCGCTGGACTGAGTGGCTGTCCTCGATCTGTGAGGCGGCGAAGCCGTTTGGCCCACCCGCGCAACCGGCACCGCTACACGCGCCGCCACGCAAGGCTAGTTCGAAGACAGGCGATGAGCCGCGCGTCAGTCGTGGTAGGCGGCCAGCACGTCGACCCAGACCAGGTGGTGGTCGGAGGTGTCGTTGAGCCGGGACAGCTCGTCGTGGGTGCCCGGCCAGAACACGCCGCTGCGCAGCGGGACCAGCGGCAGCGACGGCAGCACGTAGTCCACCCGCAGGTTGCCCGGGCTCTGGTCGCCGAAGTCGGCGGTGTCGAAGTACGGCGCTCCGCGGTGACCGGTGTTGGCGCCGCCCTGGTTCCGCGCCGCTTCGACCGCCCCGAAGCTGCCCGGTAGGGGGTCGATGACGCGCTGCGCGTTCAGCAGTTGCGTGGCCGCGCGGTCGGCGCTGTCGCCGTCGTTCGCGTCGGCGTTCTGATCGCCTGCGATGACGAAGGGGGCGCCGCGTTCGAGGCCGCCGGTGCGGCCGGCGTCGTCGTAGACGTAGCCGGCGCCGGCTACGTAGTCGGCCCAGAAGCGGATCTCGTCGTGGTTGCGCACACCGTTGCGGTCCTCGGGACCGTCGAAGCTCGGCGGCGTCGGGTGCGAGGCCAGCAGGTGCACGGTCCGGCCGCCGACGTGGATCGGCAGGTCCCAGTGCGACTTCGACGACAGCCGAAGCGCCTGCTTCTCCTGCGGCGAGTACCAGTCGGCGGGCTCGGGCGTGGCCGGGTCGTCGGGCATCATGGCGCCGGGCATGTCGGTCCACCGGAAGTGCTGGAACGTGCGGACATCGCCGATCGGGTGCTTGGACAGCACCACCATCCCGTACTGGCCGGGGAACTGGCCGAATCCGTACGCGTCGCCGGGGCCGCCGGTCCTGCCGTCGTTGTCCAGGTCCATCCCCGACGGCACACCCGTGTTGACCGGCGCGGTGTAGGCGTAGGGGTAGTCGATGGGCTGCGCGCCGTTGTGGCCGACGGCGAGGTAGTTGGCGCGGAACGCGTCGACGGCCGCGCCGCCGGGCACGAAGTCGAACTCGTTGAGCAGCACCACGTCGGGCCGGTTGCGCTGCACGACCTCGGCGACCTTGCGCGCCTGCTCGTCGTCCGGTGTGGACAGGTCCGCCAGCAGCTCGCCTTCGGTGGCGCGGTTGAGCGAGGCGTTGAAGGTGGCGAAGCGCACCAGGCCGGGGACGTCGGCGGGCTCGGGAGACGCGACCGCGGGCGCGGCGGCCGATGCCGTCGCGACGACCACTGCGGACACGGCGAGGACGGTGCACTTCATCGGGACTCCATGCTGCTCGGGCTCAGGCCGCCGGTTCTCACGTTCGTAGTTTCACTCGCGGACGCGGTTTCCGCGGGCTCAGGCGAGAAATGCGGGGTACCCCGCCCGTCCCGGCAGGACGGACGGGGCACCCGGCGTGCCACCTCAGGCGCGGTCGCGCCCGCACCCGTGCGCGTCCGCGCCGTGCGCGTGCTCCGGCTCCGCCGTCGCGACGCGCTGCGCGGTCATCGCGCCTTCGGCACTGCGCAGCTGCGCCCGCTGCGCGCGGGTCTGCACGCCGTTCACACCTTCGGTGCTCGCGGCGTAGTGCTGCACGACCGACGCGACGGCCTTGGCGTTGCGCTCCAGGGCGACCCGGTCGACGTTGGCGAGGGTGTCGCCCGGCATGTGGTAGTTCGGGTCGTAGGCCTTGCCCGCCTCACCGCCCCACTTCGCGGCCTGCTCCGGCGTCTTGATGCCCTCGGCACCGGTGAACAGGCCACCCGCGGGGATGCCGACCGCGATGAACTCGCCGTAGTCGGAGCGCCCGTCGAAGTCCTTGCCCTCGGTCTGCACACCGTTGGCGGCCATCGCCTCGACCAGGTCGCGCTCGATCTGCGCCGAGCCCTGCGGGCCGGGGCCCGCGCCGACGCCGTCGGAGTTGTCGCCGTCGTAGGCGAAGTAGCCGGCGTTGGGCGAGCCGATCATGTCGAAGTTCAGGTAGAGAGCGATGTCGAGCTGCTGCTCGAAGCTCAGGCTCTGCACGTACTTGGTCGAACCGACCAGCCCCGACTCCTCGGCACCCCAGAACGCGAAGCGGACCGCGTTGTTCACCTTGGGCGAGCTGCCGAGCCGCAGCGCGGTCTCCAGCAGACCCGCGCTGCCGGTGCCGTTGTCGTTGATGCCCGGGCCTTCGGGAACGCTGTCGAGGTGGGCCCCCGCCATCACCACGTTGTCGGCGCGCCCGGTGCGGGTCTGCGCGACGACGTTGCGGGTCTTGACGGTCTCCAGCCGCGACTGCACGTCGAGGTGCACCTCGGCACCGGCCTGGCCTGCCAGCGCCTCGCCGACCTGCTTGGTGACTCCCGCGGTCGGGATCCGGGCGTCGGCCGGGTCGCCGAGGGTGCCGTTGAGCGCACCGTCGACGTTGTTGTAGATGATCGCGCCGACCGCGCCCGCCTCGGCGGCGATGCGCTGCTTGTCGGCGAAACTGCAGGTGCCGCGCTGGATGAGCACGACGGTGCCGCTGACGTCGGTGCCCTGGTAGTCGGTCGCCTCGCACCCCGGGGTCGGGTCGGCGGGCAGCACCGAGAGCGGTGCCGTCAGCCCGCCCTGCGGGGTCGCGGGCGAGTACTCCAGCGCGTCGCCCTCGACCGGTTGTCCCGCCACGGCGAGACCGAACTTGTCGAGGTAGTAGGCCTGGTACTCGAACTTCGGCGTGGTGACGTCGAACCCGGCCGAGCGCAGCTTGTTCGCGACGTAGTCGACGCTGGCCTCGTAGCCCGGACGTCCGGAGGCGCGGTTCCCGCCGTTCTGGTCGGCGATTCGCTGCAGGGCGACCAGGTGCCGGTTGACCGCGTTTCCGCTGATCCGGTCACCGAGGTCGCGCGAGGGAGCCGCGGAAGCGGGCGCGACGGCCACCGCGATAGCAGCGCAGCTCGCGAGGACCGCGGTCGTCACACGCCCGGATGTGATGGTTCGCAAACTCATCATTTCCCCCGTTTCGGGTGAGTACGTGACGATCAGCCTTGGGACAACTACACGACGAAGTCAAGAGTTCACCTGCAAAGGTTAAGAACCAGGAATACGTTCCCCTTTTTGCCGGACTACCGTCTGGAGCCATGTACGCCATCACGATTCGAGAGCCGGGCGAACCGGACGTGTTGGAATGGACCGAACAGCCGGACCCGAGCCCTGGACCTGGAGAAGTGCTGGTCAAGGTCGCGGCGGCCGGGGTCAACCGGGCCGATCTGCTGCAACGGCGGGGTTTCTACCCACCGCCGGAGGGAGCCAGCGAGATCCTCGGGCTCGAGTGCTCGGGCACCATCGCCGAACTGGGTGAGGGGGTCACCGGCTGGACGGTCGGCGACCAGGTCTGCGCCCTGCTCTCCGGAGGTGGGTACGCCGAGCAGGTCGCGGTGCCCGCCGCTCAGGTCCTGCCGGTTCCGTCCGGTGTGGACCTGGTCGAAGCCGCCGGGCTCCCCGAAGTCACCTGCACAGTATGGTCCAACGTCGTCATGGAGGCAGGACTGCGCGAGGGGCGGTTCCTGCTGGTGCACGGCGGATCCGGCGGGATCGGCACGTGCGCGATCCAGGTCGCCACCGCGCTCGGCGCGCGGGTCGCGGCGACGGCGGGATCGCCGGAGACGCTCCAGCTGTGCCGCGAGCTCGGCGCCGACCCCGCCATCAGCTACCGCGACGAGGACTTCGTCGAGGTCGTCAAGGGGCTCGGCGGCGCCGACGTCATCCTCGACAACATGGGCGCGTCCTATTTGGACCGCAACATCTCCGCGCTCGCGCCCGACGGGCACCTCGCCGTCATCGGCATGCAGGGCGGGCGCAAGGCCGAGCTCGACATGGGCAAGATGCTGGTCAAGCGGGCCCGGATGTCGACGCTCGCGCTGCGCAGCCGCCCGGTCGAGGGCCACAACGGCAAGGCCGCGATCGTCACCGACGTCCGCCAGCGGCTGTGGCCGCTGGTCGAGGAGGGCAAGGTGCGGCCGATCGTGCACGACCGCATCCCGATGCGGGAGGCCGCGCGGGCGCACTCGGCGCTGGACGCCGGCGGCGTGCGCGGGAAGATCCTGCTGACGGTCGACTGAGCTCCGCGGCGGTGGCGGCGCCCGGCGGCGTCGCCACCGCGGACGTCCTACGGCGGATGCGTCGGGCCCAGGCGCGCGCTCGCACGGCGCACGGAAGCGACGGCGGGACGGACGGCGGAAGGACGGCTGACAGGGCAGGACGGCTGGAAGACTGGGAAGGCCGCTGGAACGGGGAAACCCGCTGGACGACGTCAGCCCAGTTCGCCGACGGCCCTGATCAGCTGGTCGACCTCGAAGGCGTTGGTGTAGTGCGCCAGGCCGACGCGCACCGCGCCGCCGACCTCGCCGACGCCGAGCACCGCGAACACGCCGTGCGTGCCGGGGTCGGCGAACGCGCAGACACCGCGCTCGGCGAGGTGCTCGATGGCGTCCTCGGCCTTGACCCCGCTGACGGTGAACGCCATCGAAGGCACCCGGCGCATCGCGTCGCCTATCACCATCACGTGCCGCAGGCGGCGCAGGCCGCTGGTCAGGTTCGCCAGCAGTCCGGCCTGGTATGCCTTGACGGAGCCGAGCGAGGTGAGCAGCCGCTCGCGGCGCGGGCCGACAGCGGCCTCGTCCAGCGACGCCAGGTAGTCGACCGAGGAGACCACGCCCGCCAGCAGCGGGTAGGCGTGCGGGCCGAGCTCCATCCGCTCGGGTCCGCGGGCGCCGGGCTCCAGCGCCACCGAGGGGAGCTGGTCGAGCATCGCCGGGTTGCGGAAGACCAGCGCGCCGACCGGCGGCCCGCCCCACGCCGAGGCGTTCACCGCGACCACGTCGGCGCCCATCGAGTCGATGTCCAGCGGCACGAACGGCGCCGCCGCCGAGGCGTCGACCACCACCAGCGCGTCGTGCTCGGCCGCGGCCTCAGCGGCGGCGCGCACGTCCGGCCGGGTGCCCACCGCGCCGGAGGCGGCGGTGATGGCGACGACCTTCGTCCGGGGCGTGACCAGGTCCTTGTACTGCCAGGCAGGCAGCTCGCAGGTCTCGATGTCGACCTCGGCGAAGCGCACCGAACCGCCGGAGCGCTGGGCGGCGCGCTGCCACGGCGCAACGTTCGCGGGATGGTCCAGGCGCGAGACGACGACGTCGTCGCCGATCATCCAGCCGTCGCCGAGCGCGTCGGCGAGCCGCTGCAGGAGCACGGCCGAACTCGGGCCGAGCACGACCCCCGCGGGGTCGGCTCCGACCAGGTCAGCAATCGCGCGACGGGCGGCATCCACGATCGCCTCGGCGCGCTGCGACGCGGGGAAGATCCCGCCGGGGCCGGATACCGGGGCCCGCAGCGCGGTCGATACCGCGGTCGCGACCTGTTCAGGCACTTGCATGCCCGCCGGGGCGTCCAGGTGCACCCACCCATCGCCGAGCGCGGGAAACAGCCCGCGCACCGCAGCGACGTCGAACGCCATGCGTGACACCGTACGGAGGACACCGATGCTTCTCGCCTCCGGGTGGCCCATATCGCATACCGGCTCGCCCCGGCCGGCGCGGGCAAGCCAGGATGGAGCAATGAACCAGAGCGAGCACGAGCAGAACGAGGGCAGGCCCCGGGTCTTCGTGGTCGGCGAGGACGGTGCGCCGATCGGCGCGGCCTCCGGCTCGGACGAGGGCAACGAGCGCGGTGAGGACATCAACGAGCTGGTCGAGCAGCCCGCGAAGGTGATGCGGATCGGCACGATGATCAAGCAGCTGCTGGAGGAGGTCCGCGCGGCGCCGCTGGACGAGGCCAGCCGCAGCAGGCTCAAGGAGATCCACCAGTCCTCGATCCGGGAGCTGGAGCAGGGCCTCGCGCCGGAGCTCATAGAGGAGCTGGAGCGGCTGTCGCTGCCCTTCGCGCAGGAGGCCACCCCGTCGGAGTCGGAGCTGCGGATCGCCCAGGCCCAGCTCGTCGGCTGGCTGGAAGGTCTCTTCCACGGCCTGCAGACGGCGCTGTTCGCCCAGCAGATGGCCGCCAGGGCGCAGCTCGAGCAGATGCGGCGCGGCCTGCCCGCGGGCACCGGCGACGTCGAGACCGCCCACCAGCCCCGGGGCACCGGCCAGTACCTCTGAGCGTTTTCGGGGGAACCGCGAGTCACCCGCGGAGCCCTGGTTCCGCGGGCGTTCGCGACCCTGCGCGCATACCCCCGCACGCGACGTGAGCGACAGCGTGAACCCGCCCGGAAAGTGCGGAATCCGCGATGGCTGTCCGTGAGCGGTGCCCAGGGCCGGAACTCGCACGGGCGGTCGGTACTCTGACGCACCGTGCAGGCCACAAGCACGCTAGAGCGATCAGAAGCACCGCCCGAGACGTCGTCGCGGACCTGGCGCAAGGCGTTCAAAGACATCTCCGACGGCGCCCGGCAGCGGCAGTTGTGGGCGCACCTCGGCTGGCAGGACATCAAGCAGCGCTACCGCCGGTCGGTGCTCGGCCCGCTGTGGATCACCATCAGCATGGGCGTCACCTCGGCCGGCCTCGGCCTGATGTACTCCACGATCTTTGGTCAGCCGACGGAAACCTACGTGCCGTACCTGACCGTGGGCTTCATCATCTGGTACTTCATCTCCGGCTGCCTCACCGCGGGCACCGAGGTGTTCATCCAGAACGAGGGCCTCATAAAGCAGCTCCCCGCGCCGATCAGCGTGCACGTGCTGCGGACCGTGTGGCGGGAATTCCTGCTCTTCCTGCACAACCTGGTCATCTACCTCGGAATCCTCGTGATCTTCTGGCCTCCGGTGAGCTGGATGATCATCACGGCGGTTCCCGCGCTCCTCCTGCTGCTCATCAACGGCGGCTGGGTGGTCCTGCTCTTCGGCGTCGCGAGCACCCGGTTCCGGGACATCCCGCCGGTGGTCAGCAGCTTCATGCAGCTGCTGTTCTTCATGTCTCCGATCGTCTGGCCGATCGAGGAGCTGGAGAAGAACGCCGGCCCGCGGGCGTGGCTCGCCCAGCTCAACCCGATCTACCACTACGTGGAGATCGTGCGCGCTCCGCTGCTCGGCGAGCCGCAGCAGCTGCACCACTGGATCGTGGTCGGCGCCTTCACCGTGGGCGGATGGCTGCTCGCCCTCATCATCATGCGCAACTACCGCGCCCGCGTCTCCTACTGGGTCTGATCGGGGGCTGAGGAACTTCATGGTCAGCATCGACGTGTGGAACGCGGCGGTCGACTTCCCGATCTTCGACGCGAAGTCCCGCTCGCTGAAGAAGGCCGTCCTGAGCAAGGCCGGCGGACGGATCGGCACCGACAGCCGCGTGCCGATCATCGAGGCGCTGCACGACATCAACCTGTCGCTCGAGCACGGTGACCGGGTGGCGCTGGTCGGGCACAACGGCGCGGGCAAGTCCACGCTGCTGCGGCTGCTCGCCGGGATCTACGAGCCGACGCGGGGCAGCGCCCGCGTGGTCGGCAAGGTCGCGCCGGTCTTCGACCTGGGCGTGGGCATGGACCCGGAGATCTCCGGGTACGAGAACATCATCATCCGGGGCCTGTTCCTCGGGATGAACCGCAAGCAGATGGAAGCGCGCATCGACGAGATCGCCGAGTTCACCGAGCTGGGCGACTACCTGGAGATGCCGCTGCGCACCTACTCCACCGGCATGCGGGTGCGGCTGGCGCTGGGCGTGGTCACCTCGATCGACCCGGAGATCCTGATCCTGGACGAGGGCATCGGCGCGGTCGACGCCGACTTCCTGGAGAAGGCGCGTGACCGGCTCAACGACCTGGTCAAGCGCTCGGGCATCCTGGTGTTCGCCTCGCACTCCGACGAGTTCCTCATGGAGCTGTGCAACACCGCGCTGTGGATGGACAAGGGCGGCATCAAGGAACGGGGCTCGTTGCGTAGTGTGCTGACGCACTACAAGGGGCACGACCCCTTCGAGAACCTGAGCGAGGAAACCCTGGCCCGGATCGGCGAGTCCGCGGCCTCGATCGGGAGCGAAGAGGGCTCATGAGCACCGACTCCGAGCAGCAGCCGACGCCGCAGGTCCCCGAGGTTCCCGGTGGGTCAGTGGTGGCGGTGATCGTCACCAGGCACCGCAGAGAGCTGCTCGCCGAGTCGCTCAAGGTCATCGCGACCCAGACCCGCGTGCCCGACCACCTCGTCGTGGTCGACAACGGGCCGGACCAGCCCGCGCGGGACGTGGTCGCCGAGTGCCCCATCCCGTCGACCTACCTGGCCTCGCAGCGCAACCTCGGCGGCGCGGGCGGGTTCGCGCTGGGCATGCTGCACGCGCTGTCGATCGGCGCGGAGTGGGTGTGGCTCGGCGACGACGACGGCCGCCCGGCCGACGACCGCGCGCTGGAGACGCTGCTCGACGAGGCGCGGCGCCGCAAGCTCGCGGCGGTTTCGCCGGTCGTGGTCAACATCGACACGCCGAACAAGCTGGCCTTCCCGCTGCGCCGGGGCCTGACCTGGAAGCGCACCCCCGAGGAGCTGCGCACGCCGGGTTCGGACCCCGACTTCCTGCCGGGCATCGCGTCGTTCTTCAACGGCGCCCTGTTCCGCGCCTCGACGCTGGACGTGGTGGGCGTGCCGGACTACCGGCTGTTCTTCCGCGGTGACGAGGTGGAGCTGCACCGGCGCGTGGTCCGCTCCGGCCTGCCGTTCGGCACGACGCTGAAGACGCGGTTCGTGCACCCGGACGGCTCGGCGGAGTTCAAGCCGATGCTCGGCGGCCGCTTCCACGCCCAGGACCCCTCAGACGCGAACAAGCGCTACTACACCTACCGCAACCGTGGTTACCTGCTGTCGCAGCCGGGGATGCGCAAGATCGGCGCGCTGGAGATCCTGCGCTTCGGGCTCTACTTCGTGGGGCACCGGCGCGACCCGAAGGCGTTCCGGGAGTGGCTGCGGCTGCTGCGCCAGGGTCGGCGGGAGCACTTCTTCCGGCGCTGAGGCGGACGGTCACCGGGTGGTCACGAAACACTGAGAGTGATCTGAGAAGGAGCTGAGTCAGCAGGTCAGGGCGTTACCGGCGACCACTCTTTCGTGTCCAGGCACACATGCACCGAACGCCGCGACCGGGCTCGTACCAGCGGCTACTATTCTCCATTCGTGTTCACTGGCCAGGACGACGACAGCCGGAAGGACGACGACGGAACTCCGTCGGGCTCCCCGGCACGAGCAGCGAGTAACGGTCACGACGCTTCGGTCAAGCGGCTGAAGCTGTTCGCGGCGATCACCGGACTGCTCGGCACCGTTCTGGCGCTGGCACTGCCGTTCCTGCCCGTCAACCACGAGGTCACCACGCTCAGGTGGCCGACGGCGCAGGGCACCAAGCCGGTCTCGGCACCGCTGGTGTCCTTCTCTCCGGTCTGGCTCGACGCGAACGTCCCCTGCGAGACCGCGCGCGGGCTCGACGCCCGCATCGGCGGGCGGCCGGCGACCGTCCTCAGCACGAACCCGCCGAACTCCGACTACGGCAACCTGACCGGCCTGGTCCTGCAGGTCGACAACAACATGTTGACGCTGCTGGCCAAGGGCCAGTCGCTGAGCACCGTCCCGCTGCCCGCGGGCGACTGCATGATCTCGGTGCACTCCGACGCGGGCGGCACCACCGCCAACGTCGGCGACCAGCAGCTCGCCTCGACCCGCGGCGACCAGCGCCCGCAGCTCACCGGCATCTACTCCGACCTCGACGAGTCGGTCGACAACGTGCGGGACCTGTCGTTCGAGGCCCGCGTCGACAACCGCTACGAGAGCAGCGCGACGGTGCTGAAGCTGTCGGCGATGGGGCTGGTGGTGCTGGCGTTCATCGGCTCGGTCGTCGCGCTGCGAAGGCTGGACGTGCGCGCGGGCAGGCGTCCGCCGCGCCTGGTGCCGCCGGGCTGGTGGAAGCCGACGTTCCGGGACGTCGCGGTGATCGGCGCGCTCTGCGTGTGGTGGGTCATGGGTGCCATGACCTCCGACGACGGCTACATCCTGACGATCGCGCGGGCCCGGGAGACGGCAGGCTACGTCAGCAACTACTTCCGCTGGTTCGCCGTACCCGAGGCGCCCTTCGGCTGGTTCTACGAGCTGTACTCGTTGTGGGTGCAGGTATCCACGGCGACGCCGTGGGTGCGGCTGCCCGCCCTGCTGATGGGCATCGTGAGCTGGCTGCTGATCAGCCGCGAGGTGCTGCCCCGCCTGGGCCGCCAGGTCCGGCGCAGCAACGCGGCGGGCTGGGCCGCGGCGGCGGTGTTCCTGGCGTTCTGGCTGCCCTACAACAACGGCCTGCGTCCCGAGCCGGTCGTCGTGCTGTTCTCGCTGCTCGCCCTGTGCGCGGTGGAGCGCGCGGTGGCGACCGGGCGGCTGATGCCCGCCGCGCTGGGCCTGGTGGTGGCCGCGCTGGCGGTGGGCGCCAACCCGCACGGCCTGGTTGCCGTGCTGCCCTACATCGCGGCGCTGAAGCCGCTGCTGCAGATCGTGCGCAAGCGTGCGCGGGAGTTCGGCTGGGTGCCGGTGCTGGCGCCGATCGCGGCGTCCGGCTTCGTGATCCTGGTCGTGGTCTTCTCCGACCAGACGCTCCAGTCGATCCTGGACGCCACCGACCTGCGAACCGACCTGGGCCCGAGCCAGGACTGGTACCAAGAGCTCAGCCGCTACAACCTGCTGTTCAGCCCGACGGCGGACGGCTCGATGACCCGGCGCATCCCGGTGCTGCTGGTGATGCTGTGCCTGACGACGTGCGCGGTCGTGCTGCTGCGCCGGGGCAAGATCCGCGGCGCCGCGCTAGGCCCGAGCCGCAGGCTGCTCGCCGTGGCCGCGCTGTCGTTCGTGGTCCTGGCGCTGACCCCCACCAAGTGGACGCACCACTTCGGCCTGTTCGCCGCCGTAGGCGGCGCGCTCGCGGCGCTGACCGCGCTTGCCACCAGCAGCACCGTGCTGCGCTCCAAGCGCAACCGAGCCGGGTTCTTCGCCGGGCTGATGCTGGTGCTCGCGTTCGGCACCACAGGCCCCAACGCCTGGTGGTACGTCTCCGGCTGGGGCGTGCCGTGGTTCGACAAGCCGCCGGTGATCTTCGGATACGGCGCGAGCACGGTGTTCCTGCTCATCGCCGCCATCGCGATGCTCATCGCGTTCATCGAGCACCTGCGCATCGACCCGCACAACCCCGAGGTCGTCGACGAGAAGGCGCGCGGCATGGAGGGCCAGAGCCGCGCGCTGCGGCTGGGCACCGCGCCGCTGTCGATCATCTGCGCACTGCTGGTGGTGTTCGAACTCGTGAACTTCGCCAAGGTCATCCAGAAGCAGTGGGGCAGCTACAGCCTCGGCGCGGACAACGTCAAGCAGATCACCGGGTCCAGTTGCGGCCTGTCCGACTACGTCTACGTGGAGGCCAACCCGCAGGCGGGCATGCTGAAGGTCTCGGCGAACCAGCCGACCACGGCCGCTCCCCCGGTCAGCCCGGACGTGCCGGTGCCCGCCAAGCGCCTCAAGGACAAGGAGACGGCCGACGCGTACCTGAAGGCGAAGCTGGACGGCTTCAACCGCTCCGGGCTGCCGCAGGGCGACGGCAACGACCCGGACGAGCCCGACTGGTCCCCGCCGCACCGCTTCGGCGGTGACAACGCGCCGGTGTGGGGCAGCTACGACAAGACCGGCACCGGGATCGGCGAGCTGCGCACCCAGTGGTACGACCTGCCGGAGCGCGCCGCCAACGGCGAGGTGCCGGTGGTCGTGATGCTGGCCGGGGCCAACGGTGGTGCCAACTCGGCCTACATCGAGTTCGGTCGTGACACCGACAAGGGCTTCGAGGTCATGCAGCGCCACTACGTCCCGGTCAGCCCCGGCCCCAGTTGGCGTGACCACCGGGTGACCGTGCGCGGCGACGCGGAGGGCGCGACCAAGATGCGCGTCGTGGCCACCGACCAGTCGCTCGGGCCGAACGGCTGGGTCGCGGTCAGCGCGCCGCGCGCGCCGCAGCTGCGCAACATGACCGACTTCGTCGGCGACGCGCCGACCTTCGTCGAGTGGACCGCGGCGCTGGTGCACCCGTGCCTGCAGATCCCGGGCATCCGCAACGGCATCGCCGAGATGCCCAAGTTCCGGGTGTCGGCGGGCGCCGAGGTGCGCGACATCGGTCAGGGCTGGTCGTCGCCGGACAGCGGCGGCCCCCTCGGGTGGCTGAACATCACGACGAGCATGCGCGAGCTGCCGACGTACGTGAAGAACGACATCCACCGCGACTGGGGCTCGCTCTACCGGGTCGACCCGTTCGTGCCGGACGCGCTCCCGGCGGAGGCGGCGATGGAGGTGCACCCCGAGACGCACTGGGGCACCTGGACGCCCGGGCCGCTGAGCAAGACGGTGCAGCTGCCCGGCGACGTGCCCAACTCCGACGACCGCAACGACGTCCAGGGCTTCGGGGACAGCGCGGAGGAGCCGCAGCCCGGCCAGCACCCGTGAGGTAGGCGGCGAGCAGCCGTGAGGCCGGGCGGCTCCGGCCGTCCGGCTCGGGCGCGGCTCCGGTCGGCGAGCCGGCTCCTGTCGGCTCCGCCGTCCGGCTCGCACCCGGCGGCTCCGGTCGGCGGCCCGTGCCGGGCTGCTCGGGCCGCCGCCTACGCCCTGGGCGAAAGCGGGGCCCGTGCCGTCAGCTCAGGGTGAAACCGGGTGTCACCGCTTCCGCACGCGTGGTGACCTGGGTCCATGACCAACACCCGACAGAACCTCGTGCTGCACCTGTCCGGTGCCGCCCAGCCCCTGCACGTCGCGCTGGACCCGGCCGAGGCCGACGCCCTGGTCGAGCAGCTGCCCGAGTTCATGGCGGCCGGATCGGCCAGGACGCTCAAGACCGCCGACGGCGGTCGCTTCTCGGTCAACTTCGCCCACGTCGCCACCGCGCACGTCGAGAACAGCCGGGGCGACGCCAACGCCTACGGCGCGCCGTCGCGTGGCACCGGCTTCGCCCGCTGATACATGAAAAAGCCCCCGCGGGCCGGGGCCTGCGGCGGCTGGTGCGACGCGGTGGGTCAGTCGCGGAACACGACCCACTTCAGCATCACGAAGTTGATCAGCGTGCCGAGTCCCTGACCGATGACCCAGCAGAGGGTGAGCAGCCACCCGTTGCCCTCCGCGCCGGTGAGCATCACCAGCAGCTGGTTGGTGCCCCAGTTCACGAAGAACGTGACGATGTACACGAGCGCGAAGCCACCGGCCTTGGCGGTGGTGTTGCCCGTGCTGGCGCCGCGGAAAGTGAATTGTCGGTTGATGACGTAGGAAGCGCTGGTGCCGAGGATGAAGCTGATCGCCCTCGACAGCCAGACCGGCCATCCGAGGAGACCCAGCATCAGCGCGTAGGTGCCCGAGTCGATGATCGCGCAGCCGCCGCCGATGACTACGAAGCGGAACAACTGGTTGAACACGCCGAGCCGCTTGACCTCGGAATTCGCGGTTTGCCCGGCAGCTGGTTCGGCCACGGCCACTGCTTCACCTCAGGAGTTGCGACGGACAGGCCAGGACGACGTGAGTCCGCCCGGCAGTCTATCGATGACCCGGAGCACACCGCCGGGGACCGGCCGCACCCGCCCGTATCGGCACCTGACCCGCGGATAGACTCGGCTGGGTGGGATCGGTAAAGGACGAGCTTCAGACGCTGACCGGCTGGGGGCGCACCGCGCCGACCACCGCTCGGGTCGTCAGCACCCCCGATGTGGAAGTGATCGCGAAGGCGGTCCGGGAGGCCGGTGAGCGCGGCGTCATCGCGCGCGGCCTCGGTCGCAGCTACGGCGACCCCTCGCAGAACGCCGGCGGCACGGTCATCGACATGACCGCGCTCGACCGCGTGCACCAGGTCGACGTCGACAACGCAACGGTCGTCGTGGACGCCGGTGTCTCGCTCGACACGCTGATGCGGCGCCTGCTGCCCTACGGCCTGTGGATCCCGGTGCTGCCCGGCACCCGCCAGGTCACCATCGGCGGCGCCATCGGCTCCGACATCCACGGCAAGAACCACCACTCGCAGGGCTCCTTCGGCAGCCACGTGCTCGCGATGGACCTGCTCACCGCCGACGGCCAGGTCAGGAGCCTGACCCCGGAGGGCGAGAACTCCGAGCTGTTCTGGGCGACCGTGGGCGGGATGGGCCTGACCGGCATCATCCTCAACGCCACCATCCGCCTCAAGCGCGTGGAGACGGCGTACTTCCTGGTCGACAACGTCCAGACCCGCAACCTCGACGAGCTGATCGAGTACTTCACCGACGGCTCCGACGACAACTACATCTACTCGGTCGCCTGGTTCGACTCGCTCGCCCGCGGCGACAAGCTGGGTCGCGCGCTGCTGACCCGCGGCAACTCGGCCAGGATCGAGGACCTGCCGAAGAAGCTGCGCAAGGACCCGCTGAAGTTCAACGCCCCGCAGCTGATGACCGCCCCGCCGATCTTCCCCAACGGTCTGGTCAACAAGTACACCATCACCGCGTTCAACGAGGTCTGGTACCGCAAGGCGCCGACGAAGTTCGGCATGGTCCAGAACATCACGCAGTTCTTCCACCCGCTGGACCTGGTCGGCGAGTGGAACCGGGTGTACGGCCCCAACGGCTTCCTGCAGTACCAGTTCATGGTGCCCTTCGGGCAGGAGGCGATGTTCCGCCGCTCGATCGACAAGATCAGCGCGTCGGGCCACGTGTCGTTCCTCAACGTGCTCAAGACCTTCGGCAAGGGCAACGACGCGCCGATGTCGTTCCCGCGCGAGGGCTGGACGCTGACCGTGGACATCCCGGTCACCCCGGGCCTGGACCGCCTGTGCGGCGAGCTGGACGAGATGGTGCTCGACGCGGGCGGCCGGCTCTACCTGGCCAAGGAGTCGCGCACCACGCCGGAGATGATCGAGCGGATGTACCCGCGGATCGGCGAGTGGCGCAAGATCCGCGCCTCGGTGGACCCCGAAGGCGTGTTCCATTCCGACCTGTCCCGGAGGCTGAGCCTGTGACTGCTGGCGTGGAAACCCGGAAACTGATGGGGTGGGCCCGCACCGCCCCGACGACGGCGCGGGTGGTCAGCACCCCGGACGTCGAGGTGATCGCCCGTGCGGTGCGCGAGGCCGGCGAGCGCGGCGTGATCGCCCGTGGCCTGGGCCGCAGCTACGGGGACGTGTCGCAGAACGCGGGTGGCACCGTCATCGACATGACCGCGCTGAACCGCATCCACGACATCGACCGCGACAAGGCGGTCGTCGACGTCGACGCGGGCGTGAGCCTGGACCAGCTGATGCGGGCCGCGCTGCCGCACGGCCTGTGGGTCCCGGTGCTGCCGGGCACCCGGCAGGTGACCATCGGCGGCGCCATCGGCTGCGACATCCACGGCAAGAACCACCACTCGCACGGCAGCTTCGGCAACCACGTGGTGTCGATGGACCTGCTCACCGCGGACGGCCAGATCCGGACGATCACGCCGGACGGCGAGGGCTCGGAGCTGTTCTGGGCGACCGTCGGTGGTGTCGGGCTGACCGGAATCGTGTTGCGCGCCAAGGTGCAGATGAAGCGCACCGAGAGCGCGTACTTCATCGTCGACGCCGACCGCACCAAGGACCTCGACGAGACGCTGGAGCTGTTCTCCAACGGCTCGGACATGAACTACGACTACTCGATGGCGTGGTTCGACGCGATCTCCACCGGCCCGAAGCTGGGACGTTCGGCGTTCTCCCGCGGCTCGCTGGCCAAGCTGGACGAGCTGCCGCCGAAGCTGCGCGCGGACCCGCTGAAGTTCGACGCGCCGCAGCTGCTGACCTTCCCGGACGTGTTCCCCAACGGGCTGGCCAACAAGCTGACGTTCAGCACGCTCAGCGAGATCTGGTACCGCAAGACGCCGAAGCAGGGACGCGGGCAGGTGCAGAACCTGACCGCCTTCTACCACCCGCTGGACATGTTCGGCGAGTGGAACCGCGCCTACGGTTCGAAGGGTTTCCTGCAGTACCAGTTCATCGTGCCGTTCGAGGAGGACGAGGCCCTGCGCAGGCTCGTGCAGCGGATCGCGGAGTCCGGGCACGTGTCGTTCCTCAACGTCCTGAAGCGGATGGGTGACAGCAGCCGCGCGCCGCTGTCGTTCCCCATCCCGGGTTGGACGATCACGGTCGACTTCCCGATCAAGGACGGGTTGCACCGCTTCTGCGAGGAACTGGACGAGATGGTGCTGGGTGCGGGCGGCCGTCTGTACTTCGCGAAGGACTCGCGCACCACGCCGGAGATGGTCCGGCAGATGTACCCACGTCTCGACGAGTGGCGCCAGGTCCGCGCCGCCGTCGATCCCGAAGGAATCTTCAACTCCGATCTGTCCCGAAGGTTGTTCCTATGATCGACGCGGTTGGAAACCCGCAGTCCCTGTTCATCCTCGGCGGTACTTCCGACATCGCGCTGGCGACCGCGGAGCAGTACGCGGCGCAGCGCCCGCTGCGGATCATCCTCGCGGCGCGCCCGGAGGAAGCCGATCTCGTGGAGGCCGCCGCCGAGCGGCTGCGCAAGACCGGCAGCACCGTCACGACGCTCCCGTTCGAGGCCACCGACCCGCAGACCCACGGCGAGGTCGTCGAGAAGGCGTTCGCCGACGGTGACATCGACGTCACGCTGGTGGCCTTCGGCGTCCAGGGCGACAACGAGAAGGGCTGGACCGACCCGGCGGCCGCTCGCTTCGTCGCCGAGGTCAACTACGTCGCCCCGATCTCGCTGGGCGTGCACCTGTCGAACAAGCTGCGCAAGCAGGGCCACGGGCACATCGTCATGATGTGCTCGCCCGCGGGTGAGCGCGCGCGGCGCTCGAACTTCGTCTACGGCTCGTCGAAGGCCGGCGCCGACATCTTCTACACCGGCCTGACCTACGCCCTGGCCGAGTCCGGCGTGAAGGTGACGGTCGTGCGGCCGAACTTCGTGAAGACCAAGCTCACCGAGGGCATGAAGCCCGCCCCGATGGCCCAGACGCCGCAGCAGGTCGGCGCGGCCATCATCGACGCCGTGCGCAAGGACCGGGAGTCGATCTGGGTTCCGGTGCAGATGCGCTGGGTGATGAGCGTGCTGCGGCACCTGCCGAAGGCGATCTTCCGCAAGCTGCCGTTCTGAGCTATACGAAAAGGGGCCGCCGGAGGACACCTCCGGCGGCCCCTTTTCGCGTCAACACCCCACTCATCCCTCCGCCGCCATGGCTGAGCGGGCATGTTCCGCGGCGGCGTCGACCTGGGCGGTGAGGCGGTCCAGGGTGTCGCGGAGCGCGTCGAGCTCTTCGACCGGCATGCCGGTGGCGCAGAGCATGCTCGCCGGGACGTGTTCGGCGCGGCGGCGCAGGTCGCGGCCGTCGCCGGTGAGGGCGACCTCCACCGACCGCTCGTCCCCCGCGCTGCGGACGCGGGTGACCAGTCCGGCGGATTCCAGGCGCTTGAGCAGGGGCGACAGGGTGCCCGAGTCCAGGCGGAGGGCGGCGCCGAGGTCCTTGACCGAGACCGGTTCGCGCTCCCAGAGCACGAGCATCACCAGGTACTGGGGGTAGGTCAGGCCGAGGTCGGCCAGGACCGGCCGGTACAGGTTGGTGAAGGCGCGGGACGCGCTGTAGAGCGCGAAGCACACCTGGCGATCCAAGGTCAGGTACGACTCCCGCCCGGCGTCCGAAGCACTCATAGCCAGCGAAGCTACCACCCGATTTCGATGGCGCTCAACTCAACTGTGCGCAATATCCGCTGGTCACGGGATTTCACAGGGGTCGTCCAGTGATGAACCACACTTTGGTTGTGCACAATTAAATTGCGCACTACCGTCGCAGCCGACGGCATCCGGCAGTTCGCCGCAGTGGCAAGCCGCCCGACCGAAAGGGGCAATCGTGAACGTCCTCTACACCGCCGAAGCGACCGTGACAGGCCAGGGACGCAGCGGCCACATCCGCTCCTCCGACGGAGTTCTCGACACCGACCTGAGCATGCCCAAGGAGCTCGGCGGCGCCGGTGGCGCCGGCACCAACCCCGAGCAGCTCTTCGCCGCCGGCTACGCGGCCTGCTTCCACAGCGCGCTGCACCTGGTCGCCGGGCAGGCGAAGGTCTCGTCGGAGGGTTCGTCGGTCACCGCGCACGTGAGCATCGGCAAGGACGGCGAGGGCTTCGGCCTGGCCGCCGAGCTCGTGGTGGACCTGCCGGGCGTTGAGCGCGAGCGCGCCGAGGACCTGGTCGCGCAGGCGCACGAGGTGTGCCCCTACTCCCGCGCCACCAGGGGCAACATCGAGGTGAGCGTCAAGGTCGCGTGACCGCCCCCGGGAGTTCCGCGGCGGAGCCGCGCCGCGGAACTCCCGGGCCTGACCAGGCCAAAGCAATCGTGATCCTTTCGAAACGCTGAAACGGTAAACCTGTTCGCCCTCGTCACAGATCTATGAGGCATGGGAGCCGTTCCGCCTCCGGGCGATGACCAGACCCGGATACGCCGCCGCCGCTACTGGACGCCGGCAGTCCTCGCCTGCCTCACCCTGATCTTCGGCGTGCTGGCCGTGCTCTCACCGGTTCGGGCCGACGCGCCGGTGGTGAACTGGCCGAAGGCGGGTTCGGCCCCCACCTCGACGGTGCTCCCGCTCTCCCCGTACCGGCCGCTGGACATCGACGCGACGATTCCCTGCCAGGCCCTCAACTCCGTCGATCCCAACGGCGGGGCCGCGCTCAACACCCACCCCGCGGACGGGCCGGGGATGAACGTGACCGCGCAGTCCGGCACCGCGCGGTTCTGGGTCGACGGGCAGGAAGTCCTCGCCGACTCGCTGCGACCATCCTGCGTCTACCACGTGCGCGCCGACGCAGGCGGAGTACGCATCGACCGCGACGGCGTGCCGCTGCTGCACCGCGCCGACGTGTTGCCGCCGCAGGTTTCGGAGCTGTCCACGCAAGCCGCCGACACCGGCGGGCTCGCCGTGCAACTGCATCCGGACGCCCGATACGAGTCCTCCCCCACCGCGCTGAAGACAGTGCTGCTGATCGCACACGGACTGAGCCTGCTGGCGCTGCTCGTCCTCGCCTGGCGGGTCTGGCGCGGTACCGGGCCTGGCATGCGGTTCCCGAGGTTCGGGGCCGCCGACGCGGTCGTCCTGCTGGTGTCGGTGGCCTGGATCTTCCTCGGTCCGTCCAACATGGACGACGGCTGGTACATGATGATGGCCCGCAACGCCGGCGAGAACGGCTACATGGGCAACTTCGTCTACATGTTCAACGTCACCGAGAACCCGTTCGTGCTCAGCCAGTACCTGTTGCAGGCGTGGGGCGAGCTCGGTGGTTGGTCGCTGTGGTGGATGCGCGTGGTGCCGACCGTCTGCGGCCTGGTGACGTGGATGTTCCTGCGGGTGCTGCTGGCGACGCTGCTCGGCCGCGCCGCGACGCTGCGCGCGGTGCCGTGGGCGCTGCTCGCGGCCCACCTGGTCTGGTACCTGCCCTACGGCACCACGCTGCGGCCGGAGCCGGTGATCGTGATGTGCGCGGCGGCGGTGCTGGTGTTCGCTGAGGCGGCGGTGGTGCGGCAGTCCATCGGCGCGCTCGCGCTCGCGACGGTGTGCGCGGCTCTCGCCGTGACGGCGTCGCCTTCCGGCGTAGTCGCGGCCGCTCCGCTGCTGCTCTGCCTGCCGTGGCTGATCCGGTGGCTGCGGGAGCAGCCGTGGGAGGCGCGCGTCGCCGCGGTGCTGCTGGCGGCGGCTTCGGCGACGGTCGTCATCCCGGTGGGCTTCGCCGACGCCACGCTCGCCGACGTCGTGGAGGCCACCCGCGTCCACCAGTGGTACTACCTGTCGTTCTCCTGGTACGAGGAGTTCGAGCACTACAACACGCTGCTCAACACCGCGGGATGGGCGCGGCGGCTGCCGGTGCTGCTGACGCTGGCGGTGGTCGTGGTGGTCGCGATCGCCAGCGGGCGCGGCGGCATGGGCCGGGACCCGATCCGCAGGCTCACGCTGGTCTCGGTCATCACGACCTCGGTGGCGCTGGTGCTGATCGCGCTGAGCCCGACCAAGTGGGTCAACCACTTCCACTCCGTCGCCGCCGCGCCGACCGTGCTGCTCGCGGCCGTGCTGCTGCGTTCGCCGCTGCCCCGCCGCGCGGGACTCGTCGTCACCGGCGCCGGCGTCCTGCTGCTGGTGGGCGCGGTCTCGCTGAGCTTCGCCGGGGACAACCGGTGGATGCCGTTCACCGACGCGGGCCAGCGGTTCGGCGAGCACCTGAACCTCGACCCGATGACCAACAACCTCGAACCGCACATCGGCCCGCTCTACCTGCGCAATCCGCTGATCTGGGTCGGAGTCGCGGTCGCGGCGTGGTTGTGGGCGAGGTGGCGGCGGCGCCACGGCCAGGTGGTGCGCGTCGGCCCGGACCGCGCGGTGCTGGGTGCCGCGTCGTTCGGCGCGGTGCTGCTGATGCTGGCGCTGTTCGTGGTCGCGCCGATCGGGCAGGCGCCGGGCTGGACGGTCGCGCGGTCCGGCGTGCAGGCGATGTCCGGCGGGTGCGGGCTGGCCACCGACGTGCGAGTGCAACTGCCCGCCGGACGGCTCGGGCCGCCGGGTGCGGCCGAGGTGAGCGGGGACTTCGCCACCACCGCACCTCCGCTGCCGACCTCGCCGTGGGAGGAACCGGCGACGATCTGGCACGACGAGCGACCGGACGGCACCAGCACCGGCACCGGGCGCCTCGCCACCGGCTGGTACCCGATCGCCGAGCCCGCCCCGCACGTGACCGTCCCGGTCGCGGGACGACTCGACGGCCAGGTCCTCGAGGTCGAGTTCGCGACGCGGGCCGGGGTCGTCACCGAGCCCCTGCACCCCGAGCTGCGCCGCTCGGCGCTGCGGGAGTGGCAGCAGCTCTCGGTGGAGGTGCCTGCCGGTGCGAGCGCGCTGCGCGTGATCGTGGTCGACCAGGTCACCGGCGCCCGGACGTGGCTTGCGGTGGCCGAGCCCAAGCTCACCGACGACCGGCCGGTCACCGAGCTGACGCGGGGCAAGGCGGTGCTGGCCAACCACATCAACGCGCCGCTGTGGCCGTGCGTGGACCAGGTCGGCATCCGCGACGGCATCACCGACACCCCGGTCGTGCGGCTGACCGCCGACGAGGGCCTGCCGCCCGAGTGGCTGGACAACATCTCCAACCTCGAATGGGGCGGCGCCTGGGTGGGCACCACCCGGGAGTGGGTGCAGACCAGGCTGCACGCCGAGCTGCCCGGCGGCCCGCCGCGCACGCCGTGGGGCAACGTCTTCGTCATCCGCTACCTGCATCCGGTGGGCCAGTACGACCTGCGGGTGCCGACCGAGATCCGGTCGAGCCTGAAGCGGTTCCCGACGCTGGCCGACAACGACTACCCCGACATCGCGCGCAACGCGGGCACGCAGCAGACCGAGTCCGACAGCGAAGCCCGGTGACCGGCCGGTCCGGTCACCGACGAGCCGGGACGGCGGGAGTGGGGTCTCGCCGTCCCGGCCCACCTCGAAGGCGCTGGGCGAACTGGGGGACGCGCTCGACGGCGGGCAACCGATCACCGCGACGGCACGTGTACATGGCAGCCCAATTCCGGGGCCATGAAAGGGGATCGGATTTGATCAGGAAACGGTTCGCCGCGGCGGTCGCAGCGTGCGCCGCGCTCTCACTCGCATCCTCCCTGCCCGCCACCGCCGCGCCCGGCGAGGCCACGCCGGTGCAGCCCGACGCGCAGGCGTTCACGCCGATCGAGCTCCGGTACTGGACCGACGCCGGGCTGCGGGAACTGCTCGGCAACCCGGTCGACACCGAGTACGTCGAGGGCGACATCTCCTACCAGCACTTCCAGAACGGCTGGCTCTACCACTCCCCGGCCACCGGGGTTCACGAACTGCACGGCGACATCGCGCAGCGGTTCGTCCGCTCCGGTGCGCACCGCGTGCTGGGCGTGCCGACCACCGACGAGGTCGCGACCCCCGACGGGGTCGGCAGCTACAACCACTTCACCCGCGACGCCTCGGTGTACTGGAGCCCGTCGACCGGCGCGCAGACGGTGGCCGGGACGATCCGCAAGTTCTGGTCCGACAAGGGCTGGGAGGCCAGCCGCCTGGGCTACCCGACCTCCTCGACCGCCAGCACTCCCGACGGCGTCGGGGTCTACAACCACTTCGTCGGCGGTGACGGTGCCGGCGCGTCGGTGTACTGGACGAAGGCGACCGGTGCGCACTCGGTGCAGGGCGCGATCCGCGACCTGTGGGCGGCCAACGGCTGGGAGAACGGCTTCGGCTACCCCAGCAGCGACGAGCTGACGACGCTCGACGGCCTGGGCAGGCAGAACGAGTTCACCGGCAAGGACGACCCGCCCGCCGCGGCGTACTGGCACCCGGCCAGCGGCGCGCACTTCGTGACGGGGGCGATCATGCTGCGCTGGCACGAGCTCCGGCGCGAGCTGTCCTACCTGGGGTACCCGACGTCGAACCCGTACGAGGCGGCCGACGGCCGCACCCAGGTCGACTTCGAGGGCGGCTACATCGCGATCGACCAGAGCACCGGGGCCGTCATCGACCAGCCCTGGTGACCAGCGCGGTCCACACCAGCGCGACGACGGCGGTCAGCACGTAGGTGTTGCCGACGACGTGCTGCACCGGTGTCCACGACAGCTCGGCTCCCCCGACGCTGGGCAGGAAGTGCCACGGGGCCGTGACGGCGATCAGTGCCGTCACGGCCACCGGCAGGTAACCACGCCGGCGCCGGATCGCGTTGGCGCCCAACAGCAACAGGCCGGGCACGACCCACACCCAGTGGTTCGACCATGACGTCGGCGAGACCAGGACGGCGAACAGTCCGACGGTGACGAACGCGGCCGGGGCGCTCACCCGCGGCAGGATGCGGGCGGTCACCACGAGCAGTCCGAGGCACAGCACTGCCCACGCGGTGTTCTGCGCGAACACCGGCAGGTCGAAGCGGGCGAACGCACCAAGCACCGACTGGTTGCTGTTCAGCGCGTGCCCGGCGACGTCGGCGGCCGGTCCGCGGCGGAACCAGTAGTCCACCGACGCCGTGAAGTCGACCGCGAAGCCGAGCGCGGTGCACAGCACGGCGGTGGCCGCGGTCGTGACGGCCGCGCGGAAGTCCTTGCGGAGCAGGAAGAACAGCAGGAACGCGGCCGGGGTGAGCTTGATGGCGGCGGCGATGCCGACCAGCAGACCGCGCGGCCAGCGCGGTTCGCGGGCCAGGCAGTCGAGCGCGACCAGCCCCATCAGCGCGATGTTGACCTGCCCCTGGCCGAAGCAGGCGTGCACGGGTTCGAGGACGAACGTCAGCGGCAGGCCGGCGGCCGCCACCGCGAGCGCCCCGCGCGTCCCCGCCGTCGGCCACGCATGGCGGGTGACCAGGTAGATCGTTGCTCCGAGGGCCAGCACGTCGACGACGTTGAGCATGCTGAGGCCGACCATCGGCGGCACCACGGCGAACGGCGCCAGCGGCAGCAGCGCGAACGGCGGGTAGACCCACGGCAGCGGGTCGGGGTTGCGGACCGGCGCCCTGGTGTTGATGAAGTCGCCTCCGGCGAGCCAGGTGTGCACGCCCCACCGGTAGACCTCGAAGTCGCCCCAGAACGAGTACACCGAGACCAGCGTCCCGAGGCAGCCGGCGAGCGCCAGCGCGGACAGCAGCAGGATCACGCGGAGTCTGCGGTCGACCACCCGACTGAGTCGTTCGGACAACCCTGCCGGATCACGCGGTGGAGCTTCGCTGACCATCGCGCCATATTACGAACGAGCGTCCCCCGTTCGAGGCGTTTCAGTACGGTACGTGCCCGACGTGCCGACGCTCCTCCACGATCAGGTGTACCGCGCCAGGAGTGTTCGGGCAGGCTGTGCGCATGCACCCGTCGCACCCGCTGGCGCTGCCCGAGGAGTTCCTCCTGCTCGCGCACCGCGAATCGGGGAAAGTGCGCGAGTCCGCCAGGGTCGCGGCGGGCTGCGCGGCGGCCGAGCTGGGTGACCTGGCGCTGCGCGGGAGGCTGCTGGTCCGGGTAGGTCACGCGAGCCTGCTGAGTTCGAGACTCTTCTGGCCGGAGCCGACAGAGATCGAACTGCTCGCCGTCGAAAGCACCGGTCTCGCCTGGGCCGACAACGTGCTGGCCGAGCTGTTGCAGTGGATCGAGGCGGGTCCGGTCTCGCTGAACCGGTGGGTCCGACGGCACAAGGGCGCCTTCCAGTACCACCGCGCCGCGCTCGTCGGTCGCGGCTTGCTGCGCCCCGGGCCCGGTACGGGCCTGTCACGGCTGCTCGGCAGGCAACACCACTACCCCGACCAGGCGTTGCGCCACCGACTGATCGCGGAGCTGCGCGCCACCACCACAGGTCGGAGGGTGCTCGACGAACGCCTGCTGTTCCTGTCCGACCTCATGGCGGCGGTCGGCCTGCACGACGAGCTGGGCATCGGCAAGTGGGGCTTCCCGCACCGGATGAACCCGGATCGCGGAATCGGCGTGGTCACCTTCCGTCCCGAAGCGATGCGGGACACCAGCTACGCGCTCGCGTCCGCCGTGCCGCCGGCTTCCAGCGGTGACGGCGGTCTGGTCGGCGACAGTGGGGGCGGGGACGGCGGGGGTGGAGGCGGGGACTGAGCGGCCCCGCTACGTGCGGTCGAGGCCGAGGTGGCGCACGACGTCGTGGGCCATCTGGATCGCGTAGCTCTGACCGCGGTCCTGCGGGTAGATCTGCGACATGGTCGCCAGCGTGACGTTGCGCATCGACGTCCGGTGGGGCGGGATCAGCGCCCGGTACTGCGGGGTCACGACGGGCTGGGCGAAGCCCGCCTTCGAGAAGTGCCAGTCCCGCACCCACGACAGGTCGAACTCGGGGTTCAGCTTGCGCAGCCAGGGGACGTAGGCCTCGAGCAGCTCGTTCGGCTCGGTCGTGAACCGCCAGTCGTCGCGCGGCACGTAGTTGCCGACGTACACCACGTGCCTGCCGCCGTACTCGGCCGGATCGACCATGTTGGTGTGCTCGACGACCGCCAGGAACGGGAAGGCCGGATCGTTGATGTTCAGCCAGTAGTAGGGGATGAGGCCGCGGTCGCATTCGAGGATGAAGCAGGTCGCGCCGAGGTACTGGTTGCGCCAGAGCACGTCGTCGGAGGCGGTGCCCGCCGCCTTGGCGAACACCGGCTGCGGCACCGTGACGATGAGGTGGTCGAAGGTGTAGCTGCTGCCGTCGTCGCCGGCCCGGACCTCGACCTCGGTGCCGGGCTGGCGGATCGACGAGACCGGCTTGCCGAACTCCACCTTGCCGCCCCGGTCGGTCACCGCCTCCAGCAGCGCCCGGTACACCTGGTCGAAGCCGCCGTGCACGTAACCGAGCTCGAAGGTGCGGTAGTGGATGCGGGCCCACAGCCAGGCCATCGAGATCTCCCCGGCGCGCGAACCGAACTTGCCGGTCAGCAGCGGCTCCCAGATCGTCTCGGTCACCCTCGGCCCCGCCCAGCGGCGCATCCAGTCCAGCGCGCGCACGGAGTTGAACCGCTCGCCGTCGCGGACCAGCTTCAGCGCCGCCGACGACGCGGCGAAGCGCGCCCGGTCGAGCATCGAGAACTCCGGGAACCGCAGCATCTCCAGCGGCGTGCCGAAGTCGTGCATCCGGCCGTCGAGGTGGACGCCGATGCTCGGCTTGTGGAAGCGCAGCTTCGAGCCGAGCCCCAGCTCGTGCACCAGCTCGATCATCGCGCGGTCGGTCTTGAAGCTGTGGTGGTAGAAGCGCTCCAGCGAGTTGCCGCCGACCTCGATCGAGGCGGCCAGCCCGCCCAGCTCCTCCGACGCCTCCAGCACGGTGACCTCGTGCCCGGCCTTCACCGCGTCGAACGCCGCGGTCAGCCCGGTCGCGCCCGCACCGACGATCCCCAACCTCATCCGAAGCTCCACTTCCGGTTGATCGTGTACTGGAAGACCAGCACCACCGGCAGCGATCCGGCCTTCACCAGGTTCGGGTCGACGCCGAGGTGGCCGGAGAACACCTGCAGCAGCACGAACGTCAGCCCGATCCCGGCCACGCCCACGGCGTAGAAGCGCAGGAACCGGACCAGGATCCGGTCGCGCTTGCGGAAGTTCAGCAGTGCGTTCAACACGAAGTTGTTGGTGATCCCCGCCGTGGTGCTGATCGCGTTGGCCAGCTGCTCGTGCAGGCCGGCCAGGTTGAACAGCAGCAGGAAAAGCCCGTAGTCGAGCAGGACACCGCTGCACCCGATCAGGGCGTAGAGAACCAGCGAGCGGCTGACCAGCCGTTCGCGGACCACCGGTGCGCCGGGGTCAGTCCTGGTCATACCGGATCACTTTCCGGACGATGTAGAGCGGCCGTTGCTGGACCTCGTTGTAGATGCGGCCGACGTAGGAGCCGATCACCCCCAGCGACAGCATCTGCACCCCGCCCAGGAAGAGCATCGCGACCATCAGCATCGTCCACCCGGAGACGGTCACCTCTGGCAGGAAGACCCGCAGCGCCACCGCGTAGACGATGCCGAGCAGCGCCAGCGCGAGGCTGACGAACCCTATCCTGGTTATGAGCCGCAGCGGTACCGTCGAAAAGCTGGTCACGCCGTCGGCGGCCAGCCGCAGCATCTTGCGCATCGGGTACTTCGTCTCGCCCGCGACGCGCTCGTCCCGGTCGAAGAGGACCTCGGCCTGCTCGAAGCCCATCGACGCGACCATGCCGCGGATGAAGCGGCTGCGTTCCCGGAAACCGCGCAGCTCCTCGGCGGCCCGCCGGTCGAGCAGCCGGAAGTCGCCGGTGTCGACCGGGATGTCCACCTCGGCGCAATGGCGCAGCAGCCGGTAGTAGCCGTGGGCGGTGAACCGCTTGAACCTGCTGTCCTGCCGGGTGCGCCTGCGCGCCGAGACGATCTCGGCTCCGCCCAGCCACGCGTCGATCAGCTCGATGCTGACCCGCGGCGGGTCCTGCAGGTCGGTGTCCATGATGATCACCGCGTCGCCCGCCGCGTGGTCCAGGCCCGCGGTGATCGCGATCTGGTGGCCGAAGTTGCGGGCGAAGTCGAGGACGTGCACCCGTGAATCGTTTTTCGCCAGGTCGCGCAGGATTCCCAGCGAACCGTCGGCCGAACCGTCGTTGACGTAGACGAACTCGTAGCGGAACTCCGGCCGCGTCGCGACCGCCGCGGTCAGCTCCTCGTGGAACCTGCGGATGCCCTCCACCTCGTTGTAGACCGGCAGCACGTACGAGACCAGCGAAGGGCTGCCCTCTTCCGCGGCTTGTTGTTGCGGCACCGGAACTCGGACAGAGTGACTGATCGCCTCGGCCATGTTCACTCCCCTCGCCAACCCCACCGTGAAACCGGAACGCTCTGAACATCGAAACCGTTGCCCGATAGCGGGTAATCGACCTCGATCAGGTGGCCCCACTCGGCATATTGGGGAGCGTGATCGACACCGAGTAGCCGCGTGGGTACCTCTTTCTGGTGACCGACCTCCCGGACACCGGCGAAGCTGCCGCCGATCACCCGCTCGTAGGCCGCCCTGCCCCCGAAGCCGAGCTCGTGCGGCGGGTTGACCAGGTAGGCGGGCGGTTCGGCGAGTCCGCCACCGACCTCGGGCATCGCCCGCAGGCACGGCGCGGACCAGGTCATCGACCAGTCAACCAGGATCGGCGCCATGCCGCGCAGGTACTGGGCCATCGGGATGACCTCGCGGATGCGGGGCCCGGTCACCGCCAGCCACCCGGCTCCGTCGGTGGTGCCGTCGGCGGCCCGGATGCGGACCCGGGTGGCGCCGTCGGGGACCTCGGAGTGCAGGGTCCGCCAGGACGGGTTGTCCTGCGGCTTGTCCACGATGACGTGGTCGGCCGGGTAGGCGGGGCGCTCGTCGCCGTCGAACACGGTGTCGTCGAGCACCCGTTCGCCGATGACGCCGTCGCGCGTGCCGAACTCCAGGGCGATGCGGTTCCCGTCTCCGGTGCGGCCCGCGACGTCGACGGCCAGCTCGCGGTTGTCGGGAATCTCGGCAGGCAGTGGGAACCAGCCCGTGGTCAGGTTCCCGGTGGAGATCGGACCGCCGCCGAAGCTGCTCCACGCCGTCCCGCCGGGCGGCGGCGAGGCGAACCCGCCGTTGCGGCGGAAACCGACCGCCTCCGGGTCGCCGCCGGACACCTGGAGCCTGCCGCCCGGTACGTCGGGCGTGACCACGACGTGGTCGACGATCCCGCAGCTCTGCCCGGTCAGGCTCGCGAGGTTCTGCCCGCCGACGGAGTAGCTGCCGCTCTGGCGCAGCGGCGCGACGGCGAAGGAGTACAGCACGAGGGCCACGGTGGTGCCGACCGCCGTCACGCCGAGCACGGCGGGCATGCGGACCAGCGTCCGCCGCGCGGCGAACCGGTCCTTGCGAACGGCACCGAGAACCGCCGCTGCCAGCAGCAGCGCGCCGGCTCCCAGCCCCCACAGCAGCGGGTTGTTCAGCGGGTGCACGGGCTCGTCGCCCCACGGAACGCCGTAGTGCGAGTGCAGGAACCAGTTGTTCTTGCCCGCGAACGTCAACGCCGCGGCCACGACGCCCAGGCCGGTGCAGAGCAGGCCGAGGAGCACCACGGTCCGCTCCCCGGCCAGCCGCCGCGCGGTGACCACGACCAGCACCACCCCGGCGGTCAGCGTGGCGGCACCGACACCGGCGAGCGCACCGAAGTAGTGCGTCCACTTCGACGGCGTCAGCCACATCAGCGCAAGGCTGATCGCCAGGCAGCCCGCGGGCACGCCTGCCATGCGCATGCCCGGCAGCCAGCGGGCGCCCCGGCTGAGCAGCAGCGCGGTGAACAGCAGCACCACCGCGGTCAGCAGCACCGGAGCACGCCTGGCCACGTCGCCCTGGAGGTCGAAGCCGAGGAGGAACTGGTAGCGCTGGATCTCCAGGTACCACGGCACGTTCGGCCCGTAGAACCCGTGCAACCGAGTCGCCTCGCGAGCTCCGGCCAGCGACTGGTCGGCGAACATCGCTACCAGGCCCGTGGAGGCGATGGCGGCCAGCAGCAACACGTCCGGCGCTCGCAGCATCCGCCGCAGCCGGCCCGCGAGCACGACGAACGGCGCTAGCGCGGTGATGCCCATCGGGTTCACCGCCACCGACAGCCCGGCGCACAGCGCGGCGGCTCCGAGCAAGCCCAGCCGCTGCTGCCGCACGCCCTGCAACGTGAAGGCCAGCGCCGCCACCACCCCCAGCGCCACGAACGGCTCCGGCCGCACACCCAGGCCGAAGGGAAGCCACCAGGCGAGGAAGCTCAGCGCGGCGAGCGCCCGCACCGACGGCTTGCGGCTGTGCTCGGGGATGACGGCGCTCAGGACGCCCCGGCTGAGCAGCTGCCAGGTCAGCAGTGCGGCGATGACGCTGGGCACCCGCATGGCCAGCGGCGCCGCGCTCAACCCGGCCATCAGTTCGAGCAGCCGCTGGGCGAGCAGGAACGGCGCCTCGGAGGCGTTCTCCCAGCGGTAGTAGTTGCCGACGTCGCCGGTGTTGAGCGCGTTGGTGATGGTCACGCTCGCGAACGAGTCGTCGGGCGTGTTCGGGCCGAGCACCCACCAGCCGCCGAGCACGCCCACCACGAGCAGGTCCACCAGTGCCGACACCGCGCGCCGCCAGGCGCCGACCCGCGTTTCCACGGGCGCGGCCCCATCGCCGGCGAGGAGTGCCGTGCGAGCGCTGTCGAGGCGTGTGGTGCCGTCGTCGTTGGGGTGTGTCGTGCGGGCGCGGTTGCCGTCGGTGGCCGGCGGGCCGGGCTGGACGGGCAGCGGCGCCGTGGTCGCCGCGACACTGACCACGCGCATGCCGCGCGTGCGCACGGCCAGCACCACGAAAGCGAGGCCGGCCAGCAGGAACTGGCCCCACACCAGCAGCGCCTTCTCCGCGGTCGGCTCGTTCTCGAACGGGTTGGCGGCCCGTGCGGTCACCCGCATCCCGGCCGCAGCGTCCGGCGGAAGGTCGGTGGCGAAGGCGACGACGTCCTCGACCCGTACCCCGGGGAGCGTGGCGGTGCGGTCGCCGATCCGGGCGGTGCTCCCGGAAGCGTCGGAGTGCAGCGAGATGGCGCAGTCGCGGCCGATCGGCGCCCGCAGCGCCTCGCGCCCGCCGACCAGGACCAGCGCGGTGCCGCTCGCCGTGGTCACCGCGAAACCCGCCGTGGGCTGGCCGGGCAGGCGGCTGCTCACCAGCGTGGCGGGCCTGCCGAGCTGCTGGCCCGACCGCACCACCCGGCACGGCACGTCGACGTCCACCGACACCGGCCGGTACGGCACGAAGAACGCGAGGGTGGACCTGGCGGGCGCGGCGGCCTTCGGCCAGGTGACGGTGACCTCGCGGGCGACCACCGGCGCCAGCGGCACCGCGACGGCGGCGAGCAGGCCGAGGAGCCCGACGACGATCCCCAAGATCGCGGACAGGACGCGGGCGGACCTGCCCCGAGGCGCCGGTTGCCGGAACTCCAGCGCCACCTGGTCCCTCAGCTCGGCCGACGCCCCCCGCTCCGGCGCGTCCAGCCCCTTGCCATCCGCCACGGCTGCTCCCCGCGATCAGGTGCTCGCTTCCGGATGCGTCTCCAGAACCGCAGGATGGAGGAAAAGCCGCGGGACCGCCGCGCGGCAGATTCCGCGAACGGTCGATGAAAGCCCATACCCCCAAGCAAAGCGACCACACCGGCACTCACCGACAGTCCACTCGAAAGAGTGGCCGGTGGCGGCACCTGATCAGGCGGCTCCGGGTTTCGCGCCAACCGCTTCAGTGCTCTTCGAACGGGTAGGCGCCGTCGCCGTCCGCACCGCCGATCTGGACCCTCGACACCTGCCGGTCGTAGACGTCGCGCTCGATGTCGTAGCTGACGGCGTAGACGTGCCCCCACCGGACGCCCGGGGCGTCGCGCAACCTGCTCGGCAGTTCGATCCGGCGCGACTGCATCGGCACCCCGGCGAAGACCCCTCCGAGGCCGGGGTCGTACGCCATCGACGCCTCACCGGCGGGCGGCGCGACCAGGACACCGGGGCTGTCAGCGGTGCCGCCGCTGACGCGCGGGTAGTCGATGCGGCACGGGAAGAGCAGTCCCATCGGCCAGTCGACGAGCGTCGGCCCCTGCGCGTCGAGCACCTCGGGCAACGGCACGACGTCGCGGACCACCGGGGCGCTGACCGCCAGCCAGCCCTGCTCGTCGGTCGTCCGGTCCTCGGCGTGCAGCCGCACCGTACGGGCACCGGTGGGGACCTCGACGGTCATCACGCGCCATGGGCGGAAGTCGCGCCAGTCGACCGGCCTGCCGTGTCGGGGGTCGTCGAAGGGCAGTTCGGTCGGTGGCGGGTCGCGCAGCTCCCGGACCACGTCGCCGGTCGGCGTGCCGAACTCGACGACGAGCGAGTTGCCCTGCTCCGGCCTGCCCGCGACCCAGATCGCGAGCACCTGGTCCGGCTCCAGCGCGGGCAGCTCGAACCACTCTGTGGTCAGGCTGCCGGTGTTCTGCGGTCCGCCCTCGCGGCTGTCCCAGACCGGCGGCACGTCCTCCTGCGGCTGCAACTCGCCGTCCTTCCTGGACTCGGGGTCCAGGTCGGGCTCCGGTGGCGGTGACCCGGAAAGGGCGAAGCCGTCGGATTCCGGTGCGCCCGGCAGTGCCCGCAACGTCGCGGCCAGCGGAAGGGTCTCGACCTCGTGCTCGACACCGCAGCTCGTGGCGGTCACGCTGCGCCAGTTGGTGCGGGCGACCGAGAAGCGGTCGCCCATCTCCCGGTACGCGGTGGTGAACGAGCCGAGCAGCACGATCGTCGATGCCAGGGCCGCCAACGCCATCACCGACGACGGCATGGCGGTCCACGCCTGCCGCGCCTCGGAGTCACCGCGCCGCGACAGGAGAACGACGGCGAAGCCGGCCAGACCGGCCGCCACGCCCACGGCGAGCCACAGCACCGGCTGGTCCAGCGGCTCGACCGGCGTGTCCGACCACGGCATCGCGATGTCGGAGTACAGGTACCAGGCGTTGGGCCCCATGAACGCCAACCCCGCCGCCAGCGATGCCGCCAGCGCCCCGCACACTCCCAGCACTCGGGCCTCCCGCCGCGCGCGCACCCGCGTCAGCATCACGACGGTCACCGCCAGCAGCGCCGGACCGAGACCGGCGAGCGAGCCGAAGTGGTGGGTCCACTTCGACGGCGTCAGCCACAGCGCGGCGAAGATCGCCGCCACCGCGCCGAGCAGCAGCGCGACGTCGGGCATCCGCGTCGAGCGGTGCACTCCGCGCAGCACGCAGCCCGCCGCGATCAGCACCGCGGTGACCACCAGGAAGACCGCGAGCCGCTTGCCGGCGGCGCCCCAGTGCGTGGTGCCGAGCAGCACGTTGTAGCGGTTGAACTCCTGATACCAGCCCAGGCTCGGGCCGAACTCGTTGTGCAGCCAGGTCGCCTGCGCAACGCCGTTCCACGTCGAGTCGGCGAACATCGCGACCAGGCCGACCGACCCCGCGCACGTGATCAGCGCGGTGCGCGCCGGGATCGACAGCCACGCCGGTACGACTCCCGGCCGCACGACCAGCCTCGCGATGCGCGGCGAGAACAGGAGCACGATGATCAGCGCCGCGACGCCGGACGGCGTCACCGCGACGGTCAGGCCGGCGGCCACCGCCGCCACGCCCAGCCACGCGAAGGGGCCCGCGGAGTGTTCGGCCTTCAGCAGCGCCGCGACCAGCACCGTGGTACCCAGCGCGACGAACGCCTCGGGACGCACGCCGAGGTCGAAGGGCAGCCAGCAAGCCAGGAAGAACACCGCGGCGAGCAGGTGCGCCCGCAGCCGCGAGCCCGGTCCGCACAGCGGGCCGACCACGCCCCTGCTGAGGACGAGCCAGGTGAGCCCGCCCGCCAGCACGCTCGGCAGCCGCAGCCAGACGGGCGCGAGGCTGTGGTCGGCGAACCACCGCATCGTGTGCTGCACCAGCGTGAACGGCGTCTCGGAGGCGTTGAACCAGCGGTAGTAGTTGGCGATGTCGCCGGTCGGCTCGAAGTTGCGGACCGTCATCATCGCGAAGCCGTCGTCGTCGCTGATCGGGCCGATGACCAGCCACCACGCGAGAATCCCGAGCACGGCGGCGTCGACCGGCAGCAGCAGCCAGGTCCTGGGCCGCGCGGCCCCGCGCAGCGCCGACATCGCCGGCGGCGCGGTCACCACCAGGAACAGCAGCGACAGCACCGCCATCAGCAGCGCGCCGGTGATCAGGCCGCGCTTCTGCTCGGTGGGTGTGGTGTCGAACCACGAGAACGTGCGCGCGGTGACCGAGAGCGTGGCGGCCTGCATCGGTTCGAGATCGGTGCTGAAGGTGAAGATCTCCGGTGCCGCGACACCGGGCAGCGTCGTCGTGGAGGGTCCCGCGGTGATCACCGTCTGCCGCGAGTCGGCGTTCACGGTGAGCGTGCAGTCGCCGGAGAGCGGTGGGAGCTCGACCTCCCGCTGCCCGAGCAGCAGCCGCGGCTCACCGTCGCGGGCCGCGACAACCATGCCCTCGCGGTCGCTGCCCGGCGGCAGCGTCGAGAGCACCGTCCCGTCCGCGATCCGCAGCGTCGCGCACGGCACCGCCGCGTGGAACTCGGCGGGGCGGTAGGGCGCGAACAGCGCCGTGGTCGACTGCAGTCCGGCGTCGAGCGTCGTGCCGGTGCCTGGCGCGTCCGGCGTACCGGCGTGCACGGACGGCCACCGCACCTCGGTGCGGTCGGACCACACCGGCGCGAACGGCAACGACACCGCGCAGACCAGCCCCAGCAGACCGACCGTGAGCGCGACGAGGTGAGCGAGCCACAGCGGAGTGCTCCTGCGCGCTGGCCGCTCCGGGCCGGGCTCGGCGGGACGTTCGAGTACGGCCGAACCGATCGGGTGGTTCACCGGCTCTCCCTGCTGGGGAGTTCGGACTGTTGTTTGACCATACTGGCGAACAACCAGCCCCGAAGGTGTGATCGTTTCGGCGATTCGCCCGCTCGGCGTCCGCGAACGCACGGCGGTTCACTCCGGCGGCGGTTCTCATGATCGCGCCGCCACGGTCCGCGGGCGCTGGTGCCGAGACGGGGCCGGCACCGGACCGGCGGCGGATGCGGCCGCCGCCTCGTCCGGTGGTGCCGCGCGGACCTACGCGTATTCCTTGATCTGCCGTTCGAGCAGCGTGGTCGTCTCCGCCTCGTCGAGGGCCGACCCGCGCAGGCGGTCGAAGGCCGCGCCGTAGCGTTCGACGTGGGAGCCGCCGTCGAGGTAGCCGGCGGTGTAGAGGTCCTCGACGTAGACCACCGTGCTGCCGGACTCCCGCAGGTGCAGCATCACGAACGACGACCCCATGCCGGCGTGCGCGCCGGCATGGAACGGCAGGACCTGGAGCGTGATCTCCGGCGACTCCACCACCTCGCGCAGGTGGCGAAGCTGCCCGCCCATCACCTCCGGCCCTCCGACCGGGCGCAGGAGCACGGCCTCGTTCAGCACGACGTGCAGCAGCGGGACGTTGCCACCGGAGATCCGCGCCTGGCGCTCCTCGCGGACCGCCATCAGCCGGTCGACCTGGCCGGGATCGGTGGCCATCGCATGCGCGCGGGTGTACTCCGCGGTTTGCAGCAGGCCGGGCACGAGCTCCGGTTCGTAGCCGCGGATCTCGTCGGCGATGCTCTCCATCGCGACGAAGCGGCGGGCCCAGTCCGGGACGCGGACCTGGGTGCGCTTGCGGGCCTCGCGGGCCAGTTCCAGAACGGTCTGCGCGGTGTTTCCGTTGGCGCCGTAGAGGTCTATCAGCAGTCTCGCGTCACCGGCGCTGATGGTGGAACGGCCGGTTTCGATCTTGCTGATCTTGGGCGCCTGGCACTCCAGCACCTCCGCGGCGTCCTCGCGTTTCTTACCCGCGCTCTCGCGCAGTTCTCGGAGCAGTTGGCCGAGCTGCAGCCGCGCGACGGGCGGGTTGGCGACGGTCATGAAAATTCCTTCGAATTCAAGAAGCCGGTCATTCTTCCCGATCACCTTGGCATGGCAATGCACGGAAATCGATCACCCTTTTAGGGACTCGCGCGTCGGACCGTTCCATTAATAGGGTTCTCGCCGGCGGCGGCTCCGGCGGCGACTCCCCGATCTCCCGGCCGGGGCCGCCGTCTTGATCTGTCGTTCTGCCTTGGGAGACAACGGTGTTCGGAATCTCGTCTTATCGGCCGACCGTATACTGGCGTCCCATCGCGGGCGAACGGCACGCGCTGCGTCCCACCTCACCGCCTCGCGAGGGCGAGGAACGGGAAACGCTGTGCGGCAAAACGGTCCTGATCCCCGATCCGTCCTACGTGGACTGGCTGGCCCCGACCTGCGCCTGCTGCATGGAGCAGGCGCGCATGCTCTGCGATGCCCCGGAAAGGAAGATCTGATGCACCCGGTTCTCAGCGGCACCGCGGGAATTCTGCTGCTCGGCTGCGCCGCGGCGGTGGCCCTGGCCGTTTTCCCGCTGCGCGGAGGAAAGGGGCAGCACGCGCACGCCGGCCCCGGAACGGTGACGGTCGAGCACCTTTGCGGCGCGCACGCCGGGGCGGAAGGCGAAGACCAGGAAGAGATCGAGTGGCCGCGGGTGGACTGGGATGAGCTGTCGGCGCGGGAAATGATCGAATTCCCGGCGGGCCGGGATGATCTTCCGTCGACCGGGGATGTTTTCCCGGAGCTTGTGGGTGCTTTCCCGGACGCGGCCGGTGCTTTCTCTGCATCCGCCAGCGCTTTCCCGGACCTGACCGACGTTTTCCCGGACCTGAGCCCGGCTTTCCTGGAATCCGCCGAACCCGTTGATCACGAGTACGTCGGTCGGCATCGCCTGCGCTGCAACGACATGCTCAGCCATCGCCTCGAATGGGAGCTGATCGGCTGGCCGGAACCGGTGCGCGGGCCGTACAAGATCGACATCGCGTTCGTCCCGCCAGGCGTGGAGATCCTGGTGCCCGCGTCGCACTGAAGCGGCGACGCCGTGGGGGCCGCTCGCGGCGACCCCCACGGACGCGGTCACGCCGGGTTCGGTCCCGGCTCCGCCAGGATCACGCCGGGTTGAGGCCGGGCCTGCCGTCCTCGACCACGAAGCTGGCGGCGGTGCGCACCGGAGCGCCCTGCTTCGACACGTACGGCACCACGCGGTAGTCCGCGCGCAGCTCGCCCTCGGTGAACCTGGTGCGGATGTAGCCGCGCTGGTTGCTGTAGAAGCGCACGTGCGGGTTGTCCCGCAGGTAGCCCTTCTCCTTGTCGGTCAACGACTCCGAGCCGTCGCCGCCGCTGGTGATCGAGGTGGTGGTCAGCTCGGTGGCCACCGTGCGACCGTCGCTCTGCACGTCGTTGGCCCAGTTCTTGTGCACGTCACCGGTCAGCACGACCGGGTTGCGGACCTTGCCCTGCTGGAAGCCCTGGATGACGCGCTGCCGCGATCCGACGTAGCCGTCCCAGGCGTCGGGGTTGTAGCCCTCGGCGTCACCTTCGGCCAGGTCGATCTCGGCGAACATGACCTGCTGGCCGAGCACGTCCCAGCGCGCGTTCGACGACCGCAGGTTCTTGAGCAGCCAGCGCTCCTGCTCAGCGCCGGTCAGGCTGCGCGCGGGGTCCAGCCGGGCCGGGTCGGTGGTCGGGACCTTGTCACCGCCGACCTGGTCGTCGCGGTACTGGCGGGTGTCGAGCATGTGGAACGTCGCGAGCCGGCCCCACTCGATGCGGCGGTGCAGCCGCAGGTCGATGCCCTTGGGGACCTGGGCCCGGCGCAGCGGCATGTTCTCGTAGTACGCCTGGAAGGCGGCCTTGCGGCGCTCCAGGAAGTCCGGCTGCGGCTTCTCCGGCTTCTCGTGGATCTCGTCGGCCCAGTTGTTGTCCAGCTCGTGGTCGTCCCACACCACGACCCACGGCGCGGCCGCGTGCGCGACCTGCAGGTCCGGGTCCGACTTGTACTGCGCGTGCCGCTGGCGGTAGTTGGCCAGCGTCGTGGTCTCGGGACCGGCGTGGTCGCGGATGTTGCCGCCGGGGATCACGTAGTCGCCGGCCTTGTACTCGTACTGGTAGTCGCCCAGGTGCAGCACCAGGTCCGGGTGCTCCTCGGCGAGGTGGCGGTAGGCGGTGAAGAAGCCGTGCTCGAACTGCGCGCACGAGGCGAAGGCCATGGTCAGCTCGGTCATCGCGCCCGGCAGCGGCGCGGTCCGGGTGCGGCCCACCGGCGAGACGCCGCCCTCTGCGCGGAAGCGGTAGAAGTACTCGCGGTCCGGGCGCAGCCCGGTCAGCTCGACGTGCACGCTGTGGCCGAGGCTCGGCGCGGCCTGCGCCTCACCGCGCTGGACGACGCGGTGGAACCGCTCGTCCTCGGCGACCTCCCACTGCACGGGGAAGGTCTTGTCCGGCATGCCGCCCATGCCGTCCTCGGCGAGCGGGTCGGCGGCCAGCCGGGTCCACAGCACCACGCCGTCTGGGGCCGGGTCGCCGGAGGCGACGCCGAGGGTGAAGACCTCGCCGCGCCGGGCGAAGCCGGCGCCCTGCTGCGCGGCAGCGGGCAGCGCGGTCGCCGCGGAGAGCGCGACGGCGCCGGCGGCGGTGCCGCCCAGCAGCACGCTCCGGCGCGAAACGGTGGTGGGATCGGACAAGACAACCTCCAGGGTTCGGGGCCTCCCACTTTTGCCCCGGACGGTGAAGGTCCACCTCCGAACGGGTGATCTGCGGATGAACATTTCCGCTGACGGTAGGCCACGACGGGTGCTCCTGGCGGCAGTGCGATGTTCATCGCCTCGATCAGGAGCCCTGGTTCGTCGGGCCGCACACAGACCCGGCGGCTTGAGTCCTTCAGGCTCATGTGCTGGTGCCGGCGGAGTCCTCGTCCGGCACCGCCCGTGCCAGCTCGCTTTCCGCCCATTTCGCCCAGTCGACCATGGCCTGGTACTGGCGCACGCCGTACTCCCCCGCGAGCCGGCCGAAACCCCACTGCCCGTCGGGCCCGCTGGCCGCTTCCACCCTTGATTTCAGCTCGGCCACCTCCTCCTCCGCGTGCTCGCGGATGCCGCGCAGCACGGGAAGCGCTTCCGCCGGATCCAGGACCGACATGAGGAAGAGGCGCAGCACGAACTCGTTGCGGACGGGCTGGAGGGAGGACCAGTCCATGAGCCAGTCGTGCAGTGCTTCCCGGCCCGCTTCGGTGAGCGCGTAGGTGCGGCGCCCTCGGGCGCCTTCCTCCACGACGGAGATCAGACCGTCGGCCGCGAGCTTGTTCAGCTCCGGATAGATCTGGCTGTGCCTGGCGTGCCAGGCGTAGCGCTTCAGAGACTGCTCGAAACGCTGGGTCAGGTCGTAACCGCTCTGCGGTTCGTCGGCCAGCAGTCCGAGCAGGGCGTAGCGCAGCGACATCGTTACCTCCGAACCCCGACTCTACCTGACAAAACCGTCATGTCATCCCGAACATGTCAGAGTTGACATGTCGGTGATGACATGTCAAAGTCATCGGCGAAGTTGCTGGCATCTCTTGCCCCTGAGGGGAAACACATGACGGAAGTCGCCGAGGAGGCGTCGAGCGCGTCACCGGTCCACCTCGTCGGCCACCTGGAACCCGTGCCCGACGAGATCGAGGTCCACGACCTGCCGGTGACCGGCGCGTTGCCCCAGGAGCTGACCGGCCGGTACCTGCGAAACGGGCCGAACCCGCTGCCGGGGGAGAACCCGGGGCACTGGTTCGCCGGACACGGCATGGTGCACGGCATCCGCATCCGCGACGGCCGTGCGGAGTGGTACCGGAACCGCTGGGTTCGCACCAACCTGCTGGAAGGGCGCTTCGAGGCCGGCGACGGCGCCGCGCTCGATCGCTCGGTCACGCCGGCCAACACGCACATCATCGAGCACTCGGGGCATCTGCTCGCGCTCTGCGAGGGCGGGCTGCCTTACGAGCTCACCGCCGACCTGGACACCGAGGGGCCGCGCGCCTTCGACGGGCGGCTGACCAACGGGATGACGGCCCACCCCAAGGAAGACCCTGACACCGGCGAACTGCACTTCTTCGGCTACGGCTTCCGGCCGCCGTACCTCACCTACCACCGGTTGTCGCCCGCAGGCGAGCTGGTCCGCAGCCAGGTCGTCGACGTGCCGAGCGCGACGATGATGCACGACTTCGCCATCACCGAGAACCACGTGATCTGGCTGGACCTCCCGGTGACCTTCGACCTGGACCTGGTCGGCCGCGCCCTCCCCTACCGGTGGAACGACGACTACGGCGCTCGGCTGGGGGTGATGGCGCGTGACGGGGAACCGGCCGTGCGCTGGTTCGACATCGATCCCTGCTACGTCTTCCACGTCGGAAACGCCCGCGAGGACGCGGCCGGACGCATCGTGCTGGACGCGGTGCGCTGGGACAGGGACACCTTCCGCAGCGGGTGGTCGCGGCTGGGCGGCGACGGTCGTGCCCGGCGCGAGGGCGGGTTGGCCGGCGAGCTCTCCGGCACCGGTCGCAGCACCCTGCACCGCTGGACCTTCGACCTGGCGTCGGGTTCCGTGCGGGAGCAGGCGATCGACGACCGGGGAGTGGAGTTCCCGACGCTGAACGAGAACCACGTCGGCCGCGACAACCGCTACCTGTACACCGTCGCCGAGCAGTTGGACGACTCGAACACCGGCGCCGCGGTCGTCAAGTACGACACCGCCACCGGCATCGGCGAGACGCACGACCTCGGAGCCGGCCGGACCGCGGGCGAGGCCGTGTTCGTGCCCGCGGCCGGTGCGCGCAACGAAGACGACGGCTGGCTGCTCTCCATCGTCAGCGACCGCTCGGGCAAGGGCTCCGACCTGGTCGTGCTCGACGCCACCGACCTCACCGCCGCCCCGGTGGCCACCGTGCACCTGCCCCGCCGGGTGCCCACCGGATTCCACGGATCCTGGATCCCGGACGCAGAACTGGACGCCTGATCATGACGACTTCGCAGTACCGCACGACAACCGCCGGTACGAGGCTCGCCGGCTCGCCCGACGAAAGGCCCACGATGACCCTGCCCCAGACGCAGTCGACGACCTCGCCGCAGGCCGAGTCGCCCTCGGCGGTCCGCAAGTTCCTGAAGATCTTCGGCGGGCTGCTGGTGGACGTGGGTCTGCCCATGGCGGCCTACTACGGGCTGCGCTCCTACGGTTTCAGCGAGCACGTGTCGCTGCTCGCCGGTGCCGGGGTGGCCGGCGTGCGGCTGCTGTTCGGCGTGTTCCGGGCCGGGAAGCTCGAGCCGTTCGCGGGCTTCATGCTGCTGACATACCTGCTCGCGCTCCCGCTCGTCCTGATCTCCGGGGACGACCGCACCCTCATCATCAAGGACTCGCTGGGCACCGGTATCACCGGGCTGATCTTCCTCGCGAGCTGCTTCGTCGGGAAGCCCGCGATGTTCCACGCCGGAAGGCGGTTCCGTTCCGCCGGTGACAACGTCGAGGAGTGGGAGGGCCTTTGGGGAACGAACCCGGGCTTCCGCCGCACCTTCACCCTCATGACCGCGGTGTGGGCGGTCGTGCTGCTCGCCGAAGCGGCCGTGCGCGTCGGGCTCGCCTTCGTGCTGCCCATCGACGTGATGGTCGCGTTGTCCGCGGTGCTCGGCATGGGAACGATCGCGCTGCTGCTGACCTGGACGATCATCTACGGTGCCCGACGGCAACGGCGTCTCAAGCAGGCCGCGCACGCCGGATGAGCATGCGCTGACAGCGGTCCGGTTCTTCGGACAGCTCGCGGGAAGCCCTGGCCGCTCGTCCCTTGTGGACGGACAGCCGGGGCTTCTCGCTTGAGATCCGCTGGTACGGCCGGTCGGCGGGACGCGGGAAGGGGACACGCCCACGCCGACCGGCCGCGTCGCCCGGTGCCGGAGGTCGGGGAAGCAACGGCACCAGGCGGCTTTCAGAGCGCCCGCATGCGCTCGATGACTCTCCGCAGCAGATCGGGACCGACCCGCGCCCAGTCGATCGACTCGTGCACGAGCCACAGGACGTCTTCGGGAGTCGGTCCGCCGAGGCCCGAGTCCGCGGAAGTGATCTCGGCCGAGTCCGGTGCCGTGCTCATCTTCCCGCCGCACCCTTCAGTTCCTTGAGGTTCTCGTTGCAGCGCTCGCAGGTGGGCGCACGAATCCAGTCCATCTCCGAAGGCGTGGCGAGTGCGAAATCCTCACCGCAGAAAGCAGAACCGGCGGGGCCCGAGTCGATCCTGCTGCCGGGAAAGGCATGCCGCACGAACCCGTACACGCTGGACCTGTCCGGTACCGGCAACCAGTAGTAGCGCCAGGACGGGAAATGCGATGAGTCGATCACGGCGCTTCTCCTGCCCTCGGCTGTCGCCTTCGGTGCTGATCTTGTTGGAGCCGCATCCGAACACACAAGCCAGCAGGTGCAATTGCGCGCTATTTTCAGTCGATCGAGTGCAGCTCGTTGATCGAAAACGGCGATAGGCTCAGGCGCATGCCAGCCACGCCCACCCGGCGCAAACGCCGACTCGGACAACTCCTCCTCGGTCTTCGGGACCGTGCCGCGAAATCACTCGCGGATTCCAGCGAACTGCTGCGCGTTGCCGAATCGACGGTGTCACGGTACGAAACCGGTCACGTGCGGCCGGGCTGGGCCACGATGCAGGCACTGCTGGCGTTCTACGGCGCGGAAGACCACGAACGCGTCGAAGCCGCGGCGATGTGGGAGGACGCGGCGGAACAGGCGACGCGAGTGGTGACCCCGGCGGGAAGTTCCAAGGCACTGCGAGCATTCCTCCGCGCGGAGAACGAAGCCGATACGGCACGTCATCTGGAACCGCTCGTGATCCCCGGGCTTCTTCAGACCCACGCGTACGCCCGCGCCCTCAACCTCACCGGTCAGCAGTTCCACAGCACTCCGCCGCAGCGGTACGTGACCGCACGGTTGAGCAGGCAGGCGAGGTTGTCGCCGCCCTCCCCGATGAACTACCACGCGCTGATCGACGAAGGAGTGATCCGGCGCGTCGTCGGAGGACCGGAGGTCATGGTCGAACAGCTGCGCCACCTGCTGGTCATGGCCGAACGGGACAACGTGACCTTGCAGATCGTGCCGTTCGGCATCGGCGCTTACGCCACCATGACCGGCGGCTTCGTGATCCTCGGTTACCAGGACGCGGCGGATCCGCCCGCCGTCTACGTGGCCTCCGCCGCAGGCGGCAACTGGGTGGAGAATGGTGACGACGTGACCAGGTTCGCGGACACGTTCGACGAGGTCACCAAGTTGGCGCTGAGCACCGACGAGTCGTCGAACCTGATCCGCTCGCAGGTAGGGGCTCTAGATGTCGGACTTGAGATGGCGCAAGAGCAGTCGTAGCGGGAGCGGGGCCAGCGAGTGCGTTGAGCTGGCGATCGAGGACTTACGGACCCACATCCGCGACACCAAGGACAGGGACGGGGGCACGCTGCGCGTGACTCGCCGGGCGTGGGCGAGCTTCCTCGGTGAGGTCAAGAGCGGTGGGTTGGACGTGCGCCGCTAGACGCTGGCGCGTCTGTCCGATCCCCCGCACGCAACGAAAACGCCCCCGGCCGAAGCCGGGGGCGTTTTCTCGGCCTGGGTTACAGGTAGAACGCCAGGAACAGGAAGCCCGCGAGTATCACGCCGAGGACCAGCAGGACCTTGTCCTTCAGCGCCACTTCCTCCGGTTCGCCGGCGACGCCGCGGTCGACGTCGACCGCGTAGCGCAGCATGGCGATCACGAACGGGATGATCGAGATCAGGCCCCAGCGGGACTGCTCGATCTCACGGATGTCGTAGGCCCACAGGGCGAAGGACATGATCGTGATCGCGGCCGAGATGGCCCACACGAACCGCAGGTAGGAGGGCGAGTACGCCTTCAGCGACTTGCGGATCTTCGCGCCGGTCTCCAGCGCCAGCTTCACCTCGGCGTAGCGCTTGCCCGCCACCATGAACAGCGAGCCGAACGCGGTGACCAGCAGGAACCACTGCGAGATCTCCAGCACGGCAGCCGCACCACCGGCCACCAGCCGCAGCAGGAAGCCGGAGGCGACGATGCACAGGTCGATCACCGGCTGGTGCTTGAGGCCGAAGCAGTAGCCGAGCTGCACCGAGATGTAGACCGCCATCACGACGACCAGCGGGAAGCTGACGAATGCCGAGATGAGCAGCGATCCGCCCAGCAGCACCACCGCGACCACCCATGCGATCGGCAGCGGGATCAGGCCCGCCGCGATCGGGCGGTTGCGCTTGGTCGGGTGCTGCCGGTCCGCCTCGACGTCGATCGCGTCGTTGATGAAGTAGATGCCCGACGCGGCCATCGAGAAGACGACGAACGCGAGCACCGCGTCCAGCAGGACGCCGGTCTCCAGCAGCCGGCCGGAAGCGAATGGCGCGGCCAGCACCAGGACGTTCTTGACCCACTGCTTGGGACGCAGCTCCTTGACCAGGCCGGTGGCCAGGCCGGCGGGCGTGCCCGCCTTCGCGGTGACCTTCGCGTGGTAGGCGTCCGACGACTTGTCCTTCGGGTCGTCGGAGACCTTGGTCGCCTCGGGTTCGAGGACCTCGTCGCCGAACTCCGAACCGATCGTGCCCTCGGCGTCGACCTCGACCTCCGCCTTGGCCTCCGCGGCGCGGGCCTCGGTCTGCTCGGCCTCGGTCCGCTCTTCCTTGCTCTCGGCGGCCTCGTCCTCCCGGACGGCCGCGGTTTCCTTCTTGTCAGCCACGGTTCCTCCGCCGTCTGATGAATCGCCGGACGGCCCACGCCACGACACCGCCGAGCGCGGAACCGGCGACCACGTCGCTCGGATAGTGAACCCCCAGGACGAGTCGGCTGACCATCATCGGCGGCACCAGCACCGGGGTCAGCTTCTTACCCGTCAACCCGCCGTAAAGCACCGCGGCGGCCGTCGTGGACGTCGCGTGCGAGGACGGGAAGCTCAGCTTGCTCGGGGTGCCGACCAGCACCTCGACCTGCGGGTCGGCCGGGCGGCGCCTGCGCACCACCCGCTTGACCCCGATGGATGCGCCGTGCGCGAGGGCGACGCCCGCGGCCGCGGTGATCCACTCACCGCGGCGCTTGCGGTCGACCAGCGCACCGACGGCGCCGATGGCCAGCCAGCCGCCCGCGTGCTCGCCGAACAGCGACATCGCGCGCGCGGCCTTGACCACCTGCGGCTTGGCCAGCGCGCCCTGCACCTTGCGCAACGCGACGGTTTCGGGGGTGACCGTCGACTTCGCCTCGTCTGTCTGTGCGGAATCCTGCGGTTCGGCAGGAGCCGCCGTGGTCAGGTCTGCAGCCACTTCGTCTCCGGGGGTTGGTTAAGCGCTCAGGCTCGGTGGTTCGGGGGTCACTTCTGGTCGAAGACCTGTTTCCAGGACTCGGCGCTGGTGAGTTCGGGCAGGGCCGCACGGTACGCCTCCCGCAGCCGGGACCACTCCTTGCCCAGCCTGCGGTAGTTGGCCATCGCCCGGAGGCCGAGCCTGCGGAACTCCTCCGGGTTGCGGCGGCGGAACGCCACCCCGCTGCCGTCGGCGTTGGACACCGTCGCGCTGTCGAGGTTGCCGAGCAGGAACCAGCGGGCGCTGGCGGCGGGCACGTTGAGCTGCGGCCGGTCCGCCGCCTCCCGGTTCGGCTCCTTGAGGTTGTGCAGCAGCGCCTTGGACGCGCGGGCGGCGATCACCGCCGGGTTCACCGGCGGCTTGAGCAGGCCCTCGGCCATCACCGGGTCGGCCGACGGCGGCGGGAACTCCCGGGCCGACGGCAGGGTCTGCGCGTCCTCGTAGTGCTTGCGCAGCTCGCGGACCTCGGGCAGCGCCGTGCGCAGGGACTCGAAGAGCCCCTCCGGCCCGGCCATGAAGTCCTCCAGGGCCTTCTGCTGCACCGCGACCGTCGAGTACTCCATCGACAGCAGGTGGCGCAGCGCCAGCTTGAGGCCCTGCTTGACGATCGGGACCTTCACCTCGTCCGGGCTGTGCAGCGCGGCGAGGATCAGGCGGTTGCGGGTGTGGAAGTACGCGGTCCAGTCGGTCGCGTCGTTCTTGTCGGTCCACGGCATGTGCCAGATCGCCGCACCCGGCAGCGTCACCGTCGGGTAGCCGTGGCCGCCGGCGCGCAGCGAGTACTCCGCGTCGTCCCACTTGATGAACAGCGGCAGCGGCAGGCCGGTGCGCTCGATCACCTCGCGCGGGAACAGGCACATCCACCAGCCGTTGTAGTTGGCGTGGATGCGCTGGTGCACCTTCTTGCTGCGGCGCAGCGGCTTCTTGGCGAAGTCGTGGTCGGTCACCGCGCCCGGCGCCGGCCGCCACATCGCGCCGCCGATGTCGACGACCTCGCCCATGGTGTGCAGGCGCGAGCGGGCCTGCAGGTTGAGCATCTGGCCACCGACGATGACCGGCTGCGACGACGCGCGGGCGAAGGCGTTCGCCCGCAGCACGCCGTCGGGCTCCAGGGCGATGTCGTCGTCGATCAGCATGACCTGCGCGGCGTCGGAGTTGTAGACGCCTTCGTACATCACCCGGCCGAAGCCTCCGGCACCGCCGAGGTTGGCCTGCTCGATCACCTGGAGCTTGTCGCCGAGCCGGGCGGCGGCCTCGTCGAAGCCCTCGGTGTCGCGGATCTTCTGGGGACCCTGGTCGGCGACCACGACGCGCTCCACCACGTCGAGGACCTGCGGGTCCTCGCCCAGCGTCTTCAGCGCGGTCACGCAGTCGGCCGGGCGGATGGTGGTGGTGCCGACCACGACCTTCTGCCTGGGCAGGTCCAGGTCCGTGGTCCACGCCGCCTCGTCGACCTCCAGCGAGGCGTCGTTGGTGAACACGTCGAACCAGATCCAGCCGCCGTCCTCGAACGGCGTCAGCGACACCCGGAACTCCAGGTCGGTCCAGCTGTCCTGGCTGCTGACGTGGGTGCCCTGCAGGTGCACGCTGTCACCGTTGGGCTTGGAGCGGTAGACGTCGAGCCGACCGGCCCCCTTGACCTTCAGCCGCAGCACGACCTCGCTGACCTTCGTCCAGCGCTTCCAGTAGCTCGCGGGGAAGGCGTTGAAGTACGAGGCGAACGAGAGCTTGCTGTGCGAGGGGACCCGCACCGAGCGCCGCGAGACGACGGTGGCCGAGCTGGACAGCGTCTCGGGCTCGTCGATGTAGAGCGCGCGGACGTCCAGCGGGTCCTCGTCGCGGGGGAACACGACGCGCTGGAGCACCTGCTCGGCGGCCACCTGCGAACCGCCGGCGCGCACCGACGCGACGTCGCTGAGCTTGCTCTCCCCCGCCGCCGCGGTTGGGGCTTCAGTGGTCCGGTCGGTCACGCGTCAGTCCTCCAGGGAGCCGTCCAGCGAACGGCCCTCGGTGAAATACGGGGCGATCTTGTTGTCGAACATGCTCAGTGCCGAACCGATCGCCATGTGCATGTCCAGGTACTTGTAGGTCCCGAGCCGTCCGCCGAAGACGACCTTGCGCTCCTTGGCCTCCTTCTTGGCCAGCTCGCGGTAGGCCTCCAGCTTGCTGCGGTCCTCGGGCGTGTTGATCGGGTAGTACGGCTCGTCGCCGCTCTCGGCGAACCGCGAGTACTCCCGGACCACCACGGTCTTGTCCTTCGGGTAGTCCCGCTCCGGGTGGAAGTGCCGGAACTCGTGGATCCGGGTGTAGGGCACCTCCTCGTCGGCGTAGTTCATCACCGACGTGCCCTGGAAGTCCCCGGTGTTCACGACCTCGGTCTCGAAGTCCAGCGTCCGCCAGCCCAGCTCGCCCTCGACGTAGTCGAAGTAGCGGTCCAGCGGCCCGGTGTAGATCACCGGCACGCCCTCGGGCAGGTCGCCGCGCACGTCGAAGTAGTCCGTGCTCAAACGCACGTCGATGTTCGGGTGCTCGGCCATCTTCTCCAGCCACGCGGTGTAGCCGTCGACCGGCAGACCCTCGTAGCTGTCGTTGAAGTACCTGTTGTTGAAGTTGTAGCGAACGGGCAGCCGCGTGATGTTGCCCGCGGGCAGCTCCTTGGGGTCGGTCTGCCACTGCTTGGCCGTGTACCCCTTGATGAACGCCTCGTAGAGGGGACGGCCGATCAGCGAGATGGCCTTCTCCTCGAGGTTCTGCGCGTCAGCGGTGTCGATCTCGGCTGCCTGCTCGGCGACCAGCGCCTTGGCCTCGTCCGGCGTGAACGCGCGGCCGAAGAACTGGCACAGCAGGCCCAAGTTCATCGGCATCGAGTAAATCTGCCCCTGATGCCTGGTGAACACCCGGTGCTGATAGTCGGTGAAGTCGGTGAACTGGTTCACGTAGTCCCACACGCGCTTGTTCGAGGTGTGGAACAGGTGCGCACCGTAGCGGTGCACCTCGATACCGGTTTCGGGCTCCGCCTCCGAATAGGCGTTGCCGCCGATGTGGTCACGTCGGTCCAGCACCAGCACCCGCTTGTCCAGCTGGGTCGCGGTGCGCTCTGCGATCGTCAGTCCGAAGAAGCCGGAACCCACAACGATCAGGTCATAGCCTGCGAAGCTCACAGTCGACGAGGGTAGCGGGGACGGACCTCCGCTCCGAAACCGCGTTGACGTTAGGCGGTACACATCGCTACTGGGCGTGTCGAGATCACCTCTTTCCATGCCTTTCCGCTGGCCACGGCAAGTTGTTTAACCACGTCGGGTGAGGAAATGAGCACTGTTCGTCGTCGAGATTGCGCCCGCGCCCCGCTGAAGGGTGACTCGCCGGTGAGTCGTAGCGGGTAGCATCGGGGCCCCGGTGGGGCTTCGGACACCCCGCAGGGCTTCCCGCGCATCGACGACGGCTTCGCGGAGGCCCCGGTGGCTCTGGCGGAGCCCGCGAACCCCCGGAACCTCTTCCCAGGTCCAGGAGGGTCTGACGGGGTCCGCGAAGTCCCGCACGGGCTCCGCCGGGACCGCGGAGGTACCGGGAACCGATATTGGAGGGTGATCGAGGCGTGACCCGCACGCGCGAGCGCTACCTGCTGGCCACGGCGATCGTCCTCCAGATCCTGTCGATCTGGTTCGTGCACTGGATCGACACCCGCGGCTACATGGACACCGACATCTACCGGCTCGGTGCCCGCGCGTGGCTGACGGGCCTCGAGGTGTACGGCGACGACCTCACGCCCGAGAGCCCCGACTCCGGCACGCTGCCGTTCATCTACCCGCCGTTCGCCGCGATCCTCTTCACTCCGCTTACCTGGATGTCCTCGGACGCGGCGGTGGTGACCGTCGCGGTGTGCTCGCACCTGGCGATCCTGGTCACGGCGTACTCGCTCGCGCGCTCGTCGACCTACCTGGCCAACCGCGCGGGACAGGTCGCGGTGGCGACCGCGGTGCTGATGCCGTTGCTCACACTGATCGAGCCGACCCGGGAAACGCTCAACTACGGCCAGATCAACCTGGTGCTGATGGCGCTGGTCGCCGCCGACTGCCTGCTGCCGCGCACCCGGTAGCCGCGCGGTCTGCTCGTCGGCATCGCGGCGGCGATCAAGCTGACCCCGCTGGGCTTCCTGCTGCTGTTCCTGCTGCGCCGGGACTTCCGCGCCGCCGCGATGGCCGGCGTCACCTTCGCCGCGAGCGTCCTGCTGGGGCTGCTGGCCGCGCCCGACGACTCCGCCGACTGGTGGCTGGACAAGATGCTGTCCACCGGCGACTCCCTGGGCACCGTCTACGCGGGCAACCTCACCCTGCGCAGCCTGCTGGCGAAGCAGGAACTGACCGGGCTCCCGCTGAACGTGCTGTGGGTCGCCGGTTCGCTGGTGCTGCTGGCGCTGGCCGTGCTCGGCATCCGCTACGCGCTGCGGGTGCGCAACGTGCCGTTGGCGCTGATGGTCAACGCGGTCCTGGTGCTGCTGGTCTCGCCGATCTCCTGGTCGCACCACTGGGTGTGGGCCGGGCCGTTGCTGGCGCTGCTGTTCGCGATGTCGGTGCGCCACCGCTGGCACGGCGTGCTGCTCTCGACCGGGCTCGGCGCGCTGACCGTGCTGGCCGGCCCGCAGTGGTACCTGCCCAACACCGGCGACCGCGAGCTGGACTGGACGTTCTCGCAGCAGGTCGTCGGCAACGCCTACACGCTGCTGGGAATCGCGTTCCTGATCGCAGCGGCGGTGGCGCACTTCCGCATGCACCCGCCGATCCACCGGCCGCCGGAGGCGGTGACGCACGAGCCCGCGCCGTCACACGGCCGACCCAACCTGCCCGCGTAGCGGGTCACTCGTCGGGGTTCGCACGCTCGGCGGCCCCCGATCCGGCACTCGATACTCGCCAGGTCCGCCGAGAGCGAGCTGAGGTGCCGCCATGCGTCTGGGGCTGACCTTCCCGTGCGTCCTGCTGCTGACCGCCGCACTGGCCACGACCGTCCGGGCCGAGCCGCCGGAAGCACCGACCGGCACGGTGGTCGTGCCGCTGGGTGATTCGCCGAGCCGCGGCGGGGAGCGCGAGGTGCGCCTCGACCAGCCGTTCAGCATGGTCGGGCTCACCTGGTCCGGCGAGGCACCCGACCGCGTCGAGCTGCGGCCGCTGACCGAGGGCGGCTGGGGCACCTGGACCGACGCCGAGCTGACCTCCGCGCGGGGCAGCGAGCCGGTGTGGACCGGCCGCACGACAGGGGTGCAGGTCCGGGCCACCCGCGGTGGCGACGACGTGACCGGTGAGCTGCGGCTGGTCGCCCTCCGGCCGTCGGCGGGCAGCGCGCCGGTCGCCGCGCCGCCTCCCGGGGCTCCGGCGCCGGACCCGACGCCCGAACCCACCGCCGCGCCGTCGTCGCTCCCTGAGGCGCCGTCGTCCGCGGCCGGACCGTCGTCCGCCGTCGCGACGCCGCGGCACGCGTCCGCACCGCCGCCACTGGTGCGGCGCGCCGACTGGGGCGCCGATGAGCGGAGCATGACGTGGACGCCGCAGCCCACCGAGACCAGGGCGGCGGTCGTGCACCACACGGCGGGCACCAACGACTACGGCTGCGCCGACTCGGCCGCGATCGTGCGCGGCATCTTCGAGTACCACGCGGTGCACCTGGGCTGGGGCGACATCGGCTACCACGCGCTGGTCGACAAGTGCGGCACCATCTTCGAGGGCCGGGCGCAGGGGCTGGAGCGCGACGTGATCGGCGGTCACGCCATGGGTTTCAACCCGAACACCTTCGGTGTGGCGATGCTCGGCAGCTTCCAGGACGTCGTCCCCACCTCCGAGGCGCTCACCGCCACGGGCGCCATCATCGGCTGGAAGCTCCGCGAGTCGGGGGTCGCGCCGGATTCCGCGGTGGAGCTGGTGTCGACCGGAGGCAAGGGGTCGCTGCACCCGCCGGGCGCGGGCGTCCGGCTGCCTGCGATCTTCGCCCACCGCGATGTCGGGCAGACGCTTTGCCCAGGTCAGCTGGCCTACGACCGGCTCGACGAGATCCGCTCCGCCGCCCTGGGCTGAGCGCGGGACCGGGCGAGCCGGGTCACAGCTCCGGCAGCACCTCGGAGGCGATCTCCTCCACTGTGGACTCCTTGCCCGCGAAGGGTTCCTCCGGCCGCGGCCAGTGGCTGATCACGTCGGTGAAGCCCAGCTCATCGGCCCGGCCGACGACCTCGCGGAAGTACTCCACGCTGGACAGCGAGTAGACCGGCGCCGCGTCCAGCGACAGGTACCGGTCGATGCGCGCCGGGTCGCCGCCCTCCTCGGCCACCACGTCGGTGAAGCGCATCGACAGGTCGGCCACCGCGCGCCACCAGGTGTTCAGGTCGTCGGTGTAGCCGCCCGCGGCGATCCAGCCCCGGCCGTACCTGGCGGTCAGACGCATCATCCGCGTGCCGTTGGCGGCGATGGCGAACGGCATCCGGGGCGGCTGCACGCAGCCGGGCGCGCGCCGGGCGTCGACGGCGGTGAAGTACTCGCCGCGGTAGGTCGTGCTGTCGTGCACCAGGACCTGGTCCAGCACCTCCACGAACTCGGCGAAGCGGTCCACCCGCGCGCTCGCGGGCAGCTCCGAGCCGCCGAGCACGTGCGCGTCGAAGCCGACGCCACCTGCGGCGAGGCCGAGCGTGAAGCGGCCGTCGGAGATGTCGTCGAGCGCGGTGAGCTGGCGGGCGTAGTGCACCGGGTGGCGGAAGTCCGGCGACGACGCGAAGGTGCCGATGCGCAGCGTGCTGGTCACCGTCGCCGCCGCGGTCAGCGTGGTGACCGCGTCGAACCACGGCCGCTCCAGGCCGGGCCGCCAGCCGATGTGGTCGTAGGTCCAGGCGTGGGCGAAGCCGTACTCCTCCGCCATCCGCCACAGCGGTTCAGCCGCCCACCAACGGTGCTCGGGCAGAATCACGATTCCTACGCGCACGCCTCTGACCGTATCGGGTGATCGACTGCGGCGGGGACGTGGCCGGACCCCCGTCCGGTGCGCGGCCCCGACCGGGCAGGATGGTGCCGTGCGCAAACCTGGCCTGGTGGCTTCGGACGTCGACGGAACGCTGCTCGACTCGATGGAGCGGGTGAGCTCCCGCACCGCCGCGACGGTGCGGCGGGTCATGGCCGACGACGTCCCCTTCGTGCTGGTGACGGGCAGGCCACCGCGCTGGATGCCGTCGGTGGTGGCCGGCCTCGGCGTGTCCGGGGTGGCGGTGTGCGCCAACGGCGCCGTGCTCTACGACACCACCGCCGACGCGGTGCTCGCGAGCACCGAGATCGACACCGTGACGCTGCACGACGTGGTCCACGAGCTGCACCACGAGATGCCCGGCTGCGCCGTCGCGGTGGAGCGCACGACCGGCGGCGCCAACGACCGCGTGCACGAGCAGTTCCTCGCCGAGGAGGACTTCCGGCAGGTCTGGCCCAACTCCGACATCCACGTCGCCGCCCCCGACGAGCTCGTCGGCAAGCCCGCGGTGAAGCTGCTGGTGCTGCACGACCGGATGAACAGCGCCCAGATGGCAGCGATCGCCGAGGAGGTCGTCGGCGACCGCCTGGAGATGACCTACTCCACCGGCGCCGGGATGATCGAGTTCTCCGCCGCGGGTGTGGACAAGGCGAGCGGGCTGCGCTCGGTCGCCGCCGATCTCGGGGTGGACCAGGCCGACGTCATCGCCTTCGGCGACATGCCCAACGACGTTTCGATGCTCTCCTGGGCGGGGCACGGCGTGGCGATGCGCAACGCCCACGAGGCGGCCCTGGCGGTCGCCGACGAGGTCACCGCCACCAACAACGACAACGGTGTGGCGCAGGTGCTGGAACGCTGGTGGTGACCGGCGTCAGGTCGGCGCGAGCAGGGTCGCGCCGACGGCGAGGAACTCCGCGTCCTGCCCGCCCGCCGCGGACAGCTTGTGCGGGACCTTCGAGCTGAAGCTCACGCTGTCGCCCGCCCCCAGCGTCGTGGAGTCCGACTCGAACTCCACGTGCAGCTCACCGCTGAGCACGTAGAGCCAGTCGTGGCCCACGTGGCGGACCGGGCGCACGCCGGAGCTGGCCGACGACAGCCGGTACCGCGCCGCGTAGAGGCCGGGGATCACCGCGCGCGGGGTCAGGACCTGCACCGACATGCCACCGTCATCGACCGACGGCACCTCGTCGCCGCGCAGGACCACCGCCGCGGGCCCGGGCCGGGCGTCGGTGAACAGCTCCGGGAGTCCGACGCCGAGCGCCTCGGCGAGCTGCGCCAGCACCGGCAGCGACGGCGTCGCGGTGCCGGACTCGACACCGGCCAGTTGCGCCTGCTCCAACTCGGCCCGCCGCGCCAGGGTCGCCTGGTCGAGGCCGCGCTCGCTGCGCAGGCGGACGATCCGGCCGCCCAGCCCCGCCAGCGCCTGACCCGCCGAGCCGCTTGGGGTTTCCGGTTGGTCCGACACGCCACCACCATAGGTCGACTTCTGCGCCGACGCGCGTGGCCGGAGTGTGCCCCCGGCACGAGCCGGGTAGACGCGGAACGGGAGGTGGACACCGATGTCGACTAAGACCGCCGTGCGCGACCTGCTCGACCAGGCGGGCACCACCTACGCCGAGGAGGCGGGCATCAAGCTCGAGGACAAGCCCTCTCCGCTGTACCGGCTGCTGGTGCTCTCGGTGCTGCTGTCCACGCGGATCAAGGCGGGCATCGCGGTGTCGGCCGCGCGGGAGCTGGCCGAGTTCGGCACCCCGCGCAAGATGCGCGACGCGACCTGGCAGCAGCGGGTGGACGCCCTCGGCCGCGGGCACTACGTCCGCTACGACGAGAGCACGGCGACCGCGCTGGGCGACGGCGCCGAGCACCTGCTCGACCGCTGCCAGGGAGACCTGCGCAAGCTCCGCGACGAAGCCGAAGATGACATCAAGGCGCTCAAGAGCAAGCTGCAGGAGGTCAAGGGCCTGGGACCGGTCGGCGCGGAGATCTTCTGCCGCGAGGCACAGGCCGTCTGGCCGGAGCTACGCCCCTACTTCGACAAGAAGGCCCTCTCCGGCGCCGAGAAGGTCGGGCTGCCCAAGGACGCGAAGCGGCTCGCCGAGCTGGTCGGTGAGGACGACCTGGCCCGGCTCGCCGCCGCGCTCGTGCGGGCCACGCTGGAGAAGGACGTGGCCGAGAAGGTCAGCGCGTAGGTTCGAGCACCTCGCGCCCGCCCAGGAACGGCCGCAGCGCCTCCGGCACCCGCACCGAGCCGTCGGCCTGCTGGTGGTTCTCCAGGATCGCCACGATCCAGCGGGTGGTGGCCAGCGTGCCGTTGAGGGTGGCCGCGATCCGGGTCGGCCCCTCGGCCTCCCGGTAGCGGGTGTTGAGCCGCCGCGCCTGGAACGTGGTGCAGTTCGAGGTGGAGGTCAGCTCGCGGTAGGTCTGCTGGCTGGGGATCCACGCCTCGCAGTCGTACTTGCGGGCCGCGCTGGCACCGAGATCGCCCGCCGCGGTGTCGATCACCCGGTAGGGCACCTCGATCTTGGCCAGCATCTCCTCCTCCCAGCCCAGCAGCCGCTCGTGCTCGGCGACCGCGTCCTCCTCGCGGCAGTAGACGAACATCTCCAGCTTGTTGAACTGGTGCACGCGGATGATGCCGCGTGTGTCGCGGCCGTAGGAGCCCGCCTCGCGGCGGAAGCACGACGACCAGCCCGCGTAGCGCAGCGGGCCGGCGCCGAGGTCGACGATCTCGCCCGCGTGGTAGCCCGCCAGCGGGACCTCGGAGGTGCCGACCAGGTAGAGGTCGTCCTCCTCCAGCCGGTAGACCTCGGAGGCGTGCGCGCCGAGGAAGCCGGTGCCCTCCATGATCTCGGGGCGCACCAGGACCGGCGGCACGACCAGCGTGAAGCCGTTGGCCGTGGCGTGCGCGGCGGCCATGTTCAGCAGCGCCAGCTCGAGCTGCGCTCCGATGCCGGTGAGGAAGTAGAAGCGGGCGCCGGAGACCTTCGCCCCGCGCTCCATGTCCATCGCGCCCAGCGCGACGCCCAGCTCCAGGTGGTCCTTGACCTCGAAGTCGAACTCACCGGGCACGCCGACGTGCTTGAGCACGGCGTAGTCGTCCTCACCGCCCGGGGGGACACCCGGCCCGACGATGTTGGAGAGCTTCTTCTGCGCGTCGACCAGCGCCTGGTCGGCCTCGCCCTGCTCGGCCTCGGCCTCCTTGACCTGGGCCGAGAGCTCCTTGGCCTGCTTGAGCAGGTGCTCGCGCTCCTCGCCCGCGGCCTTGCCGACCTGCTTGCCGAGCTGCTTCTGCTCGGCGCGCAGCGTGTCCGCCCGGGACACCGCTGACCTGCGACGCTCGTCGGCGGACAGCAGCGCGTCCACCACCGACGCGTCCTCGCCCCTGGCGCGCTGCGAAACGCGCACGGCTTCCGGATCCTCGCGTAGCGTCTTCAGGTCGATCACAGCAGGTCAGCCTAGCCGCCTCCGCGCACGGCACCCTGCCCGGGTCGGGCTCGCCGCGCCCGGCGGTGGTCAGCCCCCGTCGGGGATGCGGTGCGGGACGAACGCGGCGCCGTCGTCGGTGATCAGACCGGCCGTCTCGCGGATGCCGAGCCCGGCCGAGGAGTCGCCGACGACCCACGCACCCAGCGCCGGCCGCATCCCGTCGAACTCGGGCAGCGGGTCGAACGCCTGGTACACGAAGCCCTCCTCGCCGTAGAAGCCGCCGGTCTCGGTCTCCCAGCCCGGCGCGACGATGGAGATGTTGTTGCCCTCGCGGCCCAGCAACGGCTTGCGCACGTACTCGGTGAGCAGCCCGGGCTGGCCGATGTAGGCGGGCAGCAGGTTCGGGTGCCCCGGGTGCATCTCCCACAGGATCGCCAGCAGCGCCTTGTTGGACAGCAGCATCTTCCACAGCGGCTCGATCCACTGCGTCTGCGGCAGCGTCTTGACCGCGTGGGTGCCGAAGTCGTCGTCGACCATCCACTCCCAGGGGTAGATCTTGACGACCGAGCTCATCGGCGCCTCTTCGAGGTCGACGAAGCGCTCCAGCAGGCTGTCCCAGCCGATCTCCTCGATGGCCAGCCCGACGGTGTCCAGGCCCGCCTCGGCGGCGGTCTCCTGCAGGTAGGCGGCGGTCAGGTTGTCCTCACCGGAGGTGTCCGAACCCGACCAGGTGAAGTGCACCTCGTTGGTGCCGAGCTGCTTGCCTATCTCCTCCCAGCGCTCGACCAGCTTCTCGTGGATGGAGTTCCACTGGTCGTCGCCCTCGTGGACCTCGGTCAGCCAGTGCCACTGCACGACCGCGGCCTCCAGCAGCGAGGTCGGCGTGTCGGCGTTGTACTCGAGCAGCCTGGCCGGGCCGGACCCGTCGTAGCGCAGGTCGAAGCGGCCGTAGAGGTGCGGGTCGTGGCGCTTCCACGACTCGGCAATGTGCGGCCACACCCATTCCGGGATACCGAAGTCGCGGTAGCGCTCGGTGGTGACCACGTGGTCGACCGCGTCCAGGCACATCGAGTGCAGCAGCTCGACGTCGGCCTCCAGCGACAGCACCTCGTCGAGGCCGAACTCGTAGTGCACGCCCTCGTCCCAGTAGGGCCGCTGGGAGCCGTCCGCGGCACGCGCGGGCGTGCCGAAGACCAGCCCCAGCTCCTCGACCTTCGACTGCCAGTCCGGCCGCCGCTGCGTTGTCCTGCGCCGCACCCGCTCAGCTCCCGCTACCGGACTTGTTGTTGATGCCGAAACCACCGCGCGAGACGGTCGAGCCCTTGCTGTCCTTGATGGTGGCGCCTTCCGGCTTGGTGAAGTTCGGGCTCGACACCGGCTGGCCGACCGTCGGGGCCGCTGTCCCGCTCGGCGTGTAGCTGTGCCGGTACTGCACGGGCGGCCCGATGGGGGACCCGCCGATGAAGAACGGCATGAAGAACATGCCGGTGGAGTGGTTGTAGTGGCCTCCGTGGCTCTGCGCGTACCCCTCCGTGCACATCTCGTCGTCCACCGCGACCAGTTGCCCCTGCGGGTTGGGCGCCGTGCAGGTCTGCGTGTACTCCTCCGGCTGCGCGGCCGTGTAGAACGCCGCGACGAGGGCCACCACGCCTACCGTGGCACCGCCGCCGATCATCACCCGGCGCCGCGTGCGGGTCTTGCGCTCGGCCTCGGCCAGCTCCGCGGCCTGCTTCTCCTCGCGCCGCTTCTCGGCGGCGATCCTGGCGCGCTGCTCGGCGAGCGTGGGCTCGCGCGGCGCCGTCGATTCGGGATCCTGGTAGCGCATCTGGCCGCGACGCTGTTCGCCGTCACCCGGCGTCGTCGTCGGCTCCTGGCCCTGCGGCTTGTCGTCGTCTGCCAATGGTCCGCCACTTCCGGTCATCGCCCACTCCCAGCAGCAACATTACCCACCTGAATGGTGGAGGGGTGTCCGACCGTGTGACGAACGATGACGTGAATCGGTTTCGAACCGAGATGAGCGCATCAGGCAGCGCACAGGTCGCCGAGGCATCATGTGTTCGATGGCCGACACCGACTCCTCCACCAGGACCAGCCGCAGGAAGCCCCACACGCGGCTGGTGATGATCTCGGCCGCCATCGGCGCGATGCTGATCCTGCTGATCAGCGCGCTGCTGAACTGGCCGTCCGGCGGCGACGGGGTCGGGGGGCCCGGCCGGATCGGCTCCGCCCCGGCACCCCGCGCCGTGTTCAGCGCCAAGGCGGGCACCTGCCTCAACTGGACCGAGCCCGACGCCGCCGACATCCGGCAGGTCACCTGCAGCGAAGCGCACCTGTTCGAGGTGACCGGCACCGCCGACCTCAAGGGGGAGTTCGGCCCGCAGGCTCCGTTCCCGGACACCGAGCAGTGGCAGCAGCTCAAGACCGACCGCTGCACGCAGGTCTCGGCGCAGTTCCTGTCCGGCCGGTTCGACCCCCACGGCCGGTTCGCGGTCGGGGCCTTCACCCCGAGCGAGCAGGGCTGGGCCGAGGGCGACCGGACGCTGCACTGCGGTCTCCAGCAGCCCGGCCCGTCCGGCAAGCTCTACCGGGTCAGCGGCAGCGCTTCCAAGATCGACCAGTCCAACGTCTACGACGAGGGCCGCTGCCTGGGCATCAACGGCACCGCCGTGTGGGACCCGGTGGACTGCGCCCAGCTGCACTCGGTGGAGATCACCGGCGTGGTCGACCTCGGCGAGCAGTTCCCGGGCGGCTTCCCGGCGGTGCCCGAGCAGGACAACTTCCTGGCCACCAGGTGCGGCGAGCTGACCGCCGGCTACGCGGGCGGGCCGACCGTGGTCCGCGACAAGGGCCTGACGACGTACTGGGACACCCTGCCGATGGAGAGCTGGGACGCCGGGTCGCGCAAGGTCAACTGCAAGGTCAGCGCGCAGCTGCCGGACGGCAGCGGGCTGGCGCCGGTGACCGGCAGCGTCAAGGGCGAGGTGCGGGTGGACAAGGAGCCCGCCCCCGAGGACGCCGCCCCGGTGCAGCCGGGCGTGCCGGCCGAGGGCGAGCGCTGAAGCACGCCGGCGCGGTCCGGTTTGGGGTAGAACTGGGGTCGTGCCGGTGGAGATGACCAGGGCTCGGTTCGAGGAGCTGGTGGCCGACGCGCTGGACCTGCTGCCCGCGGAGTTCGCGTCGGCGATGAACAACGTCGTCGTGCTCGTCGAGGACCGCAACGCCGAGGACCCGTCGCTGCTCGGGCTGTACGAGGGCATCGCCCTCACCGAGCGCGACAGCACCTACGGCGGGGTGCTGCCGGACCACATCACGATCTACCGCGAGGCGCTGCTGGACGTGTGCGCCGACGAGGACGAGGTCGTCGACGAGGTGGCCGTGACCGTGGTGCACGAGATCGCTCACCACTTCGGCATCGACGACGAGAAGCTGCACGCCCTCGGCTGGGGCTGACCTCGCGCGGCGCGGCGGTCGCCGCCGCGCCGGCCGCTCAGATGCCGAGGCCGTCCCACTCCACGCTGTGCCAGCCGGTCGCCGTGGGCGCCGGTTCGAGCACGATCACGCCGGTGTTGGGCAGGTAGGCGGCGTTGGCGCCGGCGGCGTCGACGTTGGCCGCCAGGTGAGCCGCGGCCAGCCGTAGCATCGCCCCGTGGCTGACCAGCACCACCGAGCCGCCGGTGGCGCCGTCGAGGGCCTGCCGGGCCGCGCCGAGGAAGCGCGCGAGCGCCTCGCGGCCGGTCTCGCCGCCCGGCATCGGCACGTCGAGGTCGCCGAAGTGCCAGCTCCGGTAGATGTCCTCGAACCGCTGCCGCGACTCGCCGTCGGTGGTGCCCTCCAGGTCGCCGACGTAGATCTCCTGCGTGCCGTCGACGACCTCGACGTCCAGGCCGTGGTGCCGCGCCAGCGGCGCGGCGGTCTGCTGGGCGCGGACCGCGCGGCTGGCGCGGATCGCCACGACCTTCTCCTCGGCGAGCCGGTCGGCGAGCGCGCGGGCCTGCCGCCTGCCCTCGTCGGTCAGCGCGGGGCCGGGCGGCAGGGTGTCCAGCGCGTGCACCACGTTCGACGGGGTCTGCCCGTGCCTGGCCAGAACCAGGCGGGCGCCGTCGGAGCCGAGGGCGAGTTCGTCGGTCATGCGATCCTTCCAGCTCGGATGTCGTCCAGCCACCGCGCCGAGGCCCGGAACGCCTGCTCGGACGCCGACGGGCGGATGGCCGAAGGCGCGCGGTCGGCCTTCGGGTAGGAGCCCAGGAAGCGGACCTCGCTGCAGCGGCGCCGCAGCGCGGCCAGCGCGTCGCCGACCCGGGAGTCGGCGACGTGCCCGTCGAAGTCGAGGAAGAACCGGTACTCGCCGAGGCGGTCCTTGGTCGGCCGGGACTCGATGCGGCTGAGGTTGATGTCGCGCAGCGTCAGCTCCGACAGCAGCAGCGCCAGCGTGCCGACCTCGTCGGAGATCACCGCGGCGACCGACGTGCGGTCCGCGCCGGTCGGCTCCGGCGGCGGGCTGGGGCGGCGGACCAGCAGGAAGCGGGTGAAGGCGTCCCGGACGTCGGCGATGCCCGCCGACAGGCGCTCCAGCGATGCGTAGCGCTCGACCGCGATCGGCGCGGCCACCGCGGCGTCGTACTCGCCGTCGCGCACCGCGGCGGCCGCGGCAGCGGTCGAACCCGCGAAGTGCACCTCGGCGCTGGGCAGGTTCGCCTCCAGCCAGCCGCGCACCTGCGCGATGGCGTGCGGGTGGCTGGCCACCGTCGACACGTCTTCGGGCCTGGTGCCCGGGCGGACCAGCACGTCGAACACCACCGGGAGCACGGTCTCGGCGACCGCGACCACCGGCTCGTCGCTGGCGAGCGCGTCCATCGTCGCGGGCACCGATCCCTCGACCGAGTTCTCCACCGGCACCCCGGCGGCGACGACCTCGCCCGAGCGCACCGCCGCGAGCGCCTGCCGCACGCCGTCGTACGGGACGAGCTCGGCGTCGAAGTCGGTGGTCAGGGCTCTGGTCGCCTGTTCGGTGAAAGTTCCCGACGGTCCGAGGTAGGCGATTCGTGGCACGGCGCCCAGCCTACGGGTGGCGCGTTGTGCGCAACGCCACCGGCCGTGTGGCCCAGATCATTCTTCGGATGTGTGACCTACCCGATGACACGAATGCGTTCATTCCTGCGATGCTGTGAGCGTGACCGCGGAGTCGGAGCGCTCGTCGGACGGAGCGGAGCCGGAGCTGCGGCTTGTCCTGTGCGCGTTGGACGAGCCGCTGGCCGCAGCCTGGCATGAGGTGGCCGAGGGCCGGGACGGTGTCGAGGTGCACCGCGGCTCGGTGCTCGACATACCGGTGGACGCGGTGGTCAGCCCCGCGAACTCGTACGGGTGGATGCGCGGCGGCATCGACGCCGTCTACGCGCGGGCCTTCCCAGACGTCGAGCAGCACGTGCGCAGCGCGGTGCTGGCCTACCACGGCGGCGAGCTCCCGGTCGGCGAGGCGCTGCTGGTGCCGACCGGCGCGCCGGCGCCACCCTGGCTGTTCAGCTCTCCCACGATGCGGGAGCCCGGTGAAAGTCTTCCCGCCGACACCGTGCACCCCTACCTGTGCGCGCGGGCCGTGCTGCGGCTGTGGGCGGGCGGTGCGCTGGAGAACGGCGTGCCGGTGCGCGAGTTCGTGCGTTCGATAGCGATGCCGGGACTCGGCACCGGCGTGGGCGGTGCCGCGGCGGAGCTGTGCGCGCGGCAGGTCGCGGCGGCGTGGGACGAGGTCTTCGCCCACGTCGAACACCGCTGACGCCGCCGTCGCAGCCCCGGGGATGACCGAAACCCGGACAGGCGCGAGGGCCCGCGCGCGGCGGGCCCTCAGCACTTCTGAGCACCGGGTCGATCCGGTGCGGCGTCAGCTCAGCTCGGCCTTGCCGTCACCCTGGCGCCTGTCGGCGATCTGGATCTTGGTGGGTGCGGGCTCGGGCTTGCTGACCTCGTGCACCCGCACCTCGAGCACACCGCGGTCGTAGCTCGCCTCGACCTGCTCGGCCGTCACGCCCTCCGGCAGGTTGAACTCCCGCCGGAACGCACCGGTGCGGATCTCGCGCAGCAGCACCGCGCCGTCCTCACCGCTGGTCTTCTCGGTGCGGCGGTGGCCGCTGATCGACAGCCGGCCGTCGGTGACCTCGACCTCGACGTCCTGGGCGATGTCCACGCCCGGCAGCTCCAGCTTGACCACAACGTCCGAACCGTCGCGCTCGACGTTGGTGGCCGGGACGAAGCCCTCGACCCCCTGGTTGCCGAAGAACCGGCGGGTGATGTTGTCGAAGTCGCGGTCCATCTGGCGGACCAGGTTGCCGAACGGGTCCCAGCTCGACCTGCGAACCAGAGTCATCTCGCTCCTCCTGCGTTTCACTGCCGGCTCCTTCGACCGGCTCTCATCCCTACCAACGGCTCTGGCCGTCTTCTTGTTCCCAAGTCTGTAACCAAACTTGAGCGAAGTCAACTCAAGTATGCGCGAGGCAGGCGAGACGCTCTGACAGTGAGTACCGTCGGCGACACCGGACGTACCTGAGGAGGCCCGCAGATGCTCATCCGCCGTTTGGCCCGCCCGCTGCTGGCGACGACGTTCATCTACGGCGGCGTGCAGGCGCTTCGCGATGTGCCCAGCCACGCCAAGGCCGCGAGTCCACTGGTGGAGAAGACCACGGGCAAGGTCCGCGACTCGCTGCCCGAGCAGGTGCCCACCGACCCCGAGACGCTGGTCCGCATCGACGCGATGGTGAAGATCGGCGCGGGAACGATGCTGGCGATGGGCAAGTTCCCGCGCCTGGCCTCGCTGCTGCTCGCGGGCAGCATCGTGCCCACGACCCTGGTCGGGCACCCGTTCTGGGAGATCTCCGACCCGGAGCAGCGCCAGAGCCAGCAGGTCCACTTCTACAAGAACCTCGGGCTGCTCGGCGGCCTGCTGATCTCGGCCGTGGACACCGGCGGCAAGCCGTCGGTCGGCTACCGCGCCCGCCACACGGCGCAGCGCGCCCGCCACACGGCGCACAAGGTCTCCGAGCAGACGCAGCAGGCGGTCGGCACCGGGAAGGGCAAGGGGCGCAAGAAGCGCAGGAAGTGAGCGAGATTCGGCACCTGCCCGCGACACCGCGCGAGCGGCTCCGTAGCGTGGTGCCCGTGCCAGTGCGGGTACTGCTTGTCGATGATCACGAGGTCGTGCGCCGCGGCCTGCGCGACCTGCTCGACACCGAGGACGACGTCGAGATCGTCGCCGAGGCGGGCGGGGTCGACGAGGCGCTGGTCCGCGCCCGCAGCGTCGAACCGGACGTCGCGGTCGTGGACATGCGGCTTCCCGACGGCGACGGCCTGGAGCTGTGCCGCAGGCTGCGCGCCCTCGACCCCGCCCCCTACTGCCTGGTGCTGACCGCGTTCGACGACGAGCAGGCGCTGGTCGGCGCGATCAACGCGGGCGCGTCGGGCTACCTGCTCAAGCAGGTGCGCGGTCAGGACCTGGTCAACGCCGTGCGGGAGGTGGCCGCGGGCCGTTCGCTGCTCGACCCGGTCACCACCGCGCGGGTGCTGGACCGCCTGCGCCAGTCCACCAGCCCGGTCCCCGACGAGCTCGACGCGCTCACCGAGCGCGAGCGCAAGGTGCTGGAGCTGATCGGCGAGGGCCTGACCAACCGGCAGATCGCCGAGCGGCTGTTCCTGGCGGAGAAGACGGTCAAGAACTACGTCACCGCGGTGCTGGCCAAGCTCGGGATGGAGCGCCGCACGCAGGCCGCCGCGTGGGTGGCGCGGCGGCAGAGCCACACCTAGGTTCTGTTTTACAAGCGGCGGAGCCGCTTGCGGCGGGGGACTCAGCCCGACCACCCGCGGGTTCTCAGCCGTCTTCTCGCGAGGACAGCTTCGACGCCACGTATCGGACATACGTCAGTCGGAGATCCCGGAGCGAGAAGGCGGCTAAGGTTCCGCCACGCGCCCCACTACACAAGCCACCTTTGAAACACGTCCTAGCGCTTCGGGCGGTTGAGCAGCAGGCCGACGACGATGCCGACGAGCATGACCGCCACGAGCGCGGTCCACAGCGGCATCGACACCACCGGCACGAAGACCCTGATGTCGACGACGTGCCGGTTCTCCAGGATGAACACCACCGCCAAGGCCACGAGGACGAGCCCGCCCACCACCCGGGGAGACATCCCGTGAGCCCGCTTCTCCGGCCGATTCTGCTTCACCATGAGGGCTCCTAGCCGCTCTTCAATCCCAGCGTGCGCGCTCACGCCGCGCTTTCCCAGGGCAGAAGGCCCCAGTGGCGCTCAGCCCAGCGGCACTTCCCAGGTGACCGTGGTGCCGCTGTCCGGGGACGAGGTGATCACGCAGCGGCCACCGGCCGCCGTGGCTCGCTCCTCCAGGTTGCGCAGCCCGCGCTTGGAGACGTCGCGGGGCACGCCGCAGCCGTCGTCGACGACCTGGAGCAGCAGGCCGTAGGGCGTGCGGCGGACGCGGACCAGGACGCTGCGCGCCCCGGAGTGGCGGACCACGTTCGACAGCGCCTCGCGCAGCGCGGCGCGGGCGTGGTCGGCGACCGCGACCGGCACGTCGGAGAGGTCGCCCTCGATGTCCAGCTTCGGCGGCCTGCCCAGCAGCTCACCGGCGATGCGGACCTCCGAGCGCATCGACTCGGCGAGGGCGGGCGCCTGCGCCGGGGTGCCGGGATCGGCCGAGGTCAGCGTCCGCACGGTGGCCCGGACCTCGGCGATCGTCTGGTCGATCTGGTCCATCGTCTCGGCCAGCCGCCTGGCGTCGGGGGTGTCCAGCCTGCCGTCCAGCCGCCGCTCCAGGACCTCCAGTTGCACGCCCGCGGCGTACAGCCGCTGCACGATCACGTCGTGCAGGTCCCGGGCGATGCGCTCGCGCTCCTGATAGACGGCGATGCGCTGGCGCGCGGTCGAGCCCTCGGCCAGCACCAGCGCCATGCCCGCCTGCGCGGCGAACGCGGTCAGCACGTCGACCGCGACCCTGGTGAACGTGCTGGCGCCGCGCCTGCGGTAGACCGCCAGCGCGCCGAGGCGCCGCTCGCGGGTGCCGAACGGGGCCGCCGCGAACGGGCCGTAGACCCGCAGCGCGGCGGGCACGTACGGCGCGGTGATGGGGTCGTCGATGACGTCGTCGACGACGACGGCCACGCCGCTGCGGGCGACGCGGGCGGCCGCCGAGCGGGTGGACAGCACCGCGCCGACCGGGTCGCCCAGCGGCACGGTCGAGGACGGACCGCCGTAGGCGGCCTCGACGGTGAGCCTGCCGTCGTCGCCGCGGACCATGACCAGGCACAGGTCCGCTTCGGCGAGCGCGGCGGCCTTGCGGACGACCATCGGCAGGACGGTCTCCGGGTCCTCGGCAGACAACGCGACCGTGGTGATCTCCGTCGACGCCGCGAGCATCTGCCTGGCAAGGGTCGAGTCCATGACATCCACGAGGCTATATCTCCTGGTAGGGCCTGGATCGATTCGACAGCGGGATCGGGTGAAGGTCACAGGGGCGGCTCCGGCGGGGAGGCGGCGGAGTCGTGCCGTACATCGGCGGCGAGGCGGCGCACAGCCCCGGAGGGGGCGGCACGCCGCACGGGCGGCGGCACCGTGCCGGGCCTGGGGCGCGAAGCGGCGCATCGCGCCGGACGTGAGGCGGCACGCCGCACAGGCGGCATCGCGCCTGGTCCCTGCCGTGCCGCGGCGTCCGGCACGGCCGGCACGGCGGTTCCGGACCGAGGCGAGGAGTCGGCAGCACCGGGCACGGGCGGCACGCGAGGCGAGACGACGGCGTCCGCCGGCGGCCTCGGCGGCACGGCGCACCCCGGCGCCACTGCCGCGCGCCGCGGTGGCGCGCTCCGGCGACACCGCCCGCGCTCGGACGCTACGCGCGCTCACGCTCCTACCGCCGCCCTCCCGGCGTCCGGCCGGGCGGGCGCGTCGCGGAGCACGGTGACCTCGCCGCCTTCGACCCGCAGCACGATGTCGGCGTGGTCGGTCTCCGCCCAGCGGTGCGTCACGTGCACCACGGTCCGCCCGCGGAAAGCTTCGTGCAGCCGCTCCAGCAGCGCCTCGGACGTCGGCACGTCCAGGTGCGCGGTCGGCTCGTCGAGGAGCACCAGCTCCGCGTCGCGGGCGAGCAGCGCCCGCGCGAGCGCGACGCGCTGGGCCTCGCCGCCGGAGAGCGCGGCGCCGCCGGACTCCACCAGGTGGTCGAGTCCCCAGCCCGGCAACCCGGCGATCCGCAGCGCCTCCGCCAGTTCGTCGTCGGTCGCGCGGGGCGCCGCGATCCGCAGGTTCTCCCGGATGGTCGTCGACACCAGTTGCGCGTCCTGCGGGCACCACGAGACGGCCGCCGGGACGCGCACCTCACCGCGCTCGGCGCGCAGGAATCCGAGCAGCAGCGCCAGCAACGTCGACTTCCCGCCGCCGGACGGACCGACGACGGCGACGTGCGTCCCGGCGGGAACCCGGAGCTCCACGTCGCGCAGCGCGGGCTCCTCCGAACCCGGCCAGCGCACGCCGACACCGGTGAGCTCGATGTCCTCGCCCGCCACCGGGGCGACCCCTCCGGTGGAATCCTCCGCCGCCAGCAGCGGCGCGACGCGCGCCTGCGCTTCGCGCAGCGAGCGCCACTGCTGCGCCGCGGGCGCCAGCAGCGCGACGGCTTCCGCCGCCGCGAGCGGCACCAGCGCCAGCAGCGGCGCCAGCTCGGGCGCCAGGCGGCCTCCGGCCACCGCCTGCGCCCCGAGCCACGCGCCGCCGAGCACCCGCGCGTCCTCGTCGGCGAGCCGGGCGCGGCGCTGCCGGTCCGCGCCGAAGGCCAGCAGTTCCGCCGAGCCGTCGAGCAGTTCGAGCGCCTGCGCCGCGACCCGGCGGCGGCCCCGCGCCGCGGCGGTGGTCGCCCGGCGGTCGGCCAGCACCGCGGCGACGGGCCCGGCGATGCCCGCCGCGAGCAGGCAGCCCGCGAGCAGCGCCCCGGCGGCGGGGAGCACGGCGGTCTGGATCGCGACCGCGCCGATGACGACGACGAGCGCGATCAGCGGCGGTACGAGCACGCGCGGCACCAGGTCGCGGACGGCGTCGACGTCGTCCACCAGCCGCGCGACGCCGTCGCCGCGCCGGAGTCCGGCGCTGCGGACCGGCCCGATGCGCACCAGCGCGTCCCAGAGCCTGCGGCGGAGCCGGCCGGAGAGGCGGAAGGCGGCGTCGTGGGTGACGAGCCGCTCGAGGTAGCGCAGCGCGGCACGGGAGAGCGCGAAGGTGCGCACGCCGACCACGGCGACCGAGAGCATGAGGACCGGCGGCTGCTGGGAGGCGCGGGCGATCAGCCACGCCGAGGTCGCGGCCAGCGCGAGCCCGGACAGCAGCGACAGACCCCCCAGCGCCACGCCGGTCAGCGTCTGCGGGGTGAGCAGCTCGCGGACCCGGCCGCGTGCCTCCGGCAGGTCGATCGCCGCGTGCTGCCGGGAGACCTCGGCGGAGGCCGCCTCTTCGGCGTCGGCCCGGGGGCGGTGGCTGGCGAGGATGACGGTGGTGCCGCGGTCGGCCGCCGCGCGGACGGCGGCGTCGACCCGGTGGGCCGTCGCGGCGTCCAGATGCGCTGTCGGTTCGTCGAGGAGCAGCACCCGCGCGCCGCCGCGCAGCCGCAGCAGCGCGCGTGCCACGGCGACCCGCTGCCGCTCGCCGGTGGAGAGCTCGTCGATCCGGCGGTCGACCAGGTGCGCACCGGCGACCTCGGCGAGCACGGTTCCGGCGAGCGCGCGGTCGGCGGTGACATCGGCATCCGCCACGGCCAGGGCGAGCTCGTCGAGGACCGTGCCGCCGGTGAACACCGGCCGCTGCGGCACCCAGGCGAGCAGCCGCCGCCACTGCCGCGGGTCCAGATCGGCGATGTCGGCGCCACCGCACGTGATGCTGCCGCTCTCCGGGGAGGCGAAGCCGAGCAGTGCGGCGAAGGTGGTCGACTTGCCGCTGCCGCTCGGGCCGATGCCGTCGAAACCCTCCAGCCGCAGGACCTCACCCGGCCTGGCCGTGAATCCAAGTCCGTCCGGCGCGTACCCGTCGCGCCGCGCGACGCGCAGGCCCGACACCCGCACGGTGAACTCGTCCGGGATCGGCGAGCGAGCCGGACGGGTGTCACCGCTGCCCTCCACGACCTCCTCGACCCGCCGGACCGCCTCGACGCCGTCTTCGCTGGCGTGGTGCGCCGCGCCCGCGGCGCGCAGCGGCAGGTAGCACTCCGGCGCCAGCACGAGCACCAGCAGCCCGGTCGCCAGGTCGAGATCGCCCGAGACCAGCCGCAGGCCGATGCCCACCGCGACCAGCGCGACCGACAGCGACGAGAACAGCTCCAGCACCAGCGCGGACAGAAACGCGATGCGCAGCGTGGCCCCGGTGGTGCGGCGGTGGGTTTCACCGACCCTGCGCACGACCTCTCCCTGCGCCCGCGCCCGCCCGAACGCGGTGAGCACCGGGAGCGCGCGGATCAGCTCGAGCAGCTGGCCGGAAAGTCGCTGCACCGCGTCGGCCGCGCGGGCGGTGCGGCGCTCGGTGTAGCGGCCGACCAGCCACGCGAACAGCGGGATCAGCGGCACCGTGATCACGATCGCCAGCGCCGAGACCCAGTCGGAGAACAGAATCCACGCGCCCACCAGCAGCGGGACCACACCGGCCGTGACCAGCGCAGGCAGGTACTTGGTGAAGTAGGCGTCCAGCGCGTCCAGGCCCTTGGTCGCCAGCGCGGTCAGCTCGGCGGCGCCGCGCCGCCGGATCCACTCCGGTCCGCGCCGCAGCGCGGAGTCGAGCAGGACCGCCCGCAGCTCCTCCTTCGCCCCGGCCGCCGCCCGCGCCGAGACCGCCTCGGTCGCCCAGCCGAACGCGGCCCGCGCGACGACCGCACCGGCGAGCACCACCAGCTCGTCGCCGATCGCGGTGGTCCCGGTGGTCACCACCGCCGCCAGCGCGGTCGCCAGCGCCCACGCCTGCACGATCAGCGCGACCGCGTTGCCCAGCGCGAGCGCGCCCGCCACGACCAGCGCGCGGCGCGCGGACCGGGACAGCTTCGGCAGCGCTCCGAGCGGGCTCATGAGGGCGCGTGCACCTTCGGGATGTGCTTGGTGCCGATCCGCTTGCGGAACACCCAGTAAGTCCAGCCCTGGTAGACCAGCACCGCCGGGGTGCCGAACGCCGCGACCCACGTGATGACCGTCAGCGTGTAGGGGCTCGACGCGGTTCCGGCGACCGACAGCGACCACGCCGGGTCCAGGTTGGACGGCAGCACGTTCGGCCACAACGTGCCGAACAGGCCGACGACGACGGCGGCCAGCGCGACGCCCTGCAACGCGAACGCCTGCCCGTCGCGCCAGCCGCGCAGGCGCAGGAAGCCGGCCACCGCGGCCAGCACCGCGAGGACCAGCGGCACCCACGTCCACGCGGTGCCCTGGGTGAACTGCGCGATCAGCACCAGCGCGGTGACCGGCAGCAGCAGTGGGACGCCGAGCCGCAGCGCGAACTTGCGCGCCCGCACCCGCAGTTCGCCCTCGGTCTTCAGCGTCACGAAGAACGCGCCGTGCACGAGCGCGAACCCGCACACCGCCAGCGCGCCGACCACGCTCGGCAGCGAGAAGATCCCGAGCAGGCTGCCCACCCGGTCGCCGTTGGCGTCCAGCGGCAGGCCGAAGACGTTGGCCGAGAGCACCAGTCCGACGACCAGCGGCGAGATCCACGACGCCAGCACGATCACGGTGTCCCAGCCGCGCCGCCAGCGGTCGCTGTCCACCTTGCCGCGGTACTCGAAGGCCACCCCGCGCCCGATCAGCGCCAGCAGCAGCACCAGGAACGGCAGGTAGGCGGTGCTCAGCAGCGAGGCGTACCAGCCGGGGAAGGCCGCGAACGTCGCACCCGCCGCGACGATCAGCCACACCTCGTTGCCGTCCCACACCGGGCCGATGGTGTTGATCATGACCCGTCGCTCGGCCTCCTCGCGGCCGAGGAACGGCAGCAGCATGCCGACGCCGAAGTCGAAGCCCTCCAGGAACAGGTAGCCCAGCCACAGCAGAGCGATCACGCAGAACCAGAAGGTGGGCAGATCCATCAGTCGCTCCCCTCAGTACGCGAACGACAGGGCTTCATCGGACTCCTTCTTCCCTTCCGGCGGTTCTGGTGGCAGCACACCCGCGATGCCACCGCGCACGTAGCGCACGATCAGGAAGACCTCGATGACCGCGAGCACGCCGTAGATCGAGGTCAGGCCGATCAGCGAGGTCAGCATCTCGCCCGGTGTCACGCCAGAGGACACCGCCGTCGCGGTGTACATGAACACGCCGTCCACACCGGACGGATTCGGGTTGGGCGCCACCACGAAGGGCTGCCTGCCCATCTCGGTGAAGATCCAGCCGAAGCTGTTGCCGAGGTACGGGGTGGCGATGCTGAGCACCGCCAGCGGCGTCCACCAGCGCCACTTCGGGTAGCGGCCCTTGCGGGTCAGCCACAGCACCACGACCGCGCCCGCCGCGGCGACCGCTCCGAAGCCGATCATGAACCGGAATCCCCAGTAGGTGACCGGCAGGTTCGGCACGTAGTCGATGGGCTTGCCCGCGTAGGGGCCGAGCCGCGGGTCGTCCGGGTAGTGCGAGCCGTAGGCGGCCTGGTACTCGCCGATGAGCTGCTGCACGCCCTTGACCTCGCTGTGGATGTCGCCGTTGGCCAGGTACGACAGCAGGTAGGGCACCGTGAGGCTCTTGACGTCCTCGCAGTTGGACCGGCCGACGTCGCCGACCGCGAAGATCGAGAAGCCGGCGGGCTGCTCGGTGTGGCACAGCGCCTCGGCCGAGGCCATCTTCATCGGCTGCTGCTCGAACATCAGCTTGGCCTGCAGGTCGCCGGAGATCGCCAGCCCGGCGAAGGCGATGACGCCGACCCACGCGCCGAGCCGCAGCGAGCCGTGCCAGACCTTGCGGTCCTCGTTCTGCTCGTCCGTGCGGCCGGCCAGGTCGGGGTTCTTGCCGACGGTGTCGCGGTGGTGCTTCCAGATCTGCCACGCCGAGATGCCGACCAGGAAGGCGCCTGCGACCGCGAAGCAGCCGAACACGGTGTGCGGGAACGCCGCCAGCACGGTGTTGTTGCCCAGCACCGCCCAGATCGAGTCCAGCCGCGGCCTGCCGTCGGTGAACACGATTCCGACCGGGTGCTGCATCCACGAGTTCGCGGCCAGGATGAAGTACGCCGAGGCGACTGTGGCCAGCGAGAACGCCCACGCGCACGCCAGGTGCACGCCCTTGGACAGCCGGTCCCAGCCGAAGATCCACAGCCCCAGGAAGGTGGACTCGACGAAGAAGGCGACGATGCCCTCCATCGCCAGCGGCGCGCCGAAGACGTCGCCGACGAACCGCGAGTAGGCGCTCCAGGACATGCCGAACTGGAACTCCTGGACGATGCCGGTGACCACGCCCATCGCGAAGTTGATCAGCATCAACTTGCCCCAGAACTTGGTCATCTTGAGGTACCGGCGGTCGCCGGTGCGGTACCACGCCGTCTGCATCCCGGCGACCAGGATGGAAAGCCCGATGGTCAGCGGCACCATCAGGAAGTGGTAGACGGTCGTGATGCCGAACTGCCAGCGTGCGATGTCGAGCAGGTCCACGCCATACACACTGCCGGTTCGCGCCCGTGGATTCGCAGGGTCAGGGGTCCTGCCACCCGAGCCGGGAGTCCCGGAGACACCGGGACCAAAGTCCTGCGCACGCGGGAGCGGCGCGCATCGGCCCCGGATGTTGTACCAAGCAACCGCGCGCGGCGGAAGGTCCCGGCGGGAAGTCCGTCGCGGCACCCGGGCGGAAACCGCCGCGGCGCGGTGTGCGTATTCCCTGGCAGATCCCGGCGAGAGGCGCCGGACCGCTCGATGGGAACACTCATGCGCACCCTGCTCGCCGACATCCGCCTGGCCCTCGCGCGCACCGGCCCGGTCACCGTCCTCGACAGCGGGTAGGCGATCCGGAAAACCGTTTCGGGCTCCCGTGCGTCAGGAGTGTCGTGCGCGATCGAGAACTGAGCGACGAGCGGTTGCTCCGGAAAGTGGCGCGCGGCAACCGCTCCGCCTTCGACCAGCTCTACCAGCGCAACGCGGGCTGGATCGCGGCGCGGTTGCGCCGCCGCTGCGACGACCCGGAGCTGGCAGCGGAGGTGCTCCAGGAGTGCTTCCTGACCGTGTGGCGCTCGGCGGGCGGCTTCGACCCCCGCAAGAACGCCGCGGCGTGGCTGTGGACCGTCGCGTCCAGCAGGTTGGTCGACGCGCACCGCCGCCGCCAGGCGCGGGTCCGGACCACCGGTGAACCCCACGAGGCGGCGGTCACCACGGCGTCGGCCGAAGCGGAGTACATGAGTTCGACGCTCAGCCCGGAGCTGGCCGACGCGGTCCACCGGCTGCCTCCCGAACTGCACGCCGTCCTGAAGGCGACCGTCCTCGACGGCATGACGGTCCGGGAGACCGCGACGCTGCTCGGCATCCCGGAAGGCACGGTCAAGACCCGCGCCCGCAAAGCCCGCCACATCCTCAGGGAGGCACTCGCATGACGCACCAGCACTTCCCCGCGTCGACCCTGCGTGCCTACGCCGAGGGCGCGCTCACCGACGCCGACGCGATCGAGGAGCACCTGCTCGACTGCCCGAGCTGCCGGCGGCTGGCCAACGAGTCCGCTCTCGACGATCCGCTGGTGCGACAGGTGCGCGCCGGCCTGACCGCGCTTCCCCCGCAGCCGCCCCGCCCGACCCGCTGGCGCCGGCTGCGGGTCCTGCTCAACTCCGCGCCCGCGGTGCGGGGCACGTGGCTGTTCACCGTGCTCGCCACGTTGGCGGGCGCGGTCGCGGCCGACCTGCTCGGTGGTCCGGGCGGCGGGGTCGGCCCGTGGTGGTCCGAGCACGGTTCGGCCCTGCTGCTCGTGGCGCCCGTCCTGCCCGTGCTCGGTGTCGCACTGTGCTTCGGCAGGCTCGGCGACCCCGCCTACGAGGTCACCGCGAGCACCGCGTCCGGCGGCATGCAGCTCGTCCTGTGGCGAACGCTCTCGGTCCTGCTGACCACGGTTCCGGCCACCGTCCTGGTCGGTGCCGTCACCGGCCGGGTGACGGCCACCGCGTGGCTGCTGCCGTGCCTGGCCCTCACCGCGGTGACGCTGGCGCTCGGCTCGCTGCTGCGGATCGAAGCGGCCGCCGCGGCGATCGCCGTGGGCTGGCTGGTGGTCGCGGGCGGACCGCTGCTGGCCGACCGGGTTCCGGTCGTGCTCGACCGGCCGCTGCCGCTGCTCTGGTCGGCGCTCATCGCGGTGTCGGCGTTCGTGCTCTTCCTGCACCGCACCACGTTCCACGACTCCAGGAGTTGAAAGCCTTGATCCAACTCGAGAACTTGACCGTCAAGTACCGAGCGCGCCACGCGCTCGCCGGTGTCACCGCCCGCTTCGACGTCGGCGTCAACGGACTGCTCGGCCCCAACGGCGCGGGCAAGTCGACGCTGGTCCGCGTCCTGGCCACGCTGATCACGCCCACCAGCGGCTCGGCCGAGGTCCTGGGGCGCCGGCTCGACGCCGCTTCCGACCCGCGTGAGATCCGGCGCCGGCTCGGCTACCTGCCCCAGGAACTCGGCTATTACCCGAGGTTCACCGCACGCGAGTTCGTCGAGCACTTCGCGTGGCTGAAGGAGGTTCCCGCCGCCGGACTGCCCGACGCCGTGCAGCGAGCGCTGGAGCGCGTCGGACTCGCCGACCGCGCCGACGAGAAGATCCGGCGGCTCTCCGGCGGCATGCGGCGCCGCGTCGGCATCGCGCAGGCCATCGTCGGCGAACCGCCCGTGCTGCTGCTCGACGAGCCGACCACCGGTCTCGACCCCGAGCAGCGGATGGAGTTCCGGCAACTGCTGGCCGAGCTCGGTCAGCAGTCGTGCGTGATCGTGAGCAGCCACCTCGTGGAGGACGTGGCGAAGGCGTGCGACCGGATGTGGGTGCTCGACGCGGGTCGGCCGGTCTTCGAAGGCACCCCGGCCGAACTCGCCGCGGGCGGCGATCTCGAAGCCGGGTACCGGGCAGTGCTGTCCTCGGCCCGGGAAGAGGCCGCATGACCGGCCGGATCATCCGCGCGGAGCTCGTCCGGGGCCCCGGCGGCCCGCTCGCGCTGGTCGTCCTGGCCGCCACCGCGGGTGTGCTGTTGGTCAACCCGGACTGGGCGGGCAACTGGAACGGCCTGGCGATGGGCGTCCGCGAGTCCCTCCTGCTCTCGTGCCCTCTGGTCGCGATGGCCGGCACCTGGGCGGCGGGCAGGCAGCGCCGGCGGCAGACCGCGGACCTGCTGGCGACGGCGCCCCGCCCGCGCTGGCAGCCGTTCGCCGCCTCGTGGCTGGCGTTGACCGCGGGCGCCTCCCTGGGGCTGCTGGGAGGTTGGCTCACCGGCGGCGCCCTGGTGCTGCCGATCGCCACTTACGCCGGCATCGGCTGGATCTGGACCCTGCTGGTCTGCGCGCCCGCGCTCGGGGCGTCGGCCGCGTTCGGGATGGCTGTCGGCCACTTCGCGTCGTGGCGGTTGATGGCGCCGATCACCGGCATCGCGGCCGGACTCGCGATGCTGTGGTCGCAGTCCATGGCGTCAGGCGGGTTCAAGTGGCTGGCGCCCGTTCCGGGGAAGTCGTTCCTGGGCGACGTCGGCTATGCGGCATCGACCAACGCGCTGCACACCGCGTGGTTCTCCGGGCTGGCGCTGACGTTCCTGGCGGTCGCCTCGCTGCGGCGCAGGATCCTGGCGCTGGTGCCCGCCGCGCTCGCGGTGGCGGCGGCGACGTCGCTCATGGCGCTGCCCGTGCACTGGACCACCGAGGCGGTGGCCGAGGAAAAGGTGTGCGTCACCAACGGCGCCACCGTTTGCGGGCCTCGGCACCAGGAACACCTCTACCCGGAACTGGCGGGCCTCGCACGACCGATGCTCGACAAGATCCGGGGTGTTCCCGGCTCACCGACGCAGATCACCTACGGCGGCGCGGAGGGCACGACGTTGCACGAACCGACGCCGACAGGAGCCCTCGCCGACCCCGCGGACGAGCGGCGGGCGCTGGCCCAATGGCTGGCCAGTGACAACTACCGCTGTCCGGGACGGCCGTTCTCCGAAGGCTCGGCCGCCGCTGCCCGTTGGCTGCTCGAAGGCATCCCGGGCACCGAAGGCCTCATCGCCAGCGTCCCCGTTCGCGACCGCGACTGGGTGGTCAGGTACTACGCGGCCCTGGAGACCTGCGACGCCGCCGCCATGCACGAGCTGGTGGGCGAGTAGGACGAGCCGACCGCCGCGGACCACGTCTCGCGCTCCGCGGCGGTCCCTCACCGCAGCGCCGCGGCCACGGCCTCGGCGGTCTCCAGCACCATCGGGCCGATCTCCTCCGGTGACACCGGCACGAGCGCCACGATGCCCACGCTCGCCCGCAGACCCGGCACGCCGCGCACCGGCGCGGCCACGCCGAAGGCACCGGACTGGAGCTCGCCGGTGCTGCTGACCCAGCGCGGGCCGCCCGCGGGCAGGTCCACCGCGCGGCCGGCCGCTCCCCGGTGCACCGGATGCCTGGTGCCGACCCGGTAGGACACGTGGTAGTTCGTCCACGACGGCTCGACCACCGCGACCGCCTGCGCCTCGCTGCCGTCGGCGACCGTCAGGTGCACCGTCGCGCCGACCTGCTCGGCCAGTCCGCGCAGCGCGGGCAGCGACGCGACGCGCAGCTGCGGAAGCACCCGCCCGGCCAGCCACAGCACCCCGAGCCCGAGCCGCACCTTCGAACCCTCCCTGCGCACCAGACCGCGGTTCTGCAGCGGTCCGAGCAGCCGGTACACCGCGGCGCGGCTGACGCCGATGGCCGCGGCCAGGTCGCTGATGGTGGGCGCCTCGCTCTCCGCGTCGGCGACCGCCTGGAGCAGGTTGAGCCCGCGCTCCAGCGTCAGCGAGCTCTCCTTGGCCGGGGCGTCTCCGGGCGCGCGGGTCACCGGCGAACGGGTCGGCTCTGGTGTGAAGGCCATCGACTCACCTCCGGGCCGCGGCGAGGACGGTTCCGGTCACCTCGCCGAGTCCGACCACCGAGCCGTCCGGGCCGGGGGCCGTTCCACCGAGTGTCACCCGGTCGCCGTCCTGCAGGAAGGTCCGCTGCTCGCCGTCTTCGAGGCTGACCGGCTCGGCCCCGCCCCAGGTCAGCTCCAGAAGGCAGCCGCGCTGCCCTCGCTCAGGCCCGGAGACGGTGCCCGACGCGAACAAATCGCCCGGCCGCACGGGCGCGCCGTTGACGGTCATGTGCGCGAGCTGCTGCGCCGGCGACCACGCCATGTCGGCGAACCTCGGCCGGGAGAGCACGGTGTCGTTGCACCGGATCTCCAGGCCCAGGTCCAGCCCCCACGGCTCGGACTCCACCAGGTAGGGCTGCAGCCCGTGCTCGGGCACCGGCGTGGGCACGCGGGCGTGCGCGAACGCCTCCAGCGGCGTGATCCAGCCCGCCAGCGAGGTGGCGAAGGACTTCGACAGGAACGGCCCCAGCGGCTGGTATTCCCACGCCTGGATGTCGCGCGCCGACCAGTCGTTGACCAGCCCGACGCCGAACACGTGCTCCTCGATGTCGGAGGTCGCCACCCGGCCGGACGGTTCACCGCCGCAGACGAAACCCACCTCGGCCTCGAAGTCCAGCCGCCGCGTCGGGCCGAACGCGGGCTGCAGGTCGCCCGGGGCCTTGCGCTGACCGCAGGGGCGGTGCACGTCGGTCCCCGAGACGTACACCGTCCCGGCGCGGCCGTGGTAGGCGACCGGCAGATGCGTCCAGTTCTCCAGCAGCGGCGCCGAGCCCCGCCGGAAGATGTGCCCGACGTTCTCGGCGTGGTGCCGGGAGGAGTAGAAGTCGACGTAGTCGGCGACCCGGAACGGCAGCACGAGCGTGTGCCAGTCGGTTCGCAGCAGCTCCGCGCCGGGCGGAGCGCTCTCGGCGGTGACGATCTCGGTCAGCCGCTCGCGCAGCTCGCTCCAGCTCTCCCGGCCCGCGGCGAGCAGAGGATCCAGCGAGTCGCGGTCGACCAGCTCCGGCAGCCGGGGGCCGAGCGAGCCCGCGATCCGCCGCAGCGGAAGCGCGTGCCTGCCGACCCGCACCGACACGACCGGGCCCGCGGAGGTCACCAGCACCCCATAAGGCAGCGTCTGGGGCCCGAAGGGCTTGTCGAGCGCGAACTCGGGATCCTCGATCCAGCTCACAGCAGTTCCAATCCTTCGAGGTCGGTGACCGGATCGGTCAGCGAGGCCGAGCCGTAGGAGGCGAAGACGTCGCGCACCGCCCTGGCCGCGTCGTCGGACAGCGAGCGCGCCTCGTCGGCGAGCGCGGCGTCGTCGGTGCTGGCCAGCGCGTCGCGCACGTTCTTGCCCGACAGCGAGCGCGCGGTGGCGACCAGCAGGTTGAGGAAGCCGTGGTGGTTGAAGCCGGTTTCCGGGTCGGTCCGGCGGACCGCGCTGTGCACTCCCGAGGTGACCTTGAACGGCACGCCGAGCGTGCTGGCCACCGCGAGGAAGTCGGAGACGACCTCGACCGTCGGGAACGACTCCGCGGTCTGGCCGCCGCAGCGCAGCTTCGGCCAGCAGCCGTGCTCGGCGACCCGCTTGATGCCGTCGAGCCAGCCGTTGGCGCCGCGGCGGGGCTCGACCACACGGACGATGTCCTCGGGCACGAACTCCGAGACCCGCTCCAGCCAGACGTCGTCGACGTCGGACGGCGCGGGCATCTCCACCATCCGCAGCGCGAGCAGCTCCTGCCTGCCCTCGATGATCGACAGCGCCTTGGGCACCCCGCCGAGACCGGTGTCGCAGACCAGCGACAACGCCACCGGCTCGGCGGGCTTGGCCTTGGCCAGCTCGGTGATCAGTTCGGCCAGCCGGGACGCCTGGCACAGCATCGGGCCCATCACGCCGGCGTACGGACCGCTCCGCGCCGCGAGGTGGTCGGCGACCGCCTGGGGCACCGGTGCGCTGCCCGGCGGGAACAGTGCTGCGTCATCGACCAGTCGGGCGAACAGGGGCGGGATGCCGCGCGGACCGGGCGCGCGAAGCTCAACAGCGCTTGACACGGCTGACACGCTAATGCCGTACCGGCCAGTGAACAAAGGTGCCCGATAAACGAACGCCCATAGGGACCAATTCGGCACTACGGTCGGGTGGAAGACCGTTCACCGGAACGCCGCAAAGCGCCGGCGGGGGCCACGACATCCCATTGTCACGCGCCTGCGGCGCGGGCCCGCACGCAGGGTCGGCACACGGGTGGCGCCGCTGGTCGCACCGGACGCGGCGCGCGCCGCCGAGCGGCGGCCTCATCGGCCCGCGTTCGCATGGGACGCACTCCTCCTCGGCCGCGGGATCGCAACCTCCCGCCCGCCTCCCCCGGAAACGTCGTCCAGCGCTCGGCCGCTGACCGGAATCCGCACCCGAGATCACTCCGATCGGGTGGTTCTCGCCGAACCCGGCGTCCGGCCGGGGCTCGCCGTGCGTCCTCCGGATGACCAGCCGCGTGGTGCGTCCGCACGCCGTCCCGGCTCCGCCGGACACGGTTCTCACCTCCTGGCGGAGAAGTCGACTTCCACCCGCAGGTCATCTAAGTTAGGGTTGCCTAAGTTGGAGGTGAGCAGTGGGCGAGAAGACGACCCGCCGGCCGGCGCTGCCGAGCCCGGCGGAACGGGCCAGGACCATCGCCAGACGCGGCGGCAAAGCGGTGCTGATGCCCTCCGGCGAGAACGCGGCGCGGATAGCACCGCTCCTGCACCACGTGCACCCGGACGGCGCCGCGACCGTGCTGCTGGCCGACGAGCACCCGCTCATCGCGTCGGCCTGGCAGGCCCCGCGCGGTGAGCTGACCGCGATGCTGGAGGTGGCCGACCCGACGCCGGTCCGGCTCCGCGAGCCGGTGCGCGGCCTGCTCTGGCTCACCGGCTGGCTGCGCGTGCTGGACCCGGAGCAGGCGCGCGCCGAGGTCGTCCGGGTCGCTGAGCAGCGGCCGGACTCCCGCCTGCTCGACGCCGGGCACGGCGCGAGCGTGCTGCGGCTGGAGTCGGCGTCGATGGTGCTCGCCGACGCCGAAGGCACCGCCTCGGTGCAGCCCGAGGACTTCCTGGCAGCCAGCCCCGACCCGTTCTGCCTGATGGAGGACGGCTGGCTGCGGCACCTGGAGCTGTCGCACCGCGACGTCGTCGGCCTGCTCGCCCGCCACCTGCCGGAGCGCCTGCGCGGCGGGCACATCCGGCCGCTTGGGCTGGACAAGTACGGCCTGCGGCTGCGGGTGGAGTCCGCCGACGGCGACCACGACGTCCGGCTGGCGTTCTCCCGGACGGTCACCAACGCCGAACACCTCGGCATCGAGCTGCGCCGTCTCGTCGGCTGCCCGTTCCTCGCCCAGCAGCGCCAGGGCTGACCGCCTGCCTTCGATCGTTGAAGCGGCGCAGCCGCTTGGCAACGCAAGGTGGGCTCAAGGACAGGCTCGGCGCCTCAGTACCGTTCGCCGGAGGTCGGCACGGCCCGGATGCGGCCCTCCCGGTAGTGCAGCGGCTCGGTGTCGTCGCCGAGCAGCAGCGCCTCCTCCACCGGCAGCCTGCGGGTGACCACCCAGAGGAACGAGTGCGCGGCGGTCCACGCGTCGGCCGGGCCGCCCGCGTCGACGAACCGCACCCGCGTGGCGTCCGCGCCTTCCCGGGTCACCTCCACCAGCACACCGTCGCGCATGCCGATGAGCTCGGCCGGTCCGACCGGCCCGTCCAGGGTGTCGAAGGGGCGCAACGCCTCCAGCGTCCGCGCGATCAGACTGCTGTCGGCCCACCCCCAGAGGAACACTCGATACCCGTCCATTCCGCTCCTCACGACGGCTCGCCGTTGCAGGGGTGCCGCATATCGGACGGGAACCGCGCGGGACTCGTTCCCTCCGCCGCTTCCACAGTTTTGCCAGTTCTCCCCCGCGCCGCTGGGCGTCGGCCGCCGCCGGAGTCCCGGGTAGGGTCCGCGAGGTGAGTGGCACTCTGCGCGCGTGGTTGGCCCCGGGTCGTCCCGGCACCCCGGAAGTGATCACCGACCCGGCCGAGCGCAGGGCACTCGTCATCGAGCTCCTCATCGTCTTCGCCGTGACGCTCGGCCTCTCCGCGCTGCAGAGCCTGCTTTCGCTGCTGGACGCGCTGATGCGCCCGGAGCCGCTCGCCGACCAGGCCGTCGCGATCAACGTGCCCCGCGCGGAGCTCGGCCTGCTGGACATGGCACAGCAGCTCGCCGGCGTCCTGCGCCTGTGCGCGTGGGGCTCGCTCGGCGTCTACCTGCTGTGGCGGGGCGGGATCGCGCTGCGCAGCGTCGGTCTCGACCGCTCCCGCCCGCTGCGCGACGCGCTCGGCGGCGTCGGCCTGGCCGCCCTGATCGGCGTGCCGGGCCTGGGCCTGTACCTCATCGCGCACGCGCTCGGGCTGAGCCTCACCGTGCAGCCGTCCACTTTGGACGACGCGTGGTGGCGGTTACCGGTCCTCGTGCTGGCCGCCTTCGGCAACTCCTTCGCCGAAGAGGTCCTGATGATCGCCTACCTGCTGACCCGGCTGCGCCAGCTCGGCTGGAGCGAGAACCGGGCGCTCTGGGCCTCGTCGGTCCTGCGCGGGGCCTACCACCTGTACCAGGGCTTCGGCGGGTTCGTCGGCAACGTGGTGATGGGCCTGGTCTACGGCAGGACGTGGCAGCGCACCGGCCGGATCTGGCCGCTGGTCGCCGGCCACGCGCTGATCGACGTCGTGGCGTTCGTCGGCTACGCCGCGCTGCGCGGGCGGGTGGGCTGGCTGCCCTGATCCGACCGAAAGCCGCACGCAACGAATAGCCACTCAAGCCGCTTTCACGCTTAACGTTCGATCGAATTCCCCTGCGAAGACTGGCGTTTCCGATCGCCGGGGCTAGGCTGCGGGCCGTGAGCGAACCACACGTGCAGAGCGAGGTCGGCCCCTTGCACACGGTGCTCCTGCACCGTCCGGGCAACGAGCTCAAGCGGCTCACGCCGCGCAACAACGATCAGCTCCTGTTCGACGCGATCCCGTGGGTGGACCGCGCCCAGGAGGAGCACGACGCCTTCGCCGGGACGCTGCGGAGCCGGGGCGTGGAGGTGCTGCTGCTGCACGAGCTGCTCGCCGAGACGCTGACCGACACCCGCGCCCGCGCCGCGGCGGTGCACTCCGGCGTCGACGAGCTCAAGGTCGGCACCGACATCGCCGACACCCTGCGCTCGCACCTGTCCAGCGCGGACGCCCCGGCGCTGGCCGAGGTGCTCATCGCCGGGATGACCTTCGAGGAGCTGCCCGGGTCGGAGGGCCAGTCGCTGGTGCGCCGCATGCACCACCCGCACGACTTCGCCATCGAGCCGCTGCCGAACCTGCTGTTCACCCGCGACTCGTCGGCGTGGGTGGGCGACCGCGTGGCCATCGCGGCGCTGGCGATGCCCGCGCGGCGGCGCGAGTCGGCGCTGACCGACCTCGTCTACGCCTACCACCCGCGGTTCTCGCACTGCGCCCGCGCCTACGGCGCGCACTCGGCACCGGTCGAGGGCGGCGACGTCCTGCTGCTCTCCCCGGGCGTGGTCGCCATCGGCGTCGGCGAGCGGACCACGCCCGCCGGGGCGGAGTCGTTCGCGCGGTCGGTGTTCGCCGACGACCTCGCACACACCGTGCTCGCCGTGCCGATCACGCAGCAGCGGGCGTCGATGCACCTGGACACCGTGTGCACGATGGTCGACCGCGACGCCGTCGTCATGTACCCGGCGGTCCAGGACTCACTGACCGCGTTCTCGCTGCGTCCACGAGACGGCGGGGTCGACGTGTCCGGGCCGCAGCCGTTCCTCACCGCGGCGGCCGAGGCGATGGAGATCGACCACCTGCGCGTCATCGACACCGGGCTCGACCCGGTGACAGCCGAGCGGGAGCAGTGGGAGGACGGCAACAACACCCTCGCCGTCGCCCCCGGCGTCGTCGTCGCCTACGAGCGCAACGCCGAGACCAACGCCCGCCTGGAGGAGGCCGGGATCGAGGTGCTGCGCATCAGCGGTTCCGAGCTCGGCTCCGGCCGCGGCGGCCCCCGCTGCATGTCCTGCCCGATCATCCGCGAGGCGCTGTAGACCGCGAAAATCTCCATACCGCCCGAGACCCGGCACCAGCGTTGGTAGGTTCCGCGCTGCCGATGACACCGCAGAACGGGACGGGAACGTGGGGCCTTCCGACGAAATGCTGCCCGGCCATGCCAGCCGTCAGCCCGTGCGGCGGGACGAGCCGACGACGACGCCCAGCGACCGGGCGTGGCGTGTGGGCTACATCGTCTCGCAGGTCCTGGTCCGGTTTCTGGTGCTCGCCGTGTTCCACACGGTCATGGGCGCGACCGGCATCATGACCACCGACGGCACGCCGACCGAGCGCGGAACGGCGCTGGCGAACCGGTGCGAACTCGCCGGACCGGTCAGCATGTCGGGCCTCGGCTGGTGGTGGGACTGCGACGCCACCATCACCTGGGCCGATGGCGACGCGGAAGAGCGCTCGTTCAAGTTCTCCGACCTGACTCCCCGGAACTACACCACCCCGGCTCCCGTCGTGCGCCGCGAGCTGGACAACCGCGGCTCCAACGTCGTCGTCGACGAACCGGCGCCGCACTCGGCGCTCGGCTGGGCGCTGTTCATCCCGCTCCTCGGTCTCGCGCTCGTCGGCTTCCGCATCCCGGGCATCCCGCCGCTGCGTCCCGCCGAGCACCGGGAACGCCGGCGCCGGTCGAGGTTGCAGACATGGCCGCCCGCCGTGCTCGCCGCGGGGTGGTGGCTGGTCATCGCGGGCGGTCTCGGCCACGGACACCTGGACGCCCTGACCTGGGTGCCGGTGGCGGTCATCATCGCGGGCCACGCGTTCCTGGCCGTGGGGGCAGCACTGGCCGTCAGCCGCCGACGCGGCGGATACCCGGATCGCCAACCCCCGATCGCGCTCGGGGGCCGCCAGTTCCGGGCAAACCTGCTGCTCGTCGTGGGAGCCCTGGGGGTGGCCGCGGGCTTGCTCAGCGGGCAACCGCCGACCGGGCTCGCCGCGCTGACCGCGCTACCGCTGGTGGCCGTGGCCTTCGGCGTGCGCGGCCGGCTGGTCGCCGGACGCATCCAACAACTCCAGCACACCACCTGAGAACCGGAGGTAGACGCTTTGAACGACCAATCGGCCCAGGATTTTCTGTCCTCCCTCCAGGACCGCGCCGATGAGATGGTGCGGCAGTCCGAACAGATCCGGGAGCAGCTCGGCTCCCTGACCGAAACCGCCGGCGACGGCGGAATCGCGGTGACCGTGAGCTCCAACGGTGCTCTCAAGGACCTGGAGATCGACCAGCGCGCGCTGCAACGGGGGCCGGAGGAGCTGCGCGCGACGATCCTGCGGCTGGCGGGTGAAGCACAGGCGAAGGTGGCGCACAGGGTGGCGCAGACCGTGGAGCCGTTCGCCGGCGAGTCTGCGATGGAGTTCCTCCGAACCCAGCTGCCGGTGGAACCGGAGGAACCCGCCGCGAGTCGGAACGACGACCCGGACTTCGACGACGAACCACCGCAGACCTACCTGCGCTGACCCTGGGGAGAGTTCCGTGTTCAACGTCAGACCCGGCCGATTGACCACCCACTCGCAGTGGCTCAACGGTCTCGCCGATGACATCGCCGCTGCCGGCACGAAGGGCAACGGCGTGTCGTTCGGCGTGGACAGCTTCGGCCTGGTGGGCCAGGCCTTCGCCGGCCAGGCTCGCCAGACCTCGCAGCAGGCGGCGGCCGAGATCCAGAAGTTCTCCGAGCTGACCCGCGATCTCGGCGGCCGAGTGGCCGAAGCCGCCAAGGACTACCAGGACACCGACGGCAACAACGCCGACTGCCTCGGGCAGGTGCGGCCGTGACCGACATGCTCGTGGACGTCGACGGCAAGGCCGTCGAATCGGGCGCGCACACCGCGGGTGCGGGCATCGTCGATTCGGCGCGGGCCACCTGGACCGCGTTCTCCAACGAGGACTGGGGCGAGTTCGCGGCCAGTGGGGGTGTGCTCGCGCTCGACGCGATGATCACCGCGATCGACCCGATCGGCTCGGCGCTCGCGGCCGGGGTGGGCTGGCTCATGGAGCACCTGTACCCGCTTCGCGAGGCCCTGGATTTCGTCGCGGGAGATCCGAACGCCATCAAGGAAGGCGCCGACACCTGGCAGGAGGTCAAGGCCGACCTGGAGAAGCTGGCCGGGGAGATCCCGGGGCAGGTCCAGGCCCACACCGCCGAGTGGTCCGGCCCGGCGTGCAACACCTACCTGCAACGCTCGAAGGAACTCGCCGAAGGCGTCGAGGCGATGTCGGTCAGCGCGGGAACGGCCTCCGGCGCGATCGCGACCGCCGGCACGATGGTGGCGACCTGCCGCGGGCTCATCCGCGACATCATCGCCGCGGTCGTCGCCGAGCTCATCAAGGGTGCCCTCGCGGCCCTCGCCGGTTCCGTCGTCAGCTTCGGCGCGACGGTGGCCGGCTATCTCGGCTACGCGGCCGGCCGCGTCGGCATGACGCTCGCCAAGATCGCGACCAAGATCAGCCAGCTGCTCGGCAAGCTCGGCAAGGCGGGTACGCACCTGGCGAAGGCGCTCGACGACATGGCCGAGGCGAGCGCGAAGGTCGGCGCCAAGCTCACCACCGGCGGTGCGAAGGCGTTCCCGACCTCGCCCGGACTCGGCGGTGCCGCGACCGCGGCCGGGCAAACCGCGACGAAGGCTTCCGACGCGCTCGGTTCGGCTGCCGGCGCCGTCGGCAGGGGCGGCGACGCTCTTGGCAGCGCCGGTGCGCGGGGCGCCGACGCGGCCGCGAACTTCGGCAAGGGTGCCGAGCAACTCGGCGGTCGCGGCGCCGGGCTGATGGCCGACGCCGACGGGCTGGGCCGGGCCGCCCAGCAGAGCACCCAGAACCTCGTGGACAAGGCGACGCTGTGGCCGAAAAGCGACGGCATCAACAACTCCGCCGCTCGCGAAACCGCCGAGACCATCTCCGATGTCCGCAATCCGGAGAGCCAGCTAGCCCGCGGCGGCTTCGGCGCGCAGCAGTACCACGAGCAGAACTACGCCGAAGACAGCGGCAAGGATTACTACGACGGCAGCCACCGCCTGTCCGGAACAATACCGTCGGCCGAGGAGCACTTTCCCGGGTAAGGTCTGCGGAGGTGCTCTGCTCGGCCGCGGGTGAGCCGAGCAGAGCACAATGCGGCAAGGCGGTCGTGGCACGCGCCGCCGACGTTCAACCCTTCTGGCCAGCGTCTCCACTTGGCAAGGTCTAACACCTCAGGCACGGAAAATCTCGGTCGTCAACATGAGGTTTGCCTAACCGAAATTAGGTGAACAATACCTATCTAAGGCAAGCCGAAACAATTGTAGGCGACCCTGTTAAATGCGACTTGACTGATTCCAGAGTACATTGGCCCCATGGCTATCACCGCGAAGAAGATTGAGCGCAAGGAATCGAAGTTCCACCAGTTGCTGCAGGAGCAGGTGCACAACGAGTTCACCGCCTCGCAGCAGTACATCGCGGTCGCGGTGTGGTTCGACAACGAGGACCTGCCCCGGCTGGCGTCGCACTTCTACAAGCAGGCGCTGGAAGAGCGCAACCACGCGATGATGATCGTCCAGTACCTCATGGACAACAACATCAAGCCGAACATCCCGGGCGTGCCCGACGTCCGCAACGACTTCTCCGAGACCCGCGAGCTCGTGGCGCTGGCCCTGGAGCAGGAGCGCGAGGTCACCCAGGAGATCGTGAACCTGGCCAAGACCGCCCGCGACGAGGGCGACTACCTCGGCGAGCAGTTCATGCAGTGGTTCCTCAAGGAGCAGGTCGAAGAGGTCTCCCAGATGTCGACGCTGCTCAACGTGGTGGACCGCTCGAACGGCAACCTGTTCGACGTCGAGACCTTCCTGGCGCGCGAGACCGTGGGCGACGAGGGCGCGGACTCCGGTGCGCCGTCGGCCGCCGGCGGCGCGCTCTGACCCCGCCGGGCGCGGTCCGTCCGCGCGCCGGCCGCCGGTCCGGGACTGAGCCCGCGCTCAGCCTCCCGGGCCGGACTCGTCCTGCGACGGGTTCTCCCCGGACTCCGACGACGGCCGCGAAGTCGTCGGCGGGTCCTCCGGCTCCGAGGTCGACGGCGGCTCGGAGGTGGTGGTCGGGGAGGTCGTGTCGCGCAGGATCGACGGCCGCTCGCTGGTCTGCGGTCCGGGCGTCACGTGCGTGCTCTCCGGCGGCGACCACGGGTGGTGCGGATCGACCTGCGGCGCCGTCGACTGGCCGCTCGACCCGCTCGGGCTGGTCGTGCTGGTGACCACCGGCGGCACCGCGGGCGGCACCGGCCGCTTCTCGTAGCTCATCGCCGCGACGCCACCGCCCACCAGCACCGTCGCGGCCAGCGCTCCGCCGACCGCGGCCACCGCGGTGTTGCGCTTCCTGCGGCGACGCGCACCGGCCACCAGCGACCACTCGGCCCCGGTCCGAACCGGGATGTCGAGCTTGTCGTCCCGCAGCACCCGCCGCAGTTCGTCCTCGAGGCCCATCACACGTCACCTCCCTCAACCAGCGGTCCGAGGCGCTTGCGCAACGTGGCCATCGCCTTGCTGTTCTGGCTCTTCACCGTTCCACAGCTCACCCCGAGCGTGTCGGCGATCTCGGCCTCGGAAAGCCCTTCGTAGAAACGCAGCACGACCACCGCGCGTTGCCTCGGCGGCAGCGTCTGCAACGCCTGCCACACCGGCTCGTCCTCCAGCCGGTCGTGCCTCGGCTGGGCGGGGACGTCCGGGAACTCCGCGATCAGCGTCTCGCGCCGGGTGCGGCGCCAGCGGCTGACGTGGGTGTTGGCCATCGCCTTGCGCACGTAGGCGCGCGGGTCGTCGCAGTTCTGGCTCACCTTCGCCCACCGCGCGCCGACCTTCTCCAGCACCGTCTGGACCAGGTCGGCCGCGTCGTGCGGGTTGCCGGTCAGCGCGTGGCCATAACGCATCAGCCCAGGTAGAGCTACCCGGACGAACTCCGCGAAGTCGTCTTCCGTCGCCGCCATGTCCCCCTGATGCACGCGCCCGGGCCAGCTGCGTGCCGCCTCCGCGGCGGAGGCGGGTGCAGCAGGCAGGTGCGCGGTCACGCTCCACTCCCTCCACGCCGGGACTCGCCGTGGAGGACACGTCCGTCCACCATGATCGGTTGCCGCGCACCCCCCTCGTCACTCGATCGGAGCAATGTGGGGGTGATCGCGGCCGAACCGTGACTCAGCGGACGGTGATCTGCCTGCCGCGCAGACCGTCCCGGGACCGCCGCTCGGCGGCGTTGAGCGGCTCGGAGTCCAGCGACTCCAGGGCCTCGGCGAGCCGGGTGCCGAGCTCGGCCGCGGGCTGCTCCCACTCGCGGGCGTGCTTCTCGCGGTCGAGGTCCCAGACCGGCACCAGCAGGCCGTGCGCCCGGAACGACCCCGCGTAACGGCTGTCCTCGCCGAGCGCCAGCTCACCGCGCGCCGACAGCCGCGCGAGCGCGGCCAGCAGCTTCTCCTCCGGCTCCGGGCGCACCCACCGCAGGTGGGCCTTCTCTCCCGCGTCGACCCAGTAGGCCGACTCGACGCCCTCGGCGTTGAGGCGCTCGGTGGGCATGATCGCGGCGTTGGCCCGCTCCAGCGACAGCGCGACCTCGCCGGTCGGCTCGGTGTCGCCCGGGATCCACCACGAGAAGTCCTCGTGCAGCTCGACGTCGAGCTTCGCGTCGACGTCGACGAGGTCCTGCAACCGGTTCGGGACGGTGCCCGCCTCCGCGGTCTCCGGACCGACGACCGGCAGCGAGGTGCCTGCCTCGGCCGACTGCACCCACTCCAGGGCGCGCGCGAGGTCGCGGCTGATGTCACCGGAACGGGTCTGCACCTGCAGCCCGACGAACGCCTTCTCGTCGACGCGCATCAGCGCGGCGGCCGCCATCGGCAGGACGGTGGCGAGCGTGACCTCGCGCCCCTCCCGCACCGGCAGCTTCGCCGTCGCCGACGGGACGAACTCGCGCAGCGCGACCAGCTCGCACTCGGCGGCCAGTCCCTCGAAGGGCCTGGTCACGATGACGTCGGCGGCTCCCCCGGCGCGGCCGTGGCAGGCCTTGTAGCGCTTTCCGGAGCCGCACGGGCATGGCTGGCGCGGACTGATGCCGCTTTCGGGCCTCGGTTCGGCGGTACGCTTGGCCACTTTCGACGTCTCCTCGCTCGCTGTGACTGTGGTTACGACGCTATCGAAGCGAGGTCAGCGCTGGTCAACCAGGTAGGAGCGGGTGGAGCCGGGCCGGTTGGTGGCGATGTAGCGGACCCCGGCGCGCCGGCACAGCTCGATGTCGGCGGGCTCGTCGACCGTCCAGCAGTAGGTGGGGTGGCCGCGTTCGGCGGCGCGGGCCACGTAATCGGGGTCCTGCCGCAGCAGCCGGATGTCCGGCCCCGCGCAGTCGGCCCACGACGGCAGCTCACCGTCCCGGCGGCCGTTGGGCATCCGGTCGAACAGCAGCACCGTCGGCAACCTGGGCGCCGCCTGGCGGACGCGGCGCACGGCGGTGGACGAGAACGACATCATCACCACCTGCGAGGACTCCGCGTCCCGCGGGGCGGCGAGCCCGTGCCAGGCCAGCAGCGCGACGAGCTTGGCCTCCACCAGCCCCGCGTAGCGCACCGGGTGCTTGGTCTCGACGAACAGCTTCACCGAGGTGCCCTCGACGAAGTCCAGCAGCATGTCCAGCGTCAGCACACCGCGCTCGTCGGAGGGGTGGCGCCACCCGCTGAAGTCCAGCCCCGACATCATCGGCAGCGTCAGCTCGCTGACCACGCCCCGCCCGTTGGACGTGCGGTCGATGCGCCGGTCGTGCACGCACACCAGGTGGCCGTCGCGGCTGACCCGCACATCGCATTCGAGCGCGTCGGCACCCTGTTCGAGGGCCAGTTCGTAGGCACCGAGGGTGTGCTCGGCCCGTTGCGCCGAGGCCCCCCGGTGCGCAACGACTGCGGGGGTCGCCTGGCACACGCCGACATTATGCGCGCGAGATCTGTCCGGGGACCGCCCGGCGTGGCTAGTCTCGATCGATGTTCGACACCGCCGATCCGGCTTTCGTCGCCGACCCCTACCCGTGCTTCGCCGAGCTGCGCCGACGCGGCGAGGTGCACTGGCACCCGGGGCTCGGGGTGGCGGTCGCCGTTTCCCACGCCGCGGCCTCCGAGGTGCTGCGGCAGCGCGAGCTCGGCCGGATCTGGGTGGACGCGCGGCCTGCCGCGGACTTCCCCGCCTTCAACCTGCTCCACCGCACCTCGCTGCTGGAGACCGAAGGTGCCGAGCACACCCGGCTGCGCCGCAGCATCAGCGCGGCCTTCGCGCGCGGCCACGTCGAGCGGCTGCGGCCCTGGGTCACCGGACTGGCCGACGCGCTGGTCGGCGACATCGTCGAGCGCGGCGGCGGAGACCTCGTCGAGGAGATCGCCGCGCCGCTGCCGGTGCAGGTGATCGCGGAGCTGCTGGGCGTGCCCGAGTCCGACCGGCACCTGTTGCGGCCGTGGTCGAACGCGATCGTGAAGATGTACGAGCCGGGTCTGCCCGGACCCCGGCGCGCGGCGGCGGAGTCGGCGGCGGCGGAGTTCGCCGAGTACATGCGCGCGCTGGCGGGACGCCGACGCTCGGCCCCGGCCGACGACATGGTCAGCGACCTCGTGGCCGCCGAGGAGCTGAGCGCGGACGAGGTCGTCGGCACGGCGGTGCTGCTGCTCATGGCCGGTCACGAAGCCAGCGTCAACCTGTTGGCCAACGGGGTGCTCGCGCTGCTGCGCCACCCCGCTCAGTGGCGGCGGCTCGTCGACGAGCCCGGCCTGGTTCCCACCGCCGTCGAGGAGCTGATCCGCTACGACTCGCCGTTGCAGCTCTTCGAGCGCACCGCGGTCCAGGACGTCGTGGTCGCCGGGCACCGCGTGGCGGCGGGGTCGAAGATCGCCGCGCTGCTCGGCGCGGCGGCGCACGACCCGGAGGTGTTCGAGTCGCCGGACGTGCTCGACGTCGGGCGGCAGCCGAACCCGCACCTCGGCTTCGGCGCGGGCATCCACTACTGCCTCGGCGCGCCGCTCGCGCGGGTGGAGGCCGCCGCCGCGCTGTCGGCGCTGGCGCGGCTGGCACCGCGCCTGGAGCAGGCGGGCGAACCGGTGCGGCGCCCGGAGTTCGTCATCCGCGGCCTGCGGGAACTGCCCGTCGCGGTGTGACTCAGCGCTGGGCGCCGGCGGGCCGGGGCGCCCGCGAAGGTGCCGGAGCGTCGTGAACGCCGACCACGCGCAGGTGCGGCAGCTCTGTCGGGTCCGCCGGGACGAGCAACGTCGTCAGGTACTCGACGACCCGGATGGTGACCACCGCGAGGACCACCACCGCGATGTTGGTCCACACGTGCAGGACGACTCCGTCGGCCAGCGCCTGCGTGCCGCTGCGGAACCCCCACAGGAAGGTGCTCCAGCCCAGCAGCAGGCTCGCCGCCCAGGCCGCCCACCACACCAGGACCAGCCGCGACGGGCGCGGACGGGCACCGGCTTCGCGGACGCCCTCACCGACCAGGACGGCGTGCTCCAGCTCGCTCAGCGACGAACCCGGCACGAGCAGGTTGAGGCCCGGCACCAGCACGCCGAGCACGAACTGCGCGTCGGAGCGCGCGCTGCGCACACCGATCCGCTCGGTCGCGGCCTCGCGCGCCCGCAGCGCCCACAGGACGACGACCACCCCGGCGAGCGCGCCGAGGACCAAGGTCAGCACGCCGGTGGTGGCGACCAGCGCGTCGGAGACCGCGAGGGTCGTCGCGGGCAGCGCCTCACCGCGGCTGCGCAGCAGCAGGACGTAGCGCCAGAGCTCGGCGACGGCGGTCAGGCCGCCCATGCCCGCGGTGATCCACAGCGTCGAGGTGACCGTCGCGTACAGCGCGGCCACCCGCCGCACCGGGTCGACGAGGGGTCCGGCGGGAAGCGCCAGCGGCCACCGCCAGGCCAGCGCCGGGAACCCCCAGCGCGGCACCGCCGGGTAGGCGGGCGGGCCGGTGTAGGGGCGCGCCTGGCGCCGGACGGCGCGCGGGCGCGGGCCACCCGGCGGGGTGGCCACCCACCGCACCCTCGACACCGGCGGCCGGTTCACAGCACGAACGGCTCGGAGTCGGGGTCCTCACCGGTCAGCGGACGCCCGGAGGCGGCCCAGCCGTTCATGCCGCGCTCCACGTTGACCGCGTCCCAGCCGTTGGCGTTGAGGTAGGCGGTGACCTTCGCGGACCGGCCGCCGGACCGGCAGACGACGTAGAGCTGGTCGGTCTCGGGCACGTCGCCCAACCGTGAGGGGATCTCGCTCATCGGGATGTGCACCGCGCCGGGGGCGTGGCCTGCGGCCCACTCGTTGTGCTCCCGGACGTCGAGCAGCGCGGTGCCTTCGCCGGGCAGGTTCTCGGGCAGGTCCTCCGGCTGCACGCCGGGTACCTGGCCGTCCATCGGTGTAGTCACACCCCGATGCTGCCACGCCCGCCGTGGTGCCCGCGTGAGGCTCCGGCACCCGGCCGATCGTCGCTCACAGTGACCACGAATTGGTTGCTCACGCTTTCGGGTTCAATTCCGGTTTCGTGCCGAAGCTATCTCACCAACACGTGTCACAGTTTTCTCGTCCGAATCAGTCCCCCGTCTCGCACAGAAAGAAAGGAATACGTGTCTCGTCACGCAATTCTCCGCTGGCAGCAAGGAAGCGGCTGGGGTCACCTGGCCGTTCGCACCGAAGCCGCAGCACCCCGATTCGCAGGCTTCGTACGCATGACGGACCCCCGCGTCCTGGAACTGCTGGCGGAGAACTCCCCGATCACGGCCGACGGTGACATGCTGGAACTGCACTTCACCGTGCGCGACGGCGCGCTGGTAGCGGCCTGAAACGCACGAGGGCCCGCCCGGTGCCGACCGGACGGGCCCTCGTTGCGGCGATGGCGCGGATCAGTGCCCGCTGCCCGCCTTCTCCGCTCCGGCGCCGGTCAGCGACCGGACCTCCATCTCGGCGTACTTCTCCTCGTTGAACGGCTCCTTGCTCAGCACCGTTCCGAGGTAGCCCAGCAGGAACGAGACCGGGATCGAGATCAGGCCGGGGTTCTTCAGCGGGAAGAACGCGATGTCCAGCGACGGGAACATCGCGTCCTCGTTGCCCGACACCGCAGGCGAGAAGACGATCAGCACGATCGTCACCGCAAGACCGCCGTAGATGCTCCACAGCGCGCCCGCGGTGTTGAAGCGCTTCCAGAACAGCGAGTAGAGCAGGGTCGGCAGGTTCGCCGACGCCGCCACCGCGAAGGCCAGCGCCACCAGGAAGGCGACGTTCTGGCCGTTGGCCGCGATGCCGCCCAGGATCGAGACCACGCCGATCACCACTGCGGTGATCCGCGCGACCTTGACCTCCTGCTGCTTGTCGTCGGCCGAGCCCTTCTTGAGCACGTTGGCGTAGATGTCGTGGGCGAACGACGCCGAGGCCGTGATGGTCAGACCGGCGACCACGGCCAGGATCGTGGCGAAGGCGACCGCCGAGATGAAGCCGAGCAGCAGCGGGCCGCCGAGCTCCAGCGCCAGCAGCGGCGCCGCCGAGTTGACCCCGCCCGGGGCCTCCTTGATCGTGCTCGGCCCGACCAGCGCACCGGCGCCGTACCCGAGCACCAGCGTGAACAGGTAGAACAGGCCGATCAGCCAGATCGCCCACACCACCGAGCGGCGGGCCTCCTTGGCCGTCGGCACGGTGTAGAAGCGCATCAGCACGTGCGGCAGGCCCGCGGTGCCCAGCACCAGGGCGATGCCCAGCGAGACGAAGTCGAGCTGCGAGGTCGGGCTCTTGCCGTACTGCGCACCCGGGTTCAGCACCTTCTCGCCCGCCGCGTCGGCGGCGGCGCCGAGCAGGCCCGACAGGTTGAAGCCGAACATGCCCAGGACCCACAGCGTCATCACGAACGCGCCCGCGATGAGCAGCGCGGCCTTGATGATCTGCACCCACGTGGTGCCCTTCATGCCGCCGACCAGCACGTACAGGATCATCAGCGCGCCGACGACCGCGATGACCACGGCCTGCCCGGCCTTGTCGGTGATGCCCAGCAGCAGCGCGATCAGGCCGCCCGCGCCGGCCATCTGGGCCAGCAGGTAGAAGAAGGTCACCGCCAGCGTCGAAAGCGACGCCGCGGTCCGCACCGGCCGCTCCCGCATCCGGAAGCTGAGCACGTCGGCCATCGTGTACTTGCCGGTGTTGCGCAGCAGCTCGGCGACCAGCAGCAGCGCGACCAGCCACGCCACCAGGAAGCCGATGGAGTACAGGAAGCCGTCGTAGCCGTAGACGGCGATGGCACCCGCGATGCCGAGGAACGACGCGGCCGACAGGTAGTCACCGGCGATCGCGATGCCGTTCTGCGGACCGGTGAACGCACGCCCGGCGGCGTAGTAGTCCGACGCGGTCTTGGTGTTCTTGCTCGCGCGGAACACGATCACCATGGTGACCGCGACGAACACCGCGAAGATGCCGATGTTGAGCCAGCGGTTGCTCGCGGTCTCGCTCTGCGCGAGCACCTGCGCGCTCAGTGCCGGGGAGGAGGTCAGGGCGATCACGACTTGCCTCCTTCGGCACCGCTGTCGACGTTGCTCTCGACGCTGTTGCGGATCTCCTCCGACACAGGGTCGAGCTGGCGGTTGGCGTAGCGGACGTACAGGGTGGTGATGACGAACGTCGAGACGAACTGGAGAAGCCCCAGGACCAGCCCGACGTTGATGTTGCCGATCAGCTTGATGCTCATGAACCCGTGCGCGTAGTCGGCGAGCAACACGTAGACCAAGTACCAAGCCAGGAACAGCGCCGATACCGGGAAGACGAAGCTGCGCAGCCGGCGCCGTAAGGTTTTGAACTCGGGGCTGCTTTGCGCGGAGGCCCAGGTTTCGGCGTCGATACCGGACCCGGACCCGGACGGGTGGTCCGTGGTGCTCACGGCGCTCCCTTCAACATTGAACCGGCTCCGTCCGCGGGGTTGGACAGAGCCGGAAAATCGTTCAACGCGGGAACGCTACGTAGATCAGTCGGCAATGTGAAGACCCGTTCAGGGGTACAGCCTCTAACGATCGTGTGAAGATCGATGTACCCTCCGCCACTCACTGAAGTGGCCCGAATACGGTAAACCGTGGGAATCCCGGCGTTAACCGGCGGTTCGCGTCACGAACTGCAAACGAATCCGAGTCCGTTTTAACCCGTTTGGTCCTATGAGGACTTCCCTGTCGTGATCACTCGCGCAGGTGCCTGCCCGTCCTCGGCTCCTGCGGCACGCCCCGCACCGACGTCCGGTCGTCGATGAAACCGAGCCGGTCCGGGGCGTGCATCCGCAGCATCACCCGCGACACCCCCGCGGGCACCCGCCGCCGCGTCGCGCGGCTGACGCCCCAGGTCACCAGGAAGGCGGCCGGCACCGTGACCACCGCGGGCTGCCAGCTCAGCGCCGCCGCCCAGCTCCCGTCGTCGCCGGTCAGCATGCTCACCACGACCGCCGCCAGCACCAGCCCGCCACCGGTCACCAGACCCGCCGCCGCGCCCGCCGCGGTCAGGCCGCGCCACCAGATGCCCAGCACCAGCATCGGGCAGAACGTCGAGGCGGCCATCGCGAACGCCAGCCCCACGCTCTGCGTTATGTCCTGGTCGGACATGCGCAACGCCAGCAGAGTCGGCAACACGCAGGACACGACCATCATCAGGCGCACGTCGACGGCCCTGCCGCGCAACACGTCGGCCGACAGCACACCGGCCACGCTCACCAGCAGGCCCGACGAGGTGGAGAGGAACGCCGCGAACGCACCCGCCGCGGTGACCGCCCCGAGCAACCCGCCCAGCCAGTTGCCCAGCATCAGGTGCGGAAGCAGCAGCACCGCCGCGTCGGTCTCCCCGGTGACCAGCAGCATCGGGACGTAGAACCGCGACAGCAGCCCGAACACCGTCGGGAACAGGTAGAAAGCACCCAGCAGCGCGAGCACGTACAACGTGGTCCGCCGCGCGCCCTGCCCGTTGGGGTTGGAGTAGAAGCGTGCCAGCACGTGCGGCAGCCCCATGGTGCCCAGGAAGGTCGCCAGGATCACCGAGTAGGTCTCCACCAGGCCGCGGATGCCGCCGTCCTGCGGCCGCAGCCACGACGCGTTGTCGGACTCGGCGTCGTCGACCACCGGCACCGGCGAACCCGCGGGGAAGCGCAGCACCACGCCGGTGGAGACCGGGTGCTCGCCGGGTCGCATGTAGACGGTTCCGGGCTCGGCACCGACGACCTGCACCCACACCGGTTCGTCGACCCGCAGCCGCACGTCGGTCTCGAAGTGGACCGCGGTGTCGCGCTCGAAGACCGGCGGCGCCGGGGAGTCCAGCGCGCGCTGGTGCTGGGCGTCGCCGGTCATGAACACGAAGAACAGCACGAACGCGGGCAGCGTTATCGCGAACAGCTTCACCCAGTACTGGAACGCCTGCACCAGCGTCACCGCGCGCATGCCGCCGCTCAGCACGCTGACCAGCACGAGCCCGGTGACCGCGAGGACCCCCACCCAGTACGGATGCCCGGTGACCGACGACAACGTCAGCCCGGCCGCCTGCATCTGCGGGACCAGGTAGAGCCAGCCGATCAGCACCACCAGCGCCGTCGACAACCACCGCAGCGGCAGCGAGTCCAGCCGCTCCTCGGCGAAGTCGGGCAGCGTGTAGGCACCGGAGCGGCGCAGCGGAGCCGCCACGAACAGCATCAGCGCCAGGTAGCCCGCGGCGAAGCCGATCGGGTACCACAGCGCGTCGACCCCCTCCTTGAGCACCAGTCCCGCGATGCCGAGGAAGGACGCGGCCGACAGGTACTCGCCGGAGATCGCCGCGGCGTTGCGCTCCTCGCGCACCGACTGCCGGGCGGCGAGGAAGTCGGAGGTGGCGCGGGCGTTGCGCGCGCCCCAGAACCCGATGCCGAAGGTGGCGGCGGCGATGACGCCGATGCCGCACAGCGCCCAGATGCTCGAACTCATCGCGCCGCAGCCGCCTCCTGCCGCGCGCCGGGCGGGTTCCCGGCGGCCAACTTCGAGATCTCCAACGGTGCCGCCCGGCTACTGCTCGACCATGTGGATGAAGTCGCGCTCGTGCCGCTCGGCCACGCGCACGCACAGGTACCCGACCAGAACCAGGAACGGGTACGGCAGCACCCCGAGGACCAGCCACGACACGTGCATGCCGAACCAGACGGTGTCGCCCAGCGAGGGAAGGACGTAGAAGAGCGCGGGCAGGCCCAGCAGCACCAGCAGCGCGAACCCGGCGAGCAGCAGCGCGCTGCGCAACTGCACCTTCATCAGGTGGCGGACCAGGAACTCGCCGACGCTGGTCTGCTCCTCCAGCTCCATGATCGTGCGCGCGACCTGGCGGGTCCGCCGCTTGCTGTCGGCCAGCACCACGCGCCGCCTGCGCGGCGGACGGGTCGACTCGCCGCGCGGGCGGATCTCGAAACCGTGGTCGCGGCTCATGACATCCCCGGCTGCTGCCCCCAGCCGCTGCGCGGCGCGCGGACCAGGCGGTCCTTGAGCTCACGGGTGTGCCGCCTGCTGACCGGGAGCTCCTTGGCGGGCCCGCCGCCGAGGACCACCGAGTACCCCGACGACGACATCCGCAGCTCGTTGACCAGCCCGAGCGACACCAGGTACGAGCGGTGGATGCGCAGGAACCCGGCGTCGGCCCAGCGCTCCTCGAGCTGGGCTAAGGGGATGCGAACCAGGTGCGAGCCGTCGGTGGTGTGCAGGCGGGCGTAGTCGCCCTGCGCCTCCACCCAGCGGACCGTCTTGCGCGGCACCAGCTTCGTGGTGCCCGCGAGCTCGACCGGGATCACCTCGTCGTCGTCCTGGGCGGACCCGTCGACCGGACGGCTGGGCGTGGTGTTCTGCGACTTGCGGCGCTCGATGGTGCGCAGCGCGCGGTCGACCCGCTCGGCGTTGGCGGGCTTCATGATGTAGTCCAGCGCGCCGACCTCGAACGCCTCGAGCGCGTTCTCCTCGTGCCCGGTAATGAACACCAGCGCGGGCGGGTTGCGGAACGCCTGCAGCACCCTGGCCAGTTCCATGCCGCTGAGCCCGGGCATCGACACGTCGGCGAACACCGCGTCCACGATGGACTCGTCCTGGTCGCGTCTGCCGCGCAGCTCCGGGTCGTCGCTGCGCAGCAGGCGCAGCGCTTCCGCGGCGTCGAAGGCGGTCAGCACCCTGCCGACGCGCGGATTGTTGCCCAGCAGGTACTTCATCTCGTCCAGGCCGGCCATCTCGTCATCGACGGCCAGCACGACAAGACCGGAGGAGCTCTGTCGAATACTCACTGTAACGCCATATCCTGCCGCGCCGGGGGCGCACTGTCCACGGTCGAATGTCGGCGTCGAGTTTCAGCACTCCCGCGTCGGTGCCCGCCCCGGCGCCCGACACGCGAAGAAGCGCACCCCGTCATCTTCGCGCCGGACGGACCGGCAGCGGCCCCGGCGAAATCCACGGCAAGTGAGATGAATCACGACTGGTGCTACAACGTACGCGTGTGCGGAGCGTGCAGGTTCTGGGGGCCTCACTCCTGCTTTCGGCACCGGCCGCGGGAAAAGCTCTACAGGCCGAACCGGGACCACATCGCGCGGTGCTCCAGCGCCTCCACCACGGCACCGGCTCCGCCGAGGCGGGCCGACGCGGGCGAACCGACGCCCAGCTTCGCCAGCAGCGGCTTGCGCGGCTCGACGGTGACCAGGTGCGCGTCGGGGAACTTCCGGCGCACGATCCCGCGCAGTGAGCCGACACCGTCGACCAGGCCGAGCTCCAGCGCCTTCGCGCCGCTGTAGACCTCCCCGGAGAACAGCTCCTCGTCGGTGCCCTTCAACCGCTCGCCGCGACGGTCGCGAACCCACTGCTGGAACTGGTCGTGCAGCTCGGTCTGCAGGCCGTGCAGCCAGCGCACGTCCTCCTGCTTCTCCGGGCTGAACGGGTCGAGCCGCACCTTGTGGTCGCCTGCGGTGTAGACGCGGCGCTCCACGCCGAAGCGCTCGAGCAGACCGTTGAAGCCGAAGCTGGCGCTCACCACACCGACCGAGCCGACAATCGAGGTCTGGTGCGCGTGGATCTCGTCGGCCGCGCAGGCCAGCCAGTAGCCGCCGGAGGCCGCGACGTCCTCGCAGAAGGCCAGCACCGGCACCTTCTTCTCGTCGGCCAGCTCGCGGATGCGGTCGGCGACCAGCGCGGACTGCGTCGGCGCACCGCCTGGCGAGTTGATCGAGAGGACCACCGCCGACAGCCTGTCGTGGCCGAACGCGCGCGTCAGGGCGGACTCGGTGGTCTGCGCCGAGATCGTGCTGCGGCTGACCGGCGACGGCGTCGGCGTGATCACGCCGTGCAGCTTGACCACCGCCACCACCGGACCGCGCTCGGCCTTCTCGCCGAGCTTGCCGGGCAGCTTCGCGGACAACTTCTCACTCAGCAGGTCGGTGAACCTCTGCGGCGCCTTGTCGTTCATGCTTCGACGTTACCGGCTTCGCGGCGGCCTGGCCGCTACCCGGGCGAGACGGCTGACGGCACCCCGGAGTCGGCGGTCGGTGACGGCACCTCGGGCTTCTGCGATCGGCCACGGCTCGGCGGTCGGTGACGGGCCTGCGGCCCCGCCGGCTCGGCGATCGGTGCGGCTCAGCGGTGGTTCGGGCCTGGCTCGCTCCTACGGCGGTCCGGCCGCCAGCCCGACCGTGGGCTCGTCGATCGCCTGCGCGGGCACCGGGCGCACGCCGGGCGCGAACTTCGGCACGCGCATGATGACCTTCATCCCCGCGCCCTCCTCGGTCTCCACGACCAGGCCGTAGTCGTTGCCGAACGTGGCCCGCATCCGGTTGTTGATGTTGCCGAGTCCGACGTGCGCGCCGGTCAGGTGGGCGTCGGCGAGCTCGGCGTCCAGCCGTTCCGGGTTCATGCCGATGCCGTCGTCGTCGACGCTGATCAGCGCCTCCACCCCGTTGTCCTCGGCGATCACCGAGACCGTGCCGCCGCCGGGCTTGTTGGCCAGGCCGTGCCGCACGGCGTTCTCCACCAGCGGCTGCAACGCCAGGAACGGCACCACGACCGGCAGGACCTCCGGGGCGATCTTGAGCTGCACCTTCAGCCGGTCCGGGCCGAAGCGGGCGCGCTCCAGCGTCAGGTACCGGTCGATGTTGCGGATCTCGTCGGCCAGCGTCGTGTAGAGGCCGCTGGTCCGGAACGAGTAGCGGGTGAAGTCGGCGAACTCCTGCAGCAGGTCCCGCGCCTGCTCGGGGTCGTTGCGGATCTGCGAGGAGATGGTGTTGAGCGCGTTGTAGATGAAGTGCGGCGAGATCTGCGCCCGCAGCGCCCGGACCTCGGCGCGCGCCAGCCGCTCCTTGGACTCCTGGAGCTCGGCCAGCTCGAGCTGCGTGGACACGTGGTTGGCGACCTCGCCCGCGGCGCGCAGCAGACGCCTGCGGTCACCTGCGGAGATGATCACCAGCGCGCCCCGGTTCTCGCCCTCCACCTCCAGCGGCACCACCACGGCGTGCCGCATCACGCACGGCCGCTGCTCGCACGCCACCTCACCGTGGTCGACGTACTCGCGCTTGCCGGTGCGCAGCACCTGCTCGATCCGGGTGCGCAGGCCCCCGTAGTGGTGGTTGGCCTCGCCGTCCCAGCTGAGCAGCGTGCCCTCGGCGTCGACGACGCCGACCGCGATGCACCCGAGCAGGGCGCGCAGGTGCGGCGCGGTCTGGTCCGCGGATTCCTGGGTCAACCCGGCCCGCAGGTGCGGCGCGGCGCTGGTCACCTGGTGCAGGGCCGCGAGCGTGGCGTCCTCGACCGAGGTGCTCACCCGGCGCGACCGGCACAGCATGACGAACATGGCGAGCACGGCTAGCGCGGCGAGCGTGGTCAGCACCGTCCGCTCAGTCAGAAGCTCCGGCACAACATCAATGTTGGGGTCCGACACTCCGGGAATCAAGGCGGCTACGCTCAGTGCACTCGTTCCATCGGCGAGCGGTACCCGTTACTTCCGTTCAGCGGAACCGGTTCGGGTGACCTGGTGGAACGGCCTGTGCACAACCGGCCGACTTGTCCACAGCCTGTGGACAAGTCATTTCAGGAGCCGGGAGAGCCGCCGGTCCGCCAGCGGTTTGCCTCCGGTCTGGCAGGTGGCGCAGTACTGCAGCGACCGTTCGGCGAAGGACACCTCGCGCACCGCGTCCCCGCACACCGGGCACGGCAGCCCGGTTCTCCCGTGCACGCGCATGCCGGAGCGCTTCTCGGCCTTGAGCCGGGCCGCGTCCTGCTTCAGCGACCTCTCCACCGCGTCGGTCAGGATCTCCCGCATCGCGGTGTGCAGGTGCTCGACCGCGTCGGCGTCGAGCCTGCCCGCGGTGGCGTAGGGCGAGAGCTTGGCGGCGTGCAGGATCTCGTCGGAGTAGGCGTTGCCGATGCCCGCGATCCTGGACTGGTCGGTGAGCACGGTCTTGAGCCGCTCGGTCCGCCCGAAGAGCACCGCGGCGAGCCCTTCGACGTCGAGCGAGAGGGCGTCCGGGCCGAGCTTGGCGATGCCGGGCACCTCCGCCGGATCCTCGAGGACCCACGCCGACAGCTTCTTCTGCGTCCCGGCCTCGGTCAGGTCGAAGCCGACACCGCCACCGAGGTGCACGCGCAGCGCGATCGGCCCCCTGCCCGGTTTGAGCGGGGCCGGGGACAACGAGTCCGACCAGCGCATCCAGCCGGCCCTGGCCAGGTGGAACACCAGGTGCAGACCCTCGCAGTCCAGGTCGAGGTACTTGCCGTACCTGGTGGCGCCGGCGACGGTGCGGCCGTGCAGCTCGCTCCACGGCGGGCTGACCGTCTTGAGCACGCTCAGCGAGGCGATGTCGACGCGGGCGACGCTTCGGCCGGTGGCGTTGTCTCGGAGGTGCTGCGCCAACGCCTCGACCTCGGGGAGTTCTGGCACCCCACCAGTGTCCACCACCCGGAGGGCCCGGCGCCCGGTTCGACGCGCGGATCTCCGACCGGGCGAGCGGGTCCTACTCGACGGGCTGCAGCTGCCCGTTCATGTCGGGCTCGGCGTAGAGCTCGATCTGGCGGGCGACCTTGGCCGCCTCCTGGCGGGCGTTGAGCCCGCCGCGGACGACGCCGAGCCAGGTTTCCGGCGGGTGCTCGTCGTGGTCGCCGGGGGTCTCCGCCCGGATCGTCCACGGCCTGCGCAGCATCCAGCGCACCGGGAAGAACAGCGCCGCGACCAGCAACGCGAGTAGCAGCCACGGCGGCACTACGACCTCGGGCGGTGTCCACACCACGAACACGACCACGAGGAACAGCAGGACCGTGCCCATGATGACGCCCGGCATCGGGCCGCCGTTGACGTCGTGCTCGAACTCGTCGGCCGCGATCGGGTTCGACCACTCGACGTTGGTCTTGACGGTCCACATCCGGCCGTCGGAACCCCGAACCACCCGGTTCATCGTCGCCTCCCCGCCCACCCGGGCTGGTCGATCGGTGTCGTCCCACGCCGATGACCCCGCCGGTCACCGAGCGTGCATACACGGTACCGCTCCCGTCATCGGCCCGGCGGGTGAAAGTCGGCCGTCACCCGGCATTGTCGATCATGCCGGGGCGGTGAGGCCAGCCTCGGCGACGACTCACCTGCTGGGGATGAGCCACGCCACACGGCGCGGCGGCGCTGCGGACGGGCGCGACAGCATCCACCGACTCGGGGACGGCTCTGGCACACCGCGGGCTACTGGCGGGCGCAGGCCAGGTCCGAGGCCGCACCGAACGCCCGGCGCGCGTTGGCACGAGTCGTCCGGCCTTTCGGGCCGCCGGTGCTGCTCGCGCCGCTCTTCGGGCCCGCGTGGTGCTCCGCGGCGGACGCCGCCTGGAAGTAGGCGGCCCGCAGGCCGCGCCGGGCCCGGTGCGCCAGGACGGCGGTCGCGTTCGGGCTCAGCCCGAGCTGCCCGGCGATGCTGGCCGGGCGGTGACCCTCGACCTCGGTCCGCCACAGCACCTCGCGCCATCGCTGCGGCAACCGGTGGAACGCCCTGGCCAGCAGTTCCCCCTCGGCCTGGGTGCCCTGGTGGTCGCCCAGCCCGGGTATTCGTTTACCGATCTCGTCGACGAGCATCGGCTCCTCGCGACGAGCGGCGCACCACTCGGCCTGCACCCGGCGCACGACGGTGAGCAGGTAGGTGCGGACGTAGTCCCGCGGACCGGCCCCCGCCCGGACCGCGCGCAGCACGCGCAGGAAGACCTCGGCGACGACGTCGTCGACGTCGATCCCCTGCCGCGGCGTCCGCATCGCGAACCGGCGCACCGCCTGGACGTGCCGCCAGTAGAACTCCCCGTACGCGAGGTCGTCCCCGGCGCGCAGACGGTCCAGGAGCGCGCGGTCGGAATCTTCGCAACGGTTCGGTCCCGGGCGCGCCGCGCCGCCGGCGTCTTCGTCCATGAATGGCCCTCCCCAGTTTCGGCGACCCACTTGGTATCGCGTGACCTGGGAAGATCGGTACTCGGGCTTCACTCGGACGAGTGGGCGCCGGTGACGGACCTCACGGGAGGCGAACATGGATCTCGAAGAAGCGGTGGCGGTGGTCCGGCAGCAGCACCGGGCCGTGCTCAGCACCCTGCGTGCGGACGGGACACCCCAGATGTCGCCGGTGCTGGCCACCCCGGACAGCGCCGGGCACGTCACGGTGAGCACGAGGGCGAAGTCGGCGAAGGTCCGCAACCTGCGCCGCGACCCGCGCGCCTGGCTGTGCGTGCTTCCCGACGAGTTCTTCGGCCGCTGGGTGCAGGTCGAGGGCGACGTGGAGATCGTCGAACTGCCCGACGCGATGCCGCTGCTGGAGGAGTACTTCCGCAGCGTCTCCGGCGAGCACGACGACTGGGAGCAGTACCGCGCGGCCATGCGCGACGAGGGCCGGGTGCTGCTCCGGCTGACGCCGACCCGCGCCGTTTCGGCGCCGACAAGTTGATCTGACCAGCGGCAACGCGCTGGCGGAGCGGGCAGGCGGCGTTCACCCGGACGCGAACCGCACCCCCCTCGAACAACGGGCGAACGATGCGTTAAAGTAGTCCGCAACAGGCCCTGAGGGGCCGGAGAAAATGCGGATGTAGCGCAGCTGGTAGCGCATCACCTTGCCAAGGTGAGGGTCGCGGGTTCGAGTCCCGTCATCCGCTCGCAGTCAGAAGGCCCCGCCGCACGATGCGGCGGGGCCTTCTGGCGTCTGGGGTAGCGACGGGCAGACGAACGGGGCCGCCGGTCGCCGGGCTCCCGGGCCGCCGGGTCGCCGGGTCGCCGGGTCGCCGGGTCGCCGGGTCGAGCACAGTCCAGCCGAGTGGCGAGTTGACGCCAACCGACCCGAGTTTCCGAGCAACCCTGCCAAGTTGCTGAGCAAGCAGCGAAGTTGCGGACCGACCAGCCGGAAGCTGCGAGAAGTCGTTCGCGCCGCTCTTCCCACCGTCGTCCCACAACCAGGCCCGGAGCCGTCGCCCCGGCCGCTTCGCCCGGACGCCGGGCCCTGCTCCCCGTGTGCCCAGGTCAGCGCGGCGCCGCAAGGGGCAGGCACGCCGATGCGCGGGAGCCATATCCGTCAGGTGGACTGGACCAAACGGACTCATGGTCTGGACCAAAACACACGAATTGCCAGGAGGGATGTTGCGCGAAACGGTGCTGTTTCCCACTGCGTCGCCGGGAGTAATTTCTTCGAAACCCCGAAGCAGTGGAAAGGAGCATCCCGTGCTCACGAAACGAATAAAGCGCACTCTCGGCATCGCGCTGTTCGGCCTCGTCCCGCTGACCCTTCCCGTGGTGACCGCCGGTATGGCGCAGAGCCACGGATTCACCCAGAGCCCGTCGAGCCGCCAGGACGCGTGCGCGCAGGGCAAGGTCTCCGACTGCGGCGCGATCGTCTGGGAACCGCAGAGCGTGGAGGGCCCGAAGGGCTTCCCGCAGGCCGGGCCCGCCGACGGCAAGATCTGCTCCGCCGGGCTCGCCCAGTTCGCCGAGCTCGACGACCCGCGCGGCGGCCAGTGGCCCGCGACCAGCGTCATCGCAGGTCAGGACTTCACGTTCACCTGGAAGATCACCGCGGCGCACTCGACGACGTCGTTCCGCTACTTCGTCACCAAGGACGGCTGGGACCCGTCGCAGCCCCTGACCCGGGCCGCGCTGGAGCCCGCGCCGTTCGTCAGCCAGGACCTCGGCGGCCAGCGTCCGCCGAACACCTATACCCACACCGGCAAGCTGCCGAACAAGTCCGGCAAGCACATGATCCTCGGCGTCTGGGACATCGCCGACACGGGGAACGCCTTCTACTCGTGCGCGGACGTGAACTTCGGTTGATCAACGGGACAATCGCCCGCAAGAACGCCTCGATGCGCCTGGCGCACCGAGGCGTTCTCTACTCTTCCGAAAATCTCTGCCGTGCATTTTCCGCGTGCAAGTGGGAAATTTTCTTCCGTGGCTTTCGAATAGAGAAGCCAACGGCCCGGCGATACGGTAGGAACGGTCGCCACTGAACCAGCTCGCCAAGCGCCTGCCCCGGGAGTGCGGATGGGAGTCGACACCGGAAGGACAGCTCTTCCGGCCGGTCTTCCGGCCAGAGCCGCGGACACCTACCCGTCGAACACCGCGCTGTACGCGGACCCGGCGCTGGTCCACGGCACCGACTACCGCATCCGGCACCGGCGGCACCGCACGCCTTCACCGCCGGCCGTCATCGCCCCGCACGGCGGGGAGATCGAAGCCGGGACCTCGGAGCTGTGCCTGGCGATCGCCACCTGGCCCGACGGCGCGCCGTTCGACTACTGGGCCTTCGAGGGGCTGCGCTCGCCGAGTGCCCTGCACGTCACCTCGACCCGTTGCGACGACCCCGTGGCGCTCTCGCTCTGCGCGCGCAGCCCCCGCGCACTGAGCCTGCACGGCTGCCGCCCGGAGCAGACCGGCACCGACCGAGACGCGCAGTCGGTCCTGGTCGGCGGCCGGGACGGAACAACCCGACACCACCTCATCCGCGAGCTGCGCCGCGCCGGCTTCGACGCCACCGACGCCTCCTCCCACGGCGTTCTCAGCGGCATGTCCCGGGCCAACATCTGCAACCGGACGCGCAGGGGGCGCGGCAACCAGCTCGAGATCACCACACCGCTGCTCGACGCCATGTTCACCAGCAACACCCTCCAAGGCCGCGAACACACCAGAACACCCGTCTTCTGGGCCTTCGTGGCAGCGGTCCGCGCCGCGTTGCGCCAGTGAGCGGGACGCGCGGCGAAGCACCGCTGTCGCGGCATGCCTGCACGGCTGACGCCCCCGGGTTCCCTTCCAGTTCGCCGATTCCCACCTTCGTCGGTAGGGAGAATCGACGAACGTACAGAGCCGATCCAGCGATGCAATTGGGCCGATCAGGTGATGTGATCAGCTCGAGTCACGCCTGCTTCCGAGATCTGACAACGTGCGGACCGGAGTCGACGTAGATCGATTCCCATCGACGGGCAGGGGGCCCGTGTTGAGAAACTGAGGAGACTGGCATATGCGCGCATATCAGCGAGGCCGCCGTCGTTCGGCGGGCATGGTGGCCGGGCTTGCATTCGCAGCAATGAGTTTGCTCGTCGGTGTCGCGACTGCGTCGGCGGCACCAGCAGTTCCGGTGGTCACGCAGGCCGACGTCGAGGTGGCGCCGGCTGAAGAAGGTGTCCGTACCTACTACCCGTGGGGCGACTACGCGACCCAGGCGGAATGCGTTGCCGCGGGTAACGGCCACATGCGGGACATGCCTTGGGAGTTCAACGGCTATTTCTGCCAGAAGCAGGGCTACATCTGGAAGCTCTACATGGACGAGAAGGACTGATCGGCCTGAAGCGCGTGTCGCGCTCGGAACATCACAAACACTGGGGGTACAAAAAGTGAAAAAATCAATCTCGCTCGGGCTGACGCTCTGCGCAACCGCGGCTGCTCTGGTCATGTCCTTCGGGACCGCTGTCGCCGGTCCCGGCCTGGGACAGTCGACGATGTCGGCGGGAGATGACGCGCCGCTCTCCTACGTGTACTACGGCACGTACCCGACCCGTGAAACATGCACCGCCAACGGGGTCGGATACTCCAATGCACACAACAATGCCGCGTGGATCTGCCTCGAAAAGCCGGAGGGGCACGTCCTCTACGTCGACGACGGCACCACCGATTAGAAGAGAACAATCCATTGACCAGCCCTGCTAGGCTGAACTAGTGGCAGAACTAGACAGTCTTACAGTCGCTGACGGAGTACGAGTCGAAGGGTCCGGATCGTTGCTCCGGGGCTCGGACGGGCTCTATTTCCAGCCGCCTTCAGCAAATCAACCGGACGAAATAGGCCCTTCGGCCGTACCTCTCGTGTTCCATTCAGAAAAGACTGCAAACGATCTTCACGAGACGCCCAAGTGGGTCTCGGTGGTTGGCACCTGGCGCAACGAGAAGATCGAGACCGAATCCGTTTCGCCACTGCCGGAATCCCCGTTTCGGTGGCCTTCAGCGCTCCTGGAACCCCCGGCCGAGGTGGACGGCGGGCTGCCCCTCGACGAGATCAAGTCGCTGCTTCGCACCCAGGAAATCCGGGAGCTACAGGACAATGGGGCGATCCTGCAGTTGTCTCCGGTGCGGTTGGCGAATTCCGACCGGCACTGCGTGGTCGTTGCGACAGCCGAGCCCGAGCGGGCTGAGCAGGCGTTGCGTCCACGCATCGGCGACGCATTGCTCATCGTCCCGAGCGCGTGGACCGCGGAGACGCTCTCCTCGGTCGCCGACGGTCTCGCCCGACACGACAAGATCCTGCACGGCATCGGGCAGGGCATGGACGCGCGGGGCCAGGTGCGGGTCACGGCCTCCGTCACCCGAGTGACACCTGACTTCGCGAAGTGGGCCGCCAGCGTCCCGGAGGGGCTTCTCGATCTGGAGGTCTGGCTCAAGCCAGCTCAGTGACCTGGCCTTTGCTTGCGTCCCGCCCCGCGTTCAGGGGCGGGACGCGCTGCGTTTGCAGGGCGTCCCGGAGTCCGCGCAGAGGCGTTGTCGATCTGGATGTGCCGAAGCAGCACCCCGACGATGCGGGGGTTCAGCGTTGCTGGGTGTCGGTTCCGGTGGCCAGCCCCACCGGGCACGACACTCCGGTGCCGCCGACGCCGCAGTAGCCGTTGGGGTTCTTGGCGTCGCTCAGGTACTGCTGGTGGTAGGTCTCGGCGTAGTAGAAGTCGCGCAGGGGCGCCAGTTCGGTGGAGATGGTGCCGTGGCCCGCGGTGGTGAGGGCCGCCTGGAACTGGTCGCGGCTTGCCTCCGCGATCTGGCGCTGCTGGTCGTCGGTGTAGTAGATCGCCGAGCGGTACTGGGTGCCGACGTCGTTGCCCTGGCGCATGCCCTGGGTCGGGTCGTGGTTCTCCCAGAAGACCTTGAGGACCTGCTCGTAGCTGATCGCCTTCGGGTCGAAGACCACCAGGACCGCCTCGGTGTGGCCGGTCAGGCCGCTGCACACCTCTTCGTAGGTCGGGTTCGGCGTGTGGCCGCCCGCGTACCCGACGGCCGTCGACCAGACGCCCTCGGTGCGCCAGAACGTCCGTTCCGCGCCCCAGAAGCAGCCCATGCCCACCACGGCGGTGGCCATGCCCTCGGGGAACGGCGGGACGATGCGGCGTTCCGGGTGCACGGCGTGCCACTCCGACACCGGCATCGGCGTCGAACGGCCCGGCAGCGCATCACCCGGCTCGACCATGCGGACCTTGTGCGAGGAGAACGGGTCACCGAACAGCGCCATACCGACGAGGGTACGCGGCGGTCACGAGCCGTCCACCTCTCCGGGAAACGACCGCATCGCGGGACGGGTCTCGTCCTCGGGGTGCTGCTGGTCGGGTCGAGAGTGCCGCCCGCCCTGCCCGCGCGCCGGAGGCGCGGGGCGCGGCGCCGACGGCGGCTCGACCGTGCCGGACAGCCGGCGGGCGAGGACGGAGTCCTCGTCGGGAGGCGGCGGACGGTGGCCGTTGGGGCTCGGCGGCGCAACGGCCCGCGGCGGGCGCGGGCGGCGCGGTGGCACCGGAGGTGCCGCCTCCCGCCGTGGCCCGTCGGGCGCGGAGCGTCCGGGCGCGCGGGCCACGTGCCCGGCGTGGCGCCGGGCCGCGGAGCGGGCCCGGCGGGCCGGGGCGGAGCGGAGCGCGGCGGAGCCGGCGCGTCCGGCGCGGATTGCCCGGCCGGCGCGGACTGTCCGGACTGTGCGGCCGGCGGTGGCGTGACGTGGCGGGATGGGCGGCCGTTCGGGGACGACGGCGAAGCCTCGGGGAAGCCGGCGGACGCGGGAGGCCGGGGCCGCTGGTGCGGGCGCGGAGCGGATGGTTCCGGGGTTCGCCGGGGCGGCGGTGTCCACGGTGAGGGAGAGCCGTGGGAAGGCTCTCCGGGTGCGGGGTCGGCGGCGCGCCGGTGCGTCGGCGCAGAGGGGTCGCGGGGCGGCATTCGGCGTCGAGTGGCGTCCTCCGCGGCGGAAAAGGAAGTCCCGTCCGGCTCGGGGAAAGCTGTGCGCCCGGATTCCGGGAAGGCTGTGCGCCGGGGCTCTCGGTCGTCGAGGCGGTCGGGCGCCGGGGGGCGATCACGGCCTGCTGCGCGCCGGTCGGCGCCGTTCAGCTCATCAGAACCGTCGAGATCGTCGAAACCGTCGTCCGGTTCGTCGTCGGCCTCGCCGTGCTCCTCGTCCTCCAGCGACGGCGACGGCTTCCGCGTCGGCTTGTCCTCCGGCTGCGCCGGGGTGATGTAGTGCCGCAGCCGCATCGTCGGGTCCTCGACGTACTTCCACGACAGGGTGCCCATCACGTACGCCAGCGGAGCGGCGCAGACCAGCATCAGGTACTGGTTGGCGATGCCCGCCATCGCCAGCAGCTGCTGGATAGGGAAGCCCCAGACGTAGACGCCGTAGCTGCCGTTGACCCACACCCCCGGCACCTCAAGCCGCGAGGGCCAGAAGTGGCCGGTCACGATGACCGCGTAGCTGACGGCGAAGGTCATCAGGAACGAGCCGACCTGGTTGTTCGGCATCAGCACCAGCACGCCGAGTCCCGCGGCGGCCGCGACCGGCGAGAGCGGGACGCGGTAGAGGTTGAGCACGACTCCCAGCGCGAACGCGACCAGGAACGCCACCAGCGACTCGATCGGCACGCTCAGCAGCGAGCCCGCCGACTCCGCGCCCGGGGTGTCCTCCAGGTACCGGTCCCACGCCACCAGGCCGACCAGCGCGACCACCGAGAGCCAGCGGTAGCGCGGCTTGCCCGCCCCGAGCAGCAGCAGGGCGTAAAGACCGCCGTAGGCGAGCAGTTCCATCGGCAGCGTCCACAGCGAGCCGTTGACCGCGTCCGGCCACGGGTTGCCGTTGAAGACCCCCGGCAGCTCGTGCTTGAGCGTGAGCATGCCCGCGTTGTTGACGATGTAGCCCCACGTGCCGTGCGCGCCGAAGTACTCGCCGACGGAAAGCGTGGTGACCATCGGCCCGACGATCAGTGCCATGCCGAGCGTCACGGTGAGCATCGGCGGCCACAGCCGCAGGACGCGCTTGGCGGCGAAGCGGGCCGGATGCGGGTCGCGGATCCAGCTCTCGGTGATCTGGAAACCGCTCATGGCGAAGAACCCCATGAGCACACCCTCGTCGGGCTGCACCGGCCACTCCGGCGGGAACAGCTCACCCGAACCGACCAGCGGAGAGCTGTGCCCGTAGATGACCACCAGCGCGCCGATCATGCGGATCCACGCGAAGCCGTGGTTGGGCGACGCGAACAATTCGGGGCGGGCGTGGACGACTCTGGCGTCACCCACCCAGATCACCCCATCACGACATGGCCCCCGCCACCGAATCGACGCTGCGTAGCGTATCCCGCCCTGGTCGATCTATGGAGCCCGTTGCCTCCACCTGGGCGACCGTTGACAGCGGGTGAAGCGCGGTGAACCGCCGGATCGTTATCCGGCCGGTGCACCCGGCTATTGCGCAGGGGTGCAAAATGGCGGTCGATCGCCATTGGTGTGCGGTCGCCAATCCGGAAAGGGCGCATCGGTGACCTGGCAAGACGAGCTGCAACATCTCGACGCCGAACTAGCGGCTGGACGCATCTCCGCCGAGGAGTACCGCAACCGCCGCGACGTCGCGCTCGGCAGGGCGCAGGCGCAGTCCGGTCCCACCTCCGGCGGCTTCCCGGCACAGGACCCGCAGTCCGGTGGCTTTCCGCAGCAGGACCCCCAATCCGGTGGCTTCCCCCAGCAGGATCCCCAGTCGGGTGGGTTCCCCCAGCAGGACCCGCAGTCCGGTGGTTTCCCGCAGCAGCAGCAGGGGCAGGGCGACCCGTTCCCGCCCGCGTTCAACTGGGGTGCCGCCGCGCAGGGCGTTCCGCAGCCCGGGCCGCAGGGCCCGCAGCCGCCCGCCGGCGAGGAGTCGACGCAGATCGTGCACAACCCGATGCTGCAGCAGCCCTCGGCGCAGCAGGGCGGCGACTCGGAGAGCACCCAGGTCGTCAACCTCAACCAGGCGCCGCCGCAGCAGCAGTGGCCCGGTCAGCAGCAGTCCCAGCAGCAGTGGCCGCAGCAGCAGGGCTGGAGCACCTCGGACAGCCCCGGCACGCCGTGGGGTGACGATCTGCCGCCCGCCGAGCACGGCGACACCAGCTGGATGCGCCAGGGCCCGGAGGTCTTCGAGACCGCGGGCAAGTCCTCGAAGGGCAAGCTGGTCGCGGGCCTGTCGATCGGCGGTGTGCTGCTGGTCGCCGTGATCGTGGCGGGCATCTTCTACTTCACCTCCGGCGGCGAGCAGCCGAGTCCCGACGCGCAGGGAACGACGCAGCAGGAGCCGCCGCCCACCACCAGCGCGCTGCCCGAGCCGCCCGCCGCGAAGCCGACGCCGCCCGCCTCCTCGCAGGAGGTGCTCATCGCGTCTCCCGGCGGACAGCCGCACCTGTGGAACGGCGCGCTGGACCCGGCGCTGCTCAGCGGCCCGCGGGCCGGGCTGCTCCAGCCGGAGCAGGTGCGCAACTTCGCGTTGCAGAACGGCTTCGCCGACGGCTGGTTCGTCGGCACCGAGGGCGCGCCGCGGTCGACGCTGCTGGCGCTGCGCATGCCCGACCAGAACACCGCGTCGGGCCTGGTGAAGAAGTACCTGGAGTCGCAGCAGGGTCTGTCCACCGTGGACGAGCTGTCGTACCAGGGCGTGCAGGTGAAGTCGGCGGGCAACGTGTTCCGGACGGCTTACGTGGTGCACAACTGGGCGGTCATCATCGACGTCGGCGCCGACGACAAGGCCGCCGCGCAGCAGCAGTTCCAGACGGTGCTGGGACAGCAGCTCCAGCAGAGCCCGCCGACCGTGCGCGAGTGACCTGATCGCCAAAGGGATGAGGGGGATGCCGGCCGGCATCCCCCTCATCCTTTTGCGTCCAACGCGGCAACGTCGGGCGACCAGCACGCCTTGAAGGCGGAGCGCCCGCCCGGGCGTCAGGCCACCTCGTCGGTGACCTTGCTCAGGAGCTCGCGCAGCGTGCCCAGCGACACCGCCGGTCCGAACTGCGCGGCGACGGCGGCCTTGCCCGCCTCCGACAGCCGCCGCCACGCCTCGTCGTCGGTGAGCAGCCGGACGACGGCGTCGGCGAAGCCGCGGGCGTCGTCGGCGACGAGCACGTCGCGGCCGTCCACCAGGTGCATGCCCTCGGTCGCGACCGTCGTGCCGACCACCGGGACGCCTTCGCCGAGGCTCTCGCCGACCTTGCCCTTGACGCCCGCGCCGAAGCGCAGCGGAGCCAGCGTGACGCGGCTGCGCCGGTACAACGGCGCGAGGTCGGGCACCCAGCCGTGCACCTCGACACCGCGACCGGCCAGCTCCCGGACCTCGCCGGTGGGGTTGCTGCCGACGACGTGCAGCACCGCATCCGGGCACTTCTCCCGCACCAGCGGCATGATCTCCTTCGCCGCCCAGCTCACCGCGTCGCCGTTCGGCGGGTGGTCGAAGCTGCCGACGAACAGCACGTCGCGCCGGCCCTCCGGGTCGGCCGCCTGCCAGTCGATCTCGTGCACGTTGGACAGCACGCGCACGTCGGCGTCGGGCACCAGCTCGGTCAGCAGCTCGCGCTCGGCCTCCGAGACCACCAGCGTGACGTCGCAGGAGCGGGTCAGGCCCAGCTCCATCTGGCGCGACGCGAACGCCTTGCGACGCAGCGCCTGTCCGGCCTCGGCGTCGCCCTGCGACTCGGCCAGCGCCGCCTGCCGCTCCAGCCGCAGGAAGTGCACGTCGACGGTGTCGTAGGCGATGACGCACTGCGGCGCGCTGGTGCGCAGCTCCTCGACCAGGCTCCACGCGATCTGCGGGCGCGAGAGAAGCGCCAGCGAGATCTCCGAGCCCGCCTCGGCCAGGAACGCCTGCTGGAGCTCCGGTGCGGGCAGGACGGTGACGCCGAGCTGCTGCAGGTCGGTGGTGTAGGGCTCCAGGCGGGCGTGGTTGCCGGGGAAGAACACCACGCGGCACCCCAGCTCGACGAGCTGCTGCATGATGCGGCGGATGCGCACCGAGCCGGAGTCGAAGTCCGGCCGCGGCACCTGGTGGTCCTTGACCAGCACGATCGGACCGTGGTGGCCGCGGGTGCCGCGGTGGCGGGCCAGCCACAGGTTGCGCGGGGAGGCTTCCGGCAGGTGCTCGGCGGCCAGCGTGTCCGCCCACTTCTCGGCGAAGGCCCGGCGGTTGAGCTCCTGGTGCTTCTTCACCCCGGTGCTGATGTCAGTGCCGTTGGACACGCCTTCGTGGTGCACGACCACGGCCTTCGGCTGCACCACCGTGCGGTAGCCCTGCGCGCGGACGGCGAAGGCGAGGTCGGTGTCCTCGTAGTAGGCGGGCGCGTAGCGGGTGTCGAAGCCGCCCGCGCGCCGGAACAGCTCGGCGCGCACCAGGATCGCCGCGCCCGAGCAGTAGTCGACGTCGCGCACGTCGTTGAACTCCGCGGCGCCCGCGTCGCCGTCGCGGCCGTAGTTCCAGCCGTTGCCGTCGGACCAGACGATGCCGCCGCACTCCTGCAACCGGCCGTCCGGGTAGACGAGCTTGGCGCCGACCAGGCCGATGCGCTCGTCGGACTCCATCGTCTCGACCAGGATGTCCAGCCAGGACTCGGTGACCTCGGCGTCGTTGTTCAGGAAGAACAGGTGCTCGCCGCGGGCGTGCTCGGCGCCGAGGTTGCAGGCGCCGATGAAGCCGAGGTTGCGCTCGGCCCGCACCAGGCGGACGCCTTCGCACGCGGCGAGCTTGGCGGCGCTGTCGTCCGGGGAGGCGTCGTCGACGACGATCACCTCGAAGGGCACCGACACCAGGTGTCCGGCCAGGAACCGCAGGCACTGCCGGGTGTAGGGCCACTTGCCGTGCACCGGGACGATGACGCTGACGACCGGCCGGTCGCTGCACGGCACCGGCAGCGGACTGGTCTCGGCGGTCTCAGTCACCTGGGGCACGCCGGGCTTGCGGCCGAGCGCGATCTCGTAGACGTCGCGGCGGGCCGTGCCGCGCGGGGCGACCCGCTCGACGACCTGCCGGTACTTGCCGACCGCGCGCTGCACGAGCGCGGAGTTCTGGGCGGCGAGCTCGGCGTTGGTGGCGGTGAGCTCGCCTGCGCGCTGCTCGGCTTCGGCGATGCGGCCTTCGAGGCGTGCCAGGCTGTCCTGCAACCACTCGATGCGGGCGGCGTCGCGTTCGGCGGCCTGCTCGGCGGCGGGCAGCTTGGTGTCGACGACGGCACGCAGCTCCGCGCGTTCGCGCTCGGCGGTCTCGGCGCGCTGCTCCTCCTGCCGCCGCAGCGACTCGAGCTTGGTGATCGTCGCCTTCAGCTCATCGGCCTCGACGCGGCTGCGCTGGTAGAGCCGGTTCAGCTTGGCGACGTCGGCGACGGCGGTGTCGCGCTGCTCGACGACCGCGCCGCTGGCCCCGCGGGCGAGGGCCAGGTCGGCGTCGAGCAGCACCGCCGAGCCGGGCAGCTTCGGCAGCTGGCGGTCGGAGGCGAAGCCGACCAGGTAGGTGTGCGGCAGGCCCGGCTCGACGGTCCAGCGGTCTTCGCCCCGGCGCAGCGTCTGGAGCCGGACGCCGTCGATGGCGGTGTCCGGGTCGCCCGGGTCGGCGGGCGTCATGACCGAGCCGACCGCCACGTTCTGCTTGAGCAGCGCGACGTGCCGGAACGCGCCCTCGAGCAGGGACTCGAACTCCGGCGCGGTGAGCTCCTTGACGTGGAACGGGTTGTCGTTGCCGTGCTCGTGCTGGTAGACGGCGGTGTCCGGGGTGCTGACCAGGAACAGCCCGCCGCGCACGAGCCGGTTGCGCACCAGCGCCAGCACCTCGTCGTGCTCGGCGACGTGCTCGATCGCCTCGAAGCAGACGACCACGTCGAACGGCTTCTCGTCGGCCAGCAGGCCGGGGTCGGTGATGGAACCGGTGCGGAAGCTGACGTCCCGGCCGCCGTAGGTGCGCCGGGCGTGCTCGACGGTGGTCTCGTCGATGTCGACGCCGACGACCTCGGCGCCCTCGGCGGCCAGCAGCGCCGCGCCGTAGCCCTCGCCGCACGCCAGGTCGAGGACCCGCTTGCCCTTCACGAAGCGCGCGGCGATCGCGTAGCGGTGGTAGTGCTCGTAGATCACCTGGACGTCGTCCGCCCACGGGACGCAGCGCTCGCCGGTCCAGTCGATGAGCCGGTCGTCACCGCTGCCGCTGTTGTCGATCATCGTCGTCCCTCGTCGCGAGAAGTCTGCCCGCAGGCTAGCGTGTCTCTTCCGGTCCACGGGGCGGGATCAGGCGACTGGCGCGTCGGGTGCCGGCACCTCGAAACCGCCCGGATGAGGAAGCTCTCATCTTGTCTTCATGCCGTGAAGCGGGTGCGGCGGTCACAGTTGGGGACATGAGGTCGGTTCCCCGCGCGCTGCTGCTGGTCCTGGCGCTCGCGCTGCCGATCGCGGCCGTCCTGGTCAGCTTCGCCATCACCGACGGACCGCGGACGCCGGACGTGCCCGCGCAGGTCCGGGTCGGCAGTTCGCCGGGCCCGGAGCAGCCGGTGCCCTCGGTCGTGCCGCCACCGCAGACACCGCCCGCCGAGCTGCCGCCGCCACCGCCCGACGACGATGACGACGACCACGACGGTGACCATGACGACTGAGCCGCGCACCGCCCAGCGCAGGCACGGCACCCGGATCCCCGCACGCGCCCAGATCATGGGCTGGATGCTGCTGGTCCTGGTGGTCGTGCTGCTGTCGGTGATCCTGATCGTGCGGCAGTTCCTGCACAACGACGTCCAGACCCAGGCGACGAGGGGGATGGAGCAGGAGGCGCGGGAGTTCACCACGTTCGCCGAGACGGGACGCGACCCGGCGACCGGGCAGCTGTTCACCGATCCGCGGTCGCTGTTCCACTCCCACCTGAAGCGGCAGTACCCGGACACCGCCGAAGCCCTGATCGGGGTGTGGCGCACGCCGGCGGGCCTGGAGCCGATGACGCAGGCGCCGGACGCGCTCAAGCCGATCGCCGCCGATCCGGTCATCCTCGACGCCATCGTCTCCTCTCCCGGCACCTACGGGCAGACCGAGACCGCGCAGGGGCAAATGCGCTGGGTGAAGGTGCACGCGGTCAGCAACGGCGTCGACGCCTGGTTCATCACCGAGCACTTCACGGCCGATGCCACCGCCGAGGCCGACCGCACCGTCCAGACCCTGCTGCTGGTCAGCGCGCTCGGGGTGTTGCTGGCGGCGGTCTCGTCGTGGGTCGTGGCGGCCGAGATCCTGGCCCCGGTGCGCACCGTGCGGCAGGCCGCGGCCGAGATCAGCGAGCACGACCTGACCCGGCGCATCCCGGTGGAGGGCCGCGACGACATCGCCGCGCTGGCCGACCAGTTCAACGCCATGCTGGACCGGCTGGAGGACGCCTTCCGCACGCAGCGCCGGTTCGTCGACGACGCCAGCCACGAGCTGCGGACGCCCATCACGATCGTGCGCGGCAACCTCGAGCTGCTCGGCGACGATCCGGCGGAGCGGGAGGAGGTGGTGCGGCTGTGCACCGACGAGCTGGACCGGATGACCCGCATCGTCGAGGACCTGCTGATGCTGGCCAAGGCCGACCGGCCCGACTTCGTCACCCCGGCCCCGGTCTCCCTCGCCGAGCTGACCAGCGACATCGAGGCCAAGGCCCGCTCGATCGCCGACCGCAGGTGGGTGCTGGAGGGCATCGGTGAGGGCGAGGTCGTGGTCGACGAGCAGCGGGTGACCCAGGCGATGGTGCAGCTCGCGCAGAACGCCGTGCAGCACACCGAGCCCGGCTCGACCATCAGGATCGGTTCCGCGCTGAGCCTGGGCCGGATCTCGCTGTGGGTCACCGACGAGGGACCCGGTGTCGACCCGGCCGAGGTCGAGAAGATCTTCGAACGGTTCTCGCACGGCAGCGGCCCCGGCCGCGGCGGGGCGGGGCTCGGCCTGGCGATCGTCAGGGCCATCGCCGAGGCCCACCACGGACGGGTGCGGGTGCTTTCCGCGCCGGGCGAGGGCGCCACTTTCGGGTTGGAGCTGCCGGCCACCCCCGGCACCAGAACCGCTGAGGAGAGCGACTCTTGAGCAAGATCCTGATCGCCGAGGACGAGGCCCGGATCGCCGCCTTCATCGAGAAGGGCCTGCGCGCCAACGGCTTCACCACGACCGTCGTCGGCGATGGCGACACCGCGCTCGACTACGTGCTGACCGGGGACTTCGACCTGGTCGTGCTCGACCTCGGCCTGCCGGGCAAGGACGGCTTCGCGGTGCTGCGGGCGTTGCGCGCCCAGCGCGTGACGGTGCCGGTGATCATCCTGACCGCCCGGGACTCCGTGCACGACACGGTCGCCGGCCTCGAAGGCGGCGCGGACGACTACATGACCAAGCCGTTCCGCTTCGAGGAGCTGCTGGCGCGGGTGCGGCTGCGGTTGCGCCCCAACGACCGGGCGCCGGAGGTGACCGTGCTGCGCGACGGCGAGTTGTCGCTGGACCTGCGCACCCGCCGGGCCCAGGTGCCGGAGGGGACCGTCGACCTGACGGCCCGGGAGTTCTCGATGCTGGAGCTGTTCCTGCGCCACTCCGGTCAGGTGCTCTCCCGCGAGCAGATCCTGTCGCACGTCTGGGGCTACGACTTCGACCCCGGCTCGAACGTCGTCGACGTCTACGTGCGGGCGCTGCGGCGCAAGATCGGCAGCACCCGCATCCACACGGTCCGCGGCATGGGCTACCGCCTCGGCGTCTGAGTTCCGCTGGGCGGCCCACCACGCAGATCGTCACCGCAACTCTTTAGAGTGGGGTCGTGAGCTCTTACTGGCACCGCGTCACTCCGCCTCCCGCCGCCTGACGGGCGCGGGAGCGCAGTTCCACTTCCCCGGGTAGTGCGCCTGGGGCCCTCGCACGCGCCCGTTCGCCGACAGCCACATCTCCCGCGAACGGAAAAGAGTTCACGTGTCCAACGACGTCTTCGCGCCTTCCCGCCCCGTGCCTGGAAGGACGCGGTTCACCACCGGCCCCCTGCCGGTCCTGCTCGCCTCCGCCCTGTGGGGCACGACCGGCACCGCCGCCACCTACGCGCCCGCGTCCGCCAGTGCCCTCTCGATCGGGGCGGCGACCATGGGCTTCGGCGGGATCCTGCTCTGCCTGCTCGCCGGTCGGTCCGCGTTGCGCGTGCTTCGCTCAGCGCCGGTCGGCCTGCTGCTGACGGGTGCGTCGTCCATCGCCGTGTACCCGCTGGCGTTCTACTCCTCGATGGCCTTGGCCGGGGTCGCGGTCGGCACAGTCGTGACGCTCGGGTCGGCGCCGGTGTTCGCCGCCGTGGTCGAGCGCGCCCTCGACGGGGTCCGGCTCGACGGCCGCTGGGCGCTGGCCGCGGCCGTGACGGTCGGCGGCGGCGTCCTGCTCGTCTCCGACGGGGCGCGGCTCGGCGACGCCGGCGGCGCGGTCGCCGGCACCCTGCTCGGCTTGCTCGCGGGCCTGGGGTACGCGATGTACTCGTGGGTCGCCGCCCGGATCCTGCGCGGGGGCCACCACGGCTCCCGGGCCGTGATGGGGGCGATGTTCGGCAGCGCCGCGCTGGTGCTGCTGCCGGTCTTCGCCTGGACCGGCGGCCCGCTGCTCAGCACCGGGATGGGCGTTGCCGTCACCGCCTACCTCGCGGTGGTGCCGATGGGGCTGGCCTACGTCCTGTTCGGCGCGGGCCTGCGCCACACACCGGTCCGGGTCGCGACGACGCTGAGCCTGCTGGAGCCGGTGGTGGCGGCGCTGCTGGGCGTGTTCGTGGTCGGCGAGCGGCTGGGCGCGATGGCCTGGCTGGGCATGGCGGGCATCGGTATCGGGCTCGTCCTGGTTCTCACCCGGCGCTGAGAGGCCTGTGCACAGTTGTGCACAGCTGTGGACAACCCCGTCCGCAGCTGTGCACAACACGGGAATGATGTCTCGTTTCCCCTGGTCGCAAGTTGTGCACAGAGTTATCCACAGGCTGTGCACAACAGCTGTGAAGTGATCAGCAGATGAACTGGGCCTCATCCGGTGTTCACGATCAGCTCAGCGCGCGGACACATCGTTGAGCGCATGGACGGCGGAGGACAGCGAGGAGCGGACCACCGCATCGTCGGCCGGATGCGCGGCGACGAGCGGGGCGTCGACTACCGGACTCCGCCTCGCCCGCGCGTGGTCGAACCGCCGAGGCGTGAAACCGGCTGGGCCGTGGGACTCACCGCCGCCGCCCTGGCGCTGCTCGGCGGCGTCTCGCTCCTGCTCCTGCCTGCCGGGCAAGCGCGGGCGGCAGGCACCGTGCTGCTGTTCGCCGCCGCGGTGGCCGGCTGGATCAGCAAGCGCTTCGACGACACCCACGTCGCGCTGGCGGCGGCCGCCGCGATGGTCGTCATCGGTGCCCTCGAACCCGACGAGATGTTCGAGACGCTGGGCTCGGAGCAGATCTGGCTGCTGGTCGCGGCGTTCGTGCTGGCGGCGGGCATCAGCCGCACCGGGTTGCCCGCCCGGCTGGCGGTCTCGCTGATCGGCCGCGCCCGCTCGGCCCGCGCGCTGGTGCACCTGGTCACCGCCGGGCTGGTGGTGACCGCGCTGCTGATCCCGAGCACCAGTGGCCGCGCGGCGCTCGTGCTGCCCGTCTTCACCGCGCTCGCGTCGGCCTTCGCCGACCGCCCGCGGCTGGTCCGCGCGCTCTCGCTGCTGTTTCCGGCGGTCGTGCTGCTCTCGGCGGTCGCCACCCTGGTCGGTGCCGGTGCGCACCTGATCACCAGCCAGATCCTCGACGAGGCGACCGGCACGGGTATCGGCTTCGCCCAATGGCTGCTGTGGGGCCTGCCGCTGGCGGTCGTGAGCTCGCACGTCGCCGCGGAGCTGGTGCTGCTGCTGTTCACCCGGCGAACCGACCGGGCCGCGCGGCTGCGTGTCGACGGCGCCGGGCTCCGCGAGCAGATGGGAATCCCCGAGCGCGTCCAGCGACGCGAGCTGCGCGCCGCCGCTCTGCTGGGCGCGGTCGTGGTGCTCTGGAGCACCGAGTCGCTGCACCCGTTCCCGCCGGCGCTGGTCGCGCTCGCCGGGGCACTGCTGATCACCGCGCCGAGGGTGGGCACCGTCCGGATCGGTGCCGCCGTGTCCGAGATCCCCTGGTCGATGCTGCTGTTCATGGCGGCCACGACCGCGCTCGGCCTCGCCCTGACCGAGTCCGGCGCGGCGTCATGGCTCGCCGAGCTGCTGCTCTCGGGCTCCGGGTCCGCGCTGCTGGTCTCGGTCGTCGTGCTGAGCACTCTGGCCCACCTGCTCGTGCAGTCCAGGTCCGCGCGGTCTTCGGTGCTGATCCCGCTGGTCGTCCCGGCCGCCGCGGCGGCCGGGATGAACCCGGTCGCGCTGGCATTCGCCTCGACGGCAGCCGCGGGCTTCTGCCACACGCTGCCCTCTTCGGCCAAGCCGGTGGCGATGTTCGCCGCCGTGCCCGACGTCCCCACCTACACCGCGCGCGACCTGCTGAAGCTGTCCGCGCTGCTGGCTCCGGTGATCGCCGCGCTGGTGCTCTTGTTCGCCACCCAGGTCTGGCCGGTCCTCGGCCTGCCGCTGCGTTGATGGAGGAAAAGATCATGCGATTCCTGGTCGCTCCCACCGGGTTCAAGGAGTGCCTCGACGCGCGGGAGGTCGCCGCGGCCATCGGCGCGGGCATCCGCCGCGTGGTGCCGCGGGCCGTCGTCGATGCCATGCCGCTGATCGACGGCGGGGAGGGATCGGCCCGGCAGCTCGCGGGCACGACCGGCGGCGAGCTGGTGCCGGTCGTGGTCACCGGACCGGTCGGCGAGCCGGTGCGGTCGCACTTCGCGCTGCTCGGCGGTGACGGGCCGCGCACCGCGTTCGTCGAGGTCGCCGCTGCCGCCGGGCTCTCGCTGGTGCCGCCCGGGCGCCGCGACCCGGGGCTGACCACTAGCCGGGGCGTCGGGGAGCTGATCGCGGCCGCGCTGGACGCCGGAGCGAACCGCGTCGTCGTCGGCTGCGGTGACTCCGGGATCTGCGACGGCGGTGCCGGGGCGTTGCAGGCGCTGGGGGCCGGCGTGCTCGACGGCACCGGCACGCCCGTCGGCAGCGGCGGCTACGCGCTCGCCCGCGCACGCCGCATCGACACCAGTGGCCGGGACCCCCGGCTGCGCGGTGTGAAGCTGGTGATCGCCGCGAACCCGAGCAACCTGCTGACCGGGCCTCACGGCGTGGCGCGCGTGTTCGGACCGCAGAAGGGCGCGAGCCCCGCGCAGGTGGAGGAACTGGCGGCCGCGATGAGTATCTGGGCGGACCTGCTGCGCGGGCACAGCGGCGCGCGGATCGCCGACCTGCCCGGCAGCGGCGCCTCCGGGGGACTCGGGGCCGGGCTCGCGGCCGGGCTCGGCGGCAGCCTGCGGTCCCGGTTCGACGTGCTGTTCGACCAGGCCGACCTGGACCGGCGCCTGGCCGTCGCCGACCTGGTGATCACCGGCGAGGGCGCCATCGACGCCTCCACCGCGCGCGGGAAGGTTCCCGCCGAGGTCGCCCGGCTGGCCAAGCGCCGCGGGAAGCCGGTGCTGGCCATCACCGGCACCATCGGCGTCGGGGCGGAGAGCAGCTACGACATCGGCATCGACGCCATCGCCGGGATACTGACCGGGCCGGTCGACCTCGCCGACGCCATCAGCCGCGCGCCCGAGCTGATCGCCGACGCCACCGCCCGCACCCTGCGGATGCTTCTGCTCGGTCGGTCGCTCGCGGCCTGAACGCCCGTCTTCGATGCTTCGAAGCGGCGCAGCCGCTTGACCCACGCCCGCAACCGGCACCGCCGCGGGTTCTCAGGCGTCCTCTGGCGAGGACAGCTTTCCCGTGGCGTATGGGTGGATACGCGAGAAGAAGATCCCGGAGTCAGAGGGCGCCTGAGGTTCCGCCACCGGAACCGCTGCGCGAGGTGAGTTCGAAGACAGCCTCCGACTACTCGGCCACGGCCAGGGCGGGCCGGATCGGGCCCGCCTCGATCAGGTCGGCCAGCTCGGCCGAGGGCACCGCCTTGGAGAACAGCCAGCCCTGGTAGCGCTCGATCGGGATGCTGCGCAGGCGGTCGAACTGCCCCACCGTCTCGACGCCCTCGGCGACGCAGGAGCAGCCCAGTGCGCCTGCCAGGTCGGTCACCGCCTTGACCACGACGAAGTCGTACGGGCTGGTGGTGATCTCGCTGACGAAGGTCCGGTCGACCTTGATGATCTGCGCCGGGAAGTCGCGCACCCGGCTCAGCGACGAGTAGCCGGTGCCGAAGTCGTCCACCGCGAACCGCACGCCGCGGCCGGTCAGCTCGGCCATCCCGGCGCGCACCCGGCTGGGCAGGTCGACGATCGCGGTCTCGACCAGCTCCACGATGATCCGGTTCCAGTCGATGCCGCTCTCGGCGACCGCGCGCTCGAGCAGATCGGTGAAGATCGGGTACCCGGGCGTCAGCTCGCCGATGTTCAGCGAGACCGAGACCGGCTCGCCGTCCGGCGGTGCCGGCCAGCTCGAGGCGTCGCTCAGCGCCCGGCGCACCACCCAGCGGTCGATGTCGGGCATCATGCCGTTCTGGCCCGCGATCGGCAGGAACACGTCGGGGTGCAGCAGCCCCCGCTGCGGGTGCGGCCAGCGGATCAGCGCCTCGGCGGAGCGGATCGTGCCGTCGGCGCCGACCTGCGGCTGGTAGTGCAGGGTGAGCTCGTCGCGGTCGAGCGCCCGCCGCAGCTCGGCCTCGAGCCGCAGCCTGCCCTCCAGCGAGTCGATCAGCGCGGGTTCGGCCATCGAGACACCGACGCTGCCGGTCTTCTTCGCCCGCACCAGCGCCGACATGGCCAGCCGCACCAGGTCCTCGCCCCGGCCGCCGGACTCGCTGGCCACCGCCGCACCGATCATCGACGACACCTGGAGGCGCTCGCCACGCACCTCGATCGCTGCGTGCAGAACGCGCGAGACGGTGGTCGCCACCGCGGCGATCCCGCCCGCCTCCTCGACGTCCGGGCAGATCACCGCGAACTCGTCACCGGCCGCCCGGGCGACCGGCCAGCCCTCGGGCAGGTGCTCCTCCAGCCTCCGCGCCAGCGCGACCAGCACCTCGTCCCCCGCCGGGTAGCCGAGCGACTCGTTGATCCGGCTGAAGTTGCGGATGTCGCAGTAGAGCACCGCGGCGCGGTCGGGGTGGGCGTCGGCGAGCAGGTCCGGGATGGCCGCGCGGTTCCACAGCCCGGTCAGCTCGTCGTGGTAGGCCCAGTAGCGCAGCGACTCGGCCTCCCGGTAGCGATCGGTGACGTCCTCGAAGACCACCACCCAGAACGGCTCGCCGGAGTCCTGCTCGGCGCGGGCGATGTGCAGCTCGCAGAAGACCGGCTCGCCGTCGGAGCGGACCAGCCGCCACTCCTGGACGCTCTCCTCGTCCGGCCGGACGCCGCGCGCGAACGCTTCGACGAGTTGCTCGCGGTCAGGGGCGTCCCGCGGGATCAGCGCGGTGGCGTGACTGCCGCGCAACCGCTCGGGCAGGTGACCGAACAGCTCGCACATCGCCATGTTGCAGTCGATCACCGTGCCGTGGCGGTCGAAGAGCCCGAGCGCGACCGGCGTCAGCGAGAACAGGTCCCGGAACAGCCGGGAGGACTGCTCCAGCCGCCGCGAGGACTGCTCCAGCTTGTTGTGGACGACGGTGTCGTCCCTGGCGACCTTCGCGTAGCCGCGGAGCTCACCCCTCGACGACCACAGGGCGGTCGTCACCACGTGCGCCCAGAACAGGCTGCCGTCCTTGCGGAGCCGCCAGCCCTCGTCGACGTGGCTGCCCAGCTCCCTCGCCTGCTCCAGCACCCACTCCGGGTGCCCCTCGGCGCGCTGCTCGGCGGTGTGGAACACCGCGGCGCTGCGCCCGATCACCTCGGAGGCCGTCGCCCCGATGATCAGCTCGGCACCCAGGTTCCAGCTCGTCACCAGTCCGTCCGGGTCCAGGGTGAAGACGGCGTAGTCGCGCAGCGCCCGCCCCAGTGGACCGACCGGCTGGTCGGTGTCCCCGTGCAGACCTGTGTCGGACATGCGTCCCTCCAACTACCGAGAGCCGTCGCCGTCCGCGTGGAACGGGTGGTGTTCGCAATGCTCCGCCGAAGTCATTCGACCGTGCGACACGCCCTCCGTCCAGGCGGTGTTGGTGCACCGCCTGCTACCAGTGTCACCACTACTTCGACACGATGCAGCAGTCTATGTGGCGCGTGTGTGTCACGGCTCTCAGATCCTGGTCACCGCCCCGCGGCGTAGCCCTGGGCGCCGCGCGCGTTGGCCGCGGCGCGCAGCGTGCCGGTCTCGGGGTCGCGGGACACCGCCGACAGGCGGCCGAGCGCCCACGGACCGGCGTCGAGCACGTCGTGGCCTCGGCGGCGCAGCTCGACGATGCGGTCCTCGCCCAGGCGGGACTCCACGACGAGCCGTCCCGGCTCCCACGTGCGCGGGAAGAAGGAGCTCGGGAAGGCACCGGTGTGCCAGGCGGGCGAGTCGATCGCCTCCTGGAGGTTCAGGCCGGCCCGCACGTGGGCGAGCCAGAAGCACAGCTGCCACTGGTCCTGCTGGTCCCCGCCCGGCGTGCCGAAGGCCAGCACCGGCACGCCGTCGCGCAGCGCCAGCGACGGGCTGAGCGTGATGCGCGGGCGCCTGCCAGGGGCCAGCGAGTTCGGCAGGCCCTCGTCGAGCCAGAACATCTGCGCCCGGCTGCCCAGGCAGAAGCCGAGCCCCGGGATCGCCGGGGAGGACTGGAGCCAGCCGCCCGACGGCGTCGCCGAGACCATGTTCCCCCAGCGGTCGACCACGTCGATGTGGACCGTGTCGCCCCGGCTCTCCCCGCTCGGCGCAACCGTCGGCTCGCCGAGCCCGACCCCGCTGGGGTCCTTCGGGCCGCCCGCGCCGCGCTCCTGCGCGACGAAGCCGGGCAGGCGGGCCTCGCGGCCGCCGGGAGCGCCGGGCCGCAGCTCCAGCGACGCGCGCTCGCCGATGAGGACGCGGCGTGAGGCCGCGTAGTCGCGGGACACCAGGTCGGCCAGCACGCCCTCCTCGGCGGAGTCGCCGTACCAGGCCTCGCGGTCGGCGAAGGCGAGCTTGGCGGCCTCCGCGGCGGCGTGCACGGTGGCGGCGTCGGCGACGCCGCCACCGTAGCCGACCTCGGCGTCCTCCAGCATCCGCAGCTGCTGGACCAGCGCGGGGCCCTGCGACCAGATGCCGAACTTCGCCAGCGTCCAGCCGCCGGCCAGGTCCGCGGTGAGCGGGTCCTCGTAGGTGGCCTCGAAGTCGGCCAGGTCCTGGCCGGTGATCACGCCCGCGTTGTCGCGGCCGGAGTTGTCGCGGTGCGGGGTGCGGACGAACTCCTCGACCGCCTCCGCCACGAACCCCTGCGACCAAGCTCGGCGGGCTGCGTCGATGCGCGCCTCCCGCCCGGTCGCCGCGGCTTCGGACTCGGCCAGCAGCCGCTCCCACGTGTCGGCGAGCGCCGGGTTGCGCAGCATCGCGCCGGGCCTCGGCACCTCGCCGCCCGGAAGCAGCCACAGCTCGGCCGAGGTCGGCCAGTGCTCGGTGAACATCTCGCGGACCGTGGCGATGGTCGTGGCGATCCGCTCCACCGCCGGATAGCCGTTGCGCGCGTAGCCGATCGCGTAGGTGAGGACGTCGCGCAGCGACTTGGTGCCGTGGTCGCACAGCAGCGTCAGCCAGCCGTCCCACGCGCCGGGCACGGTCGTGGCGAGCAAGCCGGTGCCCGGGACCAGCTCGAGGCCGAGCTCGTCGCGGTAGTGCCGGATCGTCGCACCGCGCGGCGCGGGACCCTGCCCGCACAGGGCGCGCGGTCGCGGGTCCTCGGCGGTGGCGAACAGCGCGGGGACCTCGCCGCCGGGGCCGTTGAGGTGCGGCTCGACGACCTGGAGCACGAACCCGGCCGCGACCGCGGCGTCGAAGGCGTTCCCGTCGTCCTCCAGGACGGCCATCCCCACCGCCGAAGCCAGCCAGTGGGTGGAAGCGACCATGCCATGCGTGCCCGCTAGCTCCGGGCGGGTGGTGAACACTCGAACCACCCTATTCGGCCACACCCGACCGGGCGATATCCCGCCGATCCGGTGGGTGGAAGGCGACGCCGGGGTGCGTGGGGAGAGCGCAGACGGCCGGTCGTCCGGGGGCACCGATCACGGTTGCGGTCGGGCCGGCGTGCCGGGTCAGGGGGTGACCGGGGTGCGGCCCACACCCAGCCAGGACAACCCCGCCCGCCGCAACACGTCCGCATCCAGGTGGTTGCGCGTGTCGACCACCACCGGGCCGTCCAGCAACTCCGCCACCCGCGCCCAGTCCACCGTGCGGAACTCCTGCCACTCGGTCAGCACCACCAGCCCCGCCGCGCCCTTGGCCGCCTGGTACGGGTCATCCACCAAAGTCACCAGCTCCGCGACCCCGGGCTCATCCCCTCGCAACCCCGGGTCGTACGCCACCAACTCCGCACCCCGCTCCGCGAGCAGCCCCGCCACCGCCATCGCCGGCGAATCCCGCAGATCGTCCGTACCCGCCTTGAACGTCAACCCCAGCAACCCCAACCGCACGCCCGCCAACGACTCCTGCGGGCCCACCCCGCACGCCGCGGCGACCTTGTCCACCATCCGCTCGCGCTGGCGCGCGTTGGCCGCGATCGTCTCCCGCAACAGCCCGAACTCGAACTCCACCGACTCCGCCACCCGCATCAACGCCGCGGTGTCCTTCGGCAGGCACGACCCACCCCAGCCCGGACCCGGCTGCAGGAACGACTGCCCGATGCGGCGGTCGAAACCCATCCCCTCGGTCACGTCCGCGATGTCGGCCCCCAACCGCTCGCACAGCTCCGCCACCGCGTTCACATACGACAACTTCGTCGCCAGGAAGCAGTTCGCCGCGTACTTGACCATCTCCGCACTCGCGGCGTCGGTCAGCACCGTCGGCGCACCCAAGCGCGCGTACAACGCCGCCACCCGCTCCGCCGCGTCCTGCGAGTCCGAGCCCACCACGATCCGGTCCGGGTTCAGGAAGTCGTGCACCGCCGAACCCTCGCGCAGGAACTCCGGATTGCTCACCACAGCCACATCCGAGCGGCCGACCAGCTCCGCCACCCGCGCCGACGTGCCCACCGGCACCGTCGACTTGCAGACCAGCACACATCCCGACGGCAGCAACTCGCCCACCTCGGCGACCACCGACTCCACCGCGGCCAGATCCGCCGCACCACCCGAACCCATCGGCGTCGGCACGCACAGGAACACGACCTCGGCCTCGGCCACCGCCGCCGCCGAACCGACCGCGAACTCCAACCGCCCCGCGGCCAGCCCCTCGCCCACCAGCTCGGCAAGCCCCGGCTCCAGAATCCGCACCTCACCCCGCGCCAACGCGGCCACCTTGCCCGCGTCCACGTCGCTGCACACCACCCGGTGCCCCAGCGACGCCAGACACGCACCCGTGGTCAACCCGACGTAACCGGTTCCCACCACAACGATCCGACGGGCGAACACCGCACACCACCTCTCGGCGAAATCCCAGGCCCCGGCCTTCTCCAATCGAATCGTGGCACAGTCACGCGAAAGCGGAACCGACTTGGGCAACTGTTCACCGGACGTATGTCGCATGTGTCCCAGCGGTGTTGCGCCGTTTAGGCTCACGCCCCGTGGAACAGCGACGTCTGGGCGAATCCGGTCTGGTGGTCAGCGCGGTCGGCCTGGGGTGCAACAACCTCGGCAGGCCCGGTACGGCGACGGAGTCACTCTCGGGGGCGAGGGAGGTCGTGAACACCGCTCTGGACTGCGGCATCACGTTCTTCGACGTGGCCGACGTCTACGGCTCCCCTCGCGGGCGCAGCGAGGAGCTGCTCGGGCAGGCCCTGTCCGGGCGGCGCGACAGCGCCATCATCGCGACGAAGTTCGGCATGGACATGCAGGGCTACAACGGCCCCGACTTCGCGGCCCGCGGCTCCCGCAGCTACGTGCGGCGCGCCGTGGAGTCCTCGCTGCGGCGGCTGGGCACCGACTGGATCGACCTCTACCAGCTGCACAGACCCGATCCGGTGACACCGCTGGAGGAAACCCTCTCGGTGCTCGACGACCTCATCCGCGAGGGCAAGATCCGCTACGTCGGGCACTGCAACCTCGCGGGCTGGCAGATCGCCGACGCGTCGTGGACGGCCACCGCGGCCGGCCTGGCGACGCCCGTCTCGGCGCAGAACCACTACTCGCTGCTGGCCCGGGAGGCCGAGCGGGAGGTGGTCCCGGCCTGCCAGAAGTTCGGCGTCGGCGTCATCCCGTACTTCCCGCTGGCCAACGGCCTGCTCACCGGCAAGTACCGGCGGGACCAGGAACCGCCGGAGGGCAGCAGGCTCGCCGGTCGCGACCAGCTGCTGGCCGACGCGCCGTGGGAACGCATCGAGCGCCTGCGCGCCTTCGCCGACCAGCGCGGGGTGCAGATGACGGCGATCGCGGTCGGGTGGCTGGCCGCGCAGGAGGCGGTCGGCTCGGTGATCAGCGGCGCGACCACGGCGGAGCAGGTGCGGGCCAACGCCGCGGCCGGGCAGTGGCGTCCGACGCAAGCCGAGATGGAGGAGATCGACGCGCTCTGCCCGCCGTTGCGACGCTGAACGCCGGAAACGCACCCGTGAGTCCTTCGGGACGTTGTGGCGACGGAAGGACTCACGAGGTCCGGACGTCACCCGAACGCGGGCGGATCCCCTGGTGGTGCGGGCGCCGCACCCCGCCGATCACCACGGACGGTGCCTGAATCGTCCCAGGGATCGACCTCAGGATTCCACCAGCGGCGGACGCGGAAATGCCTGGTCAGGCTGCACCCTGGCAGGTATGGAGCTCATCGCGTTCGCCGCCGTGTTCGTCGGCCTCGCGCTGCTCGCGGCGCTGCCGCTGATGGCGCTGCTGCTGCTCGCCGACACGCCTCCGCGGCACCCCGACCACGACCGCTGACCGCCGCCCGCACCACCGACCTCCTCCGCCTCCCAGCCCAGGCCCGCCGCAGTCCTCCTCACCGCCGAACGGCTCCGCACGGGGTCGTTCCGCGTCGCGCGCCCGGAATCCCCGCAACGGTCGCGAGTGTCGCCATCTGTTCCACAGTCCGAGATCACCCGGTTAGGCTGCGACGGACTGCCGAAGCTGCGACATGCGAGGAGACCTGATGCTGATCACCGACACCGCGGCCATCGTCACCGGCGGGGCTTCCGGCCTCGGCGCGGCCACGGCCAGATCGCTGGCATCGCGAGGGGCTCGCGTGTTCGCCCTCGACCTGCCGCAGGTGATCACCAAGGCTCCGGTCGTCGACGGGGTCAACTACGTCGGCGCCGACGTCACCGACGCCGAGCAGGTGCAGACCGCGGTCGACCAGGCCGCCGGCGGCGGCGTGCCGCTGCGGATCGTGGTGAACTGCGCCGGGATCGGCCCGTCGGCCCGGGTGGTGGGCCGCAAGGGACCGCACGACTTCGACCTGTTCCGGCAGGTCGTCGAGATCAACCTGATCGGCACGTTCAACGTGCTGCGGCTGGCCGCGGAGGCGATCGGACAGACCGAGGCCGACGAGCAGGGCCAGCGCGGCGTCGTCGTCAACACCGCGTCGGTCGCCGCCTACGACGGCCAGATCGGCCAGGCCGCCTACGCCGCGTCCAAGGGCGGTGTCGCGAGCCTGACGCTGCCCGCCGCGCGCGACCTGTCCTCCTCCGGCATCCGGGTCATGACCATCGCGCCGGGCATCGTGGACACCCCGATGCTGGCCACCATCAGCGAGGAGTTCCGCAAGGGGCTCGCCGACAGCGTGCCGTTCCCGAAGCGGCTGGGCACGCCGGAGGACTACGCGCAGCTCGTGGTCGGCATCGTCGAGCACGACTACCTCAACGGCGAGGTCATCCGGATGGACGGCGCGCTGCGCATGCCGCCGCGCTGACAACACCCGTAGTGAAAGCGGGGAACCTCCTTCACCCGGCGAACGTCCTACCGGGTGAAGGAGGTACCGCTTCGAGGACGCACCAGCACGTGCGCGCCGCTCCCGGCAACGGTGAACGCGGCAGGCGCACCTCGTGACCGACCGCCCGACCGCGGTCGCACCACACATTCCGCTTTTCGACCGCGGTACCTCCTGCGCGGAAAGCGGCCGCGACTTTCGCCCGAGGGAGCCAGGGATGGACAACAGCCGATACGACCCCGACCGGCGCCGGGAGCAACTCCAGCGGTGGCAGCGCAAGGCCGCGGAACTGGAGTACTACGCCGAGCGCCTCGCCGAGGAGCGCTTCACCGGCACCTCCGACAGCGGTCTGGTCACCGCCGAGGTCGACGGCAACGGGCGGCTGCTGGGCATCTCGGTCTCCGCGGAGGCGCTGGAGCAGGCGCACCCCCAGAACATCGGCCCGGACACCGTCGAGGCCATCGCGCAGGCGCGTGCGACGGCCGCCGTGACGGCGATGTCGTGGACGGAGTCGGTCCTCGGGGAGGTCTCGGCATGAGCGACCGGATGCGCAGGCTGGTCATGCTCGTCGACGAGATGGAGGAGAGCATCGTGCGGGCCCGGCAGGCCGCGGAGACCGCCGCCGAGCACAGCTACTCCATGGAGATCGACGACGACCTCGGCACCGTCGTCGTCGACTCGTCCGGACGCCTGGTGAGCATCGAGCTCGACCAGGAGAACCTCCGCTACACCAACGCCGGAGCGCTCGGCCCCCGGCTGCTGGAGGCCGTGCTGGCCGCCGAGCAGGGCGCGGAGCGGGCGAGCAGGCAGATCTTGGATTCCGCGGGCCGGACGACCCGGCCCAGCTGACGAGAGGGGAACGCATGCCTGGCCAGGTGGAAGGAACGGGCTACTCGGTAGTCCCGGACTCCCTGCGCGGGACCACGACGGCGTGGGAGGGCTCGCGGGACAGGTGGCTGCAGCTCGCCTCCCGGATGGACGGCGAGTTCTACATGCCCGACAACGCCATGGGGCTGCTCGGCCGGGAGCAGAACTTCCCGCAGAGCTACAACGAGGCGCGGTCCACGATCGCCCGGAAGCTGGCGGAGGGCGCCGAAGTCCTCGCCACCACCAGCACCGACCTCGACCGGGTCGCCACCGAGTACGAGGAGAAGGACTACGAGTACTACAAGAAGTTCGGCTACCTCAACGACGAGATGGACGACCGCGTCAGCGGTTCGTTCTGAAAGGCGGTCCCATGGCACGCAAGAAGCCGGAGTGGCCGGAGGAGAACGCGAGCACGGTCAGCAAGTACGCGAACCGCTTCGACCATGAAGGCGCGCTCGGGACGCTCGACATGATCCGCGACGAGCTGTTCGGTGACTCCGAGACGATGGAGGCACTGGCCAGGCAGTGGGGCTCGGACAACACGATGACCGACTCCGGCCTGGAGATCCAGCGGTCGTCCAACGAGCTCGCCGGCTACTGGCAGGGCGGCGGCTACGACGCCTACACTAAGCACGAGTTCGCGGTCCGCGGCCTGTTCGGCAACAACGAGACGCAGATGAACGGCATCTCCGACGTGATGCTGGACTGCGTCGAGCTGATCTACGGCACCTACGCCGACGCGCTGCGGTTCATCTCGTCCTGCGCGCACGACCTGGTGTCGTTCAGCCTCGCCGACCTGATCCCGGGCGCGGGCACCGTCGTGAAGATCATCCAGGTGCTCAACGACTTCGTGAAGAACGTCTCCGACCTGGTGGCCGCCGCCATCGAGAAGATGGGGACGCTGATGGTGAAGAAGGGCAAGCTGACCACCTTCGCCAACGACTTCTCGGGGCTGGGTACCGACTCCGGCGGACCGCTGGCCCCGCCCGGCGCCGCGGGCAACCCGGACGCCTGGAACGTCAAGCCGATCGAGGCATAGGTTCCGTTTCACACGGCGGAGCCGCTTGCGGTGTGGGACTCGGCTGGACCACCCGTGGGCTCTCAGCCGTCTTCTCGCGAGGACAGCTTCGACGCCGCGTATCGGTCACATCAGTCGGAGATCGCGGAGCGAGAAGGCGGCTGAGGTTCCGCCAAGCGCCCAACTACACAAGCCACCTCTGGAACACGTCCTAGCTGGGCCGGGTCGCGCCCGTCGTGCCGTTCACAGATCTTCGGCGAACGGCACGGCGAGCGCGGCCTCGGAGCTCATCCAGCGGCGGATGGTCCAGGTCGCGCGCACGTCGTCCTCGTTGTAGCGCAGGATGCGGTCGCGCTGCGCCGCCACCGGCGGGGCGCCGTCGAGGCCGACCGCGTCGCGGTACCAGCGCATCGAGTTCTCGCCGCTGGCCTCGGGGTCGCGCCAGGCGAACCCGGCGCTGGGCGCGATGACCTTCAGCCCCTTGCCGTTGGGGCACAGGAACTGGTCGCGGACCGTGGCGAACAGGTCCACCCACTCGTCGGACTCGATGAACGCCCGGACCTCCGACACCGGCGGCACGCCAGGCTTGCCCGCGAACCGCTCGGCCGATGCCAGCATCCAGCGGTTCTCCGCCAGCTCGTTGTAGCAGTAGGCGCGGAAGGTCAGCCCCCGCTCCAGGGCGCGTTCGCGCACCGACGAGAACCACGACCAGAACTCGGCGAACGAGCGGGCCTCGTCGTCGGAGGGCAGCGGGTCCCAGGTGGCGAAGGCGCGGTAGCCCGGCTCCTCGCCGACATCGGCACCGGAGAGCCAGCAGCCCCACATGTAGGCGCCGGAGTCGGCGTAGCTCTCCATGTCCACGTCGACCTCGACCTCGGCGCGCGGCACGCTGAGCCTCCGGACCCGGCGCACCAGCGGCAGCTCGCGCAGCCACGCCTTGGCCAGCAGCACCACGTCGCCGGTGCGGGCGACGGTCAGCGGCAGCGCCTCGGCCGCCGAGGGCGACAACCGCGCCAGATCGTCCACGGTGGAGACGCCGATGGCGCGCAGGCTGACCGCGTCCTCGCCGCGGACCACCAGGCTCACGTCGCGGTCGGCGCGAAGCTGCCGCTCGCAGGTCGGCCACCACGGGCAGCCCTTGCACTCGGTGATCCGCGACGGCCGCGCCAGCGGCTCGGCGCCGGTCGCGGCCGCGGAGGCGACCGCGAGCCGGTCGGCGAAGCGCGCGTCGTACTCGGCCAGCGCGGTGCGCCCGCCCGGCCAGTTCGGCACCCGCAGGTCGTGCCACACGACGAGGTCGGCGTCGACGCCGATCACGCCGCCGGTCGCGCTCGCCGAACCCATGCCGGTTGCCTCCAGCATGCGCACCGCGTGGGCCAGCCGGAGCTGGTCGCGGGAGTGCGAACGCACCTTGAAGCGCTCGTCGGTCCGCGCCGACGCGGGGTTCGGGTCGGTCAGCGGGGAGGTGCGGGCGCCGCTGCCCGGGTCGGTGATCTTGTGGCGCACCACCAGCACCGGCAGGTAGCCGTCGCGGCCGCGCACCAGCAGGTCGACCGCGCCGCGCCTGCCGTTGGCGCGGTCCAGCGGCAGCTGCGCGCCGGAGATGTAGCGGACGCCCTCGTTCATGGCCGCCACCGTCAGCCGCTCCCGTTCGGCGGCGTCGAGGTCGCGGGGAACCTCGGTCCAGGCGTCGCCGAGCATCCTGCCGAGCCGTTCGGCCACGAACCGGCGGTGCTCGGTGGCGTCGGTGATGCGCTGCTCGATACCCGGATCCGGCGGTGCCTTCTCCACCTCGCGCATCGCCGGGTCGGATTCGAGGTGCACGCGTCGACGACAACGCGTCACCACGCCGGCGTCGAGCAGCACCCTGTCATCCACGGTTGAAGCGTATGTCCTCCTACTGACAGCCGCGCCCATCACCCCGGTGACACGACGGGGCGCCCCGCTACGCAGCGTGGCCGCTCCCGGCGCGTTGCTGTCGTGCCCGGCGGCGGGCGGACTTAGAGTGACCGCACCGCCGCCAGGACCAGGAGGGACACCGCCGATGCGCAGGTCCGCGAAGAAGCGCGCGAGGTCGCCGAGGCTCGGCTGCCCCCGCACCGCCGGGTGCTCGCGCATGGCACTGTGGAGGGCCGATCCGGCAGACCGGGCCGGCAGGCGCGCGACGAGGTCGCAGAAGCAGCAGACCAAGGCGCTGAAGCGGCAGATCAAGGCGGAGGAGAAGCAGCTGAAGCTCCAGGAGCGCGGCGAGAGCGGCCGGATCACGGCCGGCACCGCGAAGAAGGTCATCGCGGTGGCCAAGGTCGTCGTGCCGGTGCTCGCGCCGCTCGCCCTGCGGGCGTCGGCGGCCGTGCGTACCTACTACGACCAGATGCGTGCCCGGCGCCTGGGCGTTCCCGTCGACGACCTGGGCCGCTTCACCGGCAAGGGCGCCTCCCTGCACGCTCGGATCGCGGGCGACCGCGACGTGCTGCGGGACATGCGCACCCAGACGGTCGGGCGCAGCGAGGACGAGGTCTTCGCCGTCGACCAGTACGCGGAGGAGACCGACGGCAGGCTCGGGCAGCTCGCGAGCGCCGTCCGGGCCGCGGAGCGGATGCCCGCCCAGCGCCGACGCGCCGCGCACCGGGCGATCGACGGTGAGCTCAAGCGGCTGGAGGGCCACCTCCTGCGGCGGCTCGGGGTTTGACGCCACGTTTCGCCGCCAGGCGAAACGCGCGGTTCCTACGCTGGTCGGCGTGGGTGAGCGCAGAGGCGGTCCAGGTCTGGGCGCGGGTGGTGAGGCGGACTTCACCACCCCGGCGGAGCTGATCGGCAACCCGGCGCGCTCGGCGATGCTGCTGGCGCTGCTGGACGGCCGCGCGCTGCCGATGTCGATGCTGGCCTCCGAGGCCGGGGTGGCGCCGTCCACGGCCAGCGCGCACCTGTCCAGGCTGGTGTCGGGCGGGCTGCTGCGGGTGCGCGGACAGGGCCGCCACCGCTACTACGAACTCGCCTCGCCCGAGGTGGTCGCGGCGCTTGAGGCGCTGGCCCGGCTGGCGCCACCGAGGCCGGTGCGGTCGCTGCGCGCGGGCACCCGGGCGCACGCGCTGCGGCTGGCGCGGACCTGCTACGACCACGTCGCGGGTCACCTGGGCGTCGCGCTGATGCGGGCGCTGCTGGAAGAGGGCGCGGTCGTCGGCGGGGACGGCAGGCACGACCCGCGGGTGGCGCGCCTGGACCGGCTGTCGGCACCGGGGCACGACCTCGAATACCGCCTGACCGACGCCGGGTGGGCGCTGTTCTCCCGGCTGGGCGTGGTCGTGCCGAGCGGAAGGCGCAGGCTGACCGCCCACTGCGTGGACTGGACCGAGCAGCGCCACCACCTGGCCGGCGCGGCGGGCAGCGCGCTTCTGACCAGGTTCGAGGAGCTCGACTGGGTCAGGCGCGGCGCCAAGGGCGCGCCACGCGCGCTCGGCGTCACCGAGTCCGGTCGCCTCGGGTTCGCCGAGCACTTCGGCATCGACACCGAGGCGCTCGCCGCCTGACCGCCGACGGGTGGCCACTTCCAGGTTCTGCTTCAAAAGCGGCGGAGCCGCTTGCGGTGTGGGACTCAGCCTGACCACCCGCGGGTTCTCAGCCGTCTTCTCGCGAGGACAGCTTCGACGCCGCGTATCGGACATACATCAGTCGGAGATCCCGGAGCGAGAAGGCGGCTGAGGTTCCGCCAAGCGCCCAACTACACAAGCCACCTCTGAAGCATGTCCTGACCCCGACGTTTCGTCCGCAGGCGGAAACCCTGGTCCATAGCTTGCGGGGTAGCAGCAAGCACGTCGGGAGGACCGGGCCGGAGCATGACGCCGAACGCCGGGATCACCGCACCGCCACGTCGCAGGCTGCTGCTGGGGGTGATGTGCGTTGGCATGTTCCTGGTGCAACTGGACGTCACTGTGGTCAACGTTGCGCTGCCGCGCATCGGCGCCGAGCTCGCGCCGGATCTTTCCGCCCAGCAATGGGTCGTCGACGCGTACGCGGTGGTACTGGCCGGCCTGCTGCCGGCAGGCGGTGCGGTCGGCGACCGCTGCGGCCACCGGCGGGTGGTGCTCGCCGGGCTCTGCGTCTTCGGTGCCGCCTCGCTGGCCTGCGGTATGGCCCCGGACATCGCGGTGCTGGTCGGCGGCCGGGCCGTCCAGGGGCTGGGCGCGGCGATGCTGCTGCCCAGCACGCTGGCCGTGATCACCAGGGCATTCCCGGACCGAGCCGAGCAGGCCCGCGCGGTCGGCGTGTGGGCAGGCACCTCCGCCCTGGCCCTGCCCGCCGGGCCGCTGATCGGCGGCGCGCTGGTCTCCACCCTGGGCTGGCGTTCCGTCTTCCTGATCAACCTCCCGGTCATCGCGGTGGCCCTGCCGCTGGCGTACGGAGTGGTCGCGGAGTCCGCCGACCGCGGTGTACGCGCGCTCGACGTGCCGGGAGCCGCGCTGGCCACCGCCGGCCTGGCCGCCCCGGTGTACGCGGTGATCGAGGCGGGCGCGGCAGGGATGACCGCCTCGGTGTGGGGTGCGCTGGCGGTCACCGCGCTCGCGGTGACCGGTTTCCTGCTGCGGGAAAGCCGCGCTCCGCAACCCCTGCTGCCGCTGCGGCTGCTGCGTTCCCGCCGGTTCGCCGGAGCCAACCTGGTGGCCGCCGCGATGAACCTGGTGGGCATCGGCACCGTGTTCGTCACGACGCTCTACCTCCAGGGCGTGCAGCACCGGGACCCCGCCACCGCCGGAGCGATGCTCCTGCCGCTGTTCGTGCCGCTGGCCGCGCTCGCGCCGGTCACCGGACGCCTCACGGGCCGCTTCGGCCCGCGTCCGCCGATGACCGCCGGGCTCGTCATCGGCGCCGCAGGTGCCGCGTCCCTGGCCGGCATCGCCCCCGGCAGCGGCTACGCCCGGCTGCTGCCCGCGCTGCTCGGTCTCGGCACCGGCATGGGTCTGCTCACCGCGGCCGTGGTCGCCGCCGCGGTCCGGGCGGTGCCCGCCGACCGCGCCGGGCTGGCCGCCGGCGGACCGCCGTCGCCGAGACGCATGACCGCCGATCAGGCGGTTCCCCCGGCGCTTGGGCCGGGCCTCGACTGCAATGGCGGCAAGGCCGCCGATCGCGACCCGGCGGGGCAAATCCATCGGAAAGGCGGGAGAATGACCGTTCCGGAGCTCGACCACAATGCCACCGGGTACAGCTCGCGGCAGGCTTACTGGCTGGCCCGCGCGGCGGAGCTGACCTACCAGGACGAAGCGGAAATGCGGTCGGAAACCGGGAAGTGGGGCTTCGACCGCTTCCACTACTTCTACACGCAGCACCACGGGCTGCCGATCGAGGACACCCAGGGCTTCGTCGCGGCCAGCGACAACATGATCGTCGTGGCCTTCCGGGGCACCGAGCCGTCCAACATCAAGGACTGGCTGACCGACGCCAGCGGCCCGGCCGCGCCCGGCCCTGGTGCCAAGGGTTTCGTGCACCTGGGCTTCCACCAGGCGCTGATGTCGGTGTTCCCGGAGATCAAGGACAGGATCGCCGAGTTCAGCAGCAACGGCCAGACGCTGTGGATCACCGGGCACAGCCTCGGCGGCGCGCTGGCCATGCTGGCCGCCGCCCAGCTGCACTTCGAGGACCCGAGGCTGCTGCCCGACGGCGTCTACACCTTCGGCCAGCCGCGCACCTGCGACCGGCTGCTGGCCAACGCCTACGACAGCGCGCTGAAGTCGCGGACCTTCCGCTTCGTCAACAACAACGACATCGTGCCGCAGGTGCCGCCGGAGCCGGTCTACCACCACGTCAGCACGCTCCGGTACTTCGACTCGACCGGCAGGCTCCGGGAGCGGACCAGCCTTCTCGGCGGTCTCACCGACAAGGCCAAGGGGCTGACCGCCGACGTGTTCGCCCCGGGAACGGACGGACTGCGCGACCACTTCGTGGCGAAGTACGTCGAACTGCTGGAGAAGAACGCGAACTGACCCGCGCCGGATGCGGGTGGCCCGCGACGGACACCCGCATCCGGTGAACCAGTCGGCGCGATCGCGCGTCGCAGTCGTGTGGCAGGGGTCTGGCAGAGCTGGGGGCACGTCGTCGTCGCGGCGCTGCTCGCCGTTCCGGTGGCGGCCTTGGTCGTCGTGGCCCTGGCGCGCCTGCGAGCGCCGAACGCCGCGGACCGTCCCGCCGCGTGGCGGCGGTCCCTGGCGGAGGTCCTGGCGGTCGCCGGTACCGCGCCCTGGCTCTGGATGGTGCTGACGCCGAAGACCGGCGACCGGGCGGTTTCGCTCGTGCCGCTGCGAGACCTCCTGGAACTGCTCGGGGCGCGGCCCGTGACCATCGCCGTGCAGCTCACCGGAAACCTGCTGGTGCTCGCCGCGTTCGGCGCCGCCCTGCCGGTGCGCTTCGCCGCGATGACCGGACTCGCGCGGGTCGCGGTCGCCGCCGCGAGCGCCTCGGCCTCGATCGAGCTCGCCCAGTACGCTCTGCACCTCGGCCGGGTCACCTCGGTGGACGACGTGCTGGTCAACACCGCCGGCGCGGTCCTCGGCGCCCTGCTCAGCCGGCGCTGGTGGGAATCCCCCCAGGTAATCCGGGAGACCGGTGGCACGCACCGCATGCTCCGGTAGCCCGCAAAGGAGCTTTCGGTGCGGCGCGTGCCGGATGTTGGGCACGCCGAGTGGCGTGAATTCGCCCGAAGATCGCTCAATCGTGCAATTGCCGCAGGTAAACGTGGTGGACGAACCTGGTCCAGCACCGTTGGGACCGCGGCGGACTGGGATCAGGTGATGGACGTGGCGGCAGGGAACGCGGAACTCGATCCGCATCTGGAGGCGGTGCGGGCGAGTGTGCGGGCGGGCTTCCGCTTCCGCCACCTGCCCGACGCCGACGACGTCCACGCCCTGCAGGGTTTCCGGGTCCTCTCCGGCGCGATGGACGTCTACCTCGCCCGCGCCGCCGACGACGCGCTCGCCGCCCGCTACCGGCTCGAGGACCTCCAGAGCCCGAGCCCGGCGGCGCTGTGGCACCGGCAGGGCACGGTCGCCGAGGTGGTGACCGCGCTGCTGGAACTCCCCGAGCACGGCACGCCGAAGGCTCCGAAGCTGGCCCACGCCCGCCCGGAAGGGTTGTGGGTACCGCACCGCGCGAACCCCTGACCTGCGAAGCGGCGAGGGGTGTCCGCGCGGACGCCCCTCGCCGTCGCGGCTACGGCGAGGGGCGTCCGGGCACGGTCACGAAGCCCTTCTCCACCATCCAGTCGCGGGCGACGTCGGCCGGGTCGCGGCCGTCGACGTCGACCTGCTCGTTGAGCCTGAGCAGCTCGGCGTTCGTCAGCTTCGCCGAAACCGGCGCCATCACGTCGGTGATCTGCGGGTACTGCCGCAGCGTGTCGGCGCGCAGCGTGACCCCGAGGTTGTAGCGGGGGAAGAACAGCCGGTCGTCCTCCAGCACCTTCAGGTCCAGCGCCTGGATGCGGCCGTCGGTGGTGAACACCTCGCCGAACGTGCAGGTACCGCTGGCGGTGGCCTGGTAGATGCTGCCCGTGGCCAGGGTCTTCACCTTCGCCGGATCGCTCTTGAAGCCGTAGCGCTGCTCCACGCCGGGCAGGCCGTCGTTGCGGTTGGCGAACTCCGTCTCCACGCAGAAGGTCGCGTCCTGCGGGTTCTCGGCCACGACGCGTTGGAGGTCGGACAGCTTGGTGACACCCAGCCGCCGCGCCGCGTCCTGGTTGACCGCGAAGGCGTAGGTGTTGTCCACGTCGAAGGTCACGGCGGTCCAGTCGATCCCGTTGCGCTCCAGGTCGAGCTTGCGCACCGCCTCGTACTGCCTGCGGGCGTCGGGGATCGGGTCGGTGTTGCCGTTGTAGCTGATCCAGGACGAGCCGGTGTACTCCCACAGCACGTCGATCTGGCCGCTGGCCAGCGCGTTGCGCGCACTGGCCGAGCCGGTGATGTTGTTCAGGTCGCGGACGTTGGCGCCGGCCGCCGCGAGCGCGAACTGGGCGATGTAGCCCAGCACGATCTGCTCGGTGAAGTCCTTGGACCCCACCGTGATCCGCGCGCCCTCCAGCTCCGGGACCGGGCGGATCGAGCCGGGCGCGACCGGCAGCGGCACCGCGGCACCGGAGCTCAGCCCGCAGCCGCCGACCAGCATCCCGGCCAGGCCGGCCGACATCAGCTTGAGCGCGGTTCGACGGTTCAACGCAGCCCCCTCGGCGACAGGTACTCCTCGGCGAGCGCGGCGAGCCAGTCGACCAGCAGCGCGAGGGCCATCGCGAGCACCGAGCCGACGCACATCACCGTCCAGTTGTTCAGCTTGTAGCCGGTGTCGATCAGCTCACCGAGACCGCCGGCGCCGACGAACAGCGCCAGCGTCGCGGTGCCGACGGCCAGCACCAGCGCGGTGCGCAGCCCGGCCAGGATGTAGGGCACCGACAGCGGCAGCTCGATGCGCAGCAGCACCTTCAGACCCGACATGCCGATGCCGCGGCCGGCGTCGACCAGCGAGGGGTCCACCTGCTGCAGCCCGACCATCGTGTTGCGCAGCACCGGCAGCAGCGCGTAGACGGCGATCGGCAGCACCGCGATCCAGAACCCCGTCGCTCCCCTGGTGGCCAGGAAGAACAGCACGAGCAGACCGACCGACGGGGCGGCCTGGCCGACGTTGGCGATGCCGATGACCACCGGCGACACCCGCCGCGCCCACGACCTGCTGAGCAGCACGCCCAGCGGGACCGCGACCACGACGACGATCACCGCGACCGCGAGGCTGAGCGTGAAGTGCTGCCAGGTCAGGCTGACGATGGTGGCGGCGTTGATGCTGCGCGCGGTCACCTCGTCGAGGTCCTGGCTGAACGCCCAGCCCAGCACCGAGCCGACGATGGCCAGCACCGCGACCGGCTGGAGCAGCAGCCGCAGCCGTTCGGCTCCCCTGGAGCCCGAGTCGGAGGCGTACTGGCTGCTCATGACTCGGTTTCCAGGTCGTCGGCGTGCTCCTCGCGCAGCGCCTTGATGGTGTTCATGACGGTGTCGATGTCGACGACGCCGACGTACTCGCCGCGCGAACCGGTCACCACGGCGACGCCGTCGTCGTCGGTGAGGATCGCCTCCAGCGCGTCCTGCAGCGTCGAGGCGGGCGAGACGCTGTCCTCCACCGGGCGCCCGGCGCGGTCCAGCGACGAGACGGCGCCCGCCTCGCGCGCGGTCGCCCAGCGCAGCGGGCGCTTGCGCTTGTCGAGCACCAGGCCGATCGCGCCGCGGCGGGTGCCCAGGCGCTCGCGCAGCGCCGACGGCGGCTCGTCGGCCTGCGCGGTCGGCACCTGGCCGAGCTCGATCTCGCGCACCCGGCGCAGCGTGAGCTGCTTGAGCGCGGCGCCCGCGCCGACGAACCCGGCCACCGTGTCGTCGGCCGGGTTGGCCAGGATCGCCTCGGGCGTGTCGTACTGGAGGATCTTGGAGCGGTCGCCGAGCACCGCGATGCGGTCGCCGAGCTTGACCGCCTCGTCGAAGTCGTGCGTGACGAACACGATCGTTTTGCCCAGGTCTGCCTGCAGGCGCATGAGTTCGTCCTGCAGCACACCGCGGGTGATCGGGTCCACCGCGCCGAACGGCTCGTCCATCAGCAGCACCGGCGGGTTGGCCGCGAGCGCCCTTGCCACGCCGACCCGCTGCTGCTGACCGCCGGAGAGCTGGCGCGGGTAGCGGTTGCGGTACTCGGACGGGTCCAGGCCGACGAGGTCGAGCATCTCCTCGACGCGTTCGACGATGCGCGACTTGTCCCAGCCGACCAGGTTCGGCACCATGCCGACGTTCTCGCCGACGGTCATGTGCGGGAACAGCCCGGCGTGCTGGATGGAGTAGCCGATCTCGCGGCGCAGCTTGTCCGGGTCGAGGCCGAGCACGTCCTGCCCGCCGATCGTGATCCGCCCGGAGGTCGGCTCGATGAGCCGGTTGATCATGCGCATGGTGGTCGTCTTGCCGCTGCCGGACGGTCCGACCAGCACCACCGTCTCCCCCGCGGGGATGGTCATGGTGACCGATTCGACCGCGGGCAGCTTCTGACCGTGGTAGCGCTTGGAGACATCCTCCAGGCAGATCTCCACCCCGTGCCCGGGCATCTCGATGTCGTTGTCAGCCACGAATACCTCTCGATGTGGTCAGGCGCCCGATTAGCACGAAGATCGCGTCCAGCAGCAGCGCGAGGACGATCACGCCGAGGGTCCCCGCCAGCGCCATGTTCACCGCGTTGGCACCGCCGAGCTGGGAGAGACCGCTGAAGATCAGGTTCCCGAGCCCGGGGCCCTTGGCGTAGGCGGCGATGGCCGCGATGCCCATCAGCATCTGGGTGCTGACCCGCATGCCCGCGAGGATCGCCGGCCAGGCCAGCCGAAGCTCGACCCTGGTGAGCACCCCGAACCGGCTCATGCCGATGCCGCGGGCGGCGTCCAGGATCGGCTGGTCGACTGTAGACAGCCCGACGATGGTGTTGCGCACGATCGGCAGCAGCGCGTACAGGACCAGCGTCACCACCGACGGCGCCACGCCCAGCCCGAGGAACGGCAGCAGCAGGCCGAACAGCGCGAACGACGGGATCGTCAGGACCGCGCTGGACAGCGCGGTGGCGATCGCCGCCCCGGCGGGGCTGCGGTAGACCGCAACCCCGACCAGGACGCCGACGATCGTCGCCAGCACGATGCACTGCACCACCATGCTGGCGTGCTGGTAGGAGTCCACCAGCAGCTGTTGCCACCTTGAGGCGACGTAGTCCAGGAAACCCACAGGACTAGTCGCTTCCGCTCGCGGACTTCGCCTTGGAGTCCGCGTCGTCCCCGTCCTCGTCGCCGTTCTCGGTCGGCTCGGCGGGTGCGACCTCCAGCTGGAAGTCGCCGTCGTGCTCCTCGGTACCGATGATGACGGCCTGCTCCAGGACCTCGGCACCCTTCTCCTCGCGGAGGGTGATCCGGTCGCTGCGCAGGTCCCGCATCAGCGCGACGCACATCAGCACCATGATGATCGCGAAGGGCAGCGCACCGATGAAGGTCAGGTTCTGGATGCCCTTCAGCGCGGTCTCCTGCCCACCGCCGATCACCAGCATGATCGCGGCGACGGCACCGGTGGCCGCACCCCAGAAGATCACGACCCACTTGCTCGGCTCGATCGAACCGCGCTGGGACAGCGTGCCCATGACCACCGAGGCGGCGTCGGCGCCGGAGACGAAGAAGATCGCCACCAGGACCATGACGAGCACCGAGGTGACCAGCGTCAGCGGCATGTGCGCCAGCACGTCGAAGGTCTGCGCCTCCGCCGAGCCGTCGCCGTACACCGGCTGGCCGGCCTGCTGGGTGTTGATGGCCGCGCCACCGAAGATGGCGAACCACACCAGGCTGACCACGCTGGGGACCAGCAGCACGCCGCCGATGAACTGGCGGATGGTGCGGCCCCGGCTGATGCGGGCGATGAACATGCCGACGAAGGGCGTCCAGGAGATCCACCACGCCCAGTAGAAGACGGTCCAGCTCGACAGCCAGTCGAGCATGTCCGCACCGCCGGTCGCACCGGCGCGGGAGGCCATCTCACCGAAGTCGCTGAGGTAGGAGCCCAGCGTGGTGGGCAGCAGGTTCAGGATGAACACGGTCGGGCCGACCACGAACACGAAGACCGCCAGCAGCGCGGCGAGCACCATGTTGATGTTGGACAGCCACTGGATGCCCTTGGCCACACCCGAGACCGCCGAGGCGATGAAGCACACGGTCAGGACCGCGATGATGACCACCAGGATGGTGGTGCCGGTGTCGCCGATCCAGTTCGCGGCCTGCATGCCGCTCTTGATCTGCAGGGTTCCGATACCAAGCGAGGCGGCGGAGCCGAACAGCGTGGCGAACAGCGCGAGGATGTCGATCAGCCTGCCGATCGGCCCCTCGGCGTTGCGCTTGCCGATCAGCGGCAGGAACACCGCGCTGATCAGCTGCTTGCGCCCGCGGCGGAAGCTGCTGTAGGCGATCGCCAGACCCGCGACGGCGTAGATCGCCCACGGGTGCAGGGTCCAGTGGAACAACGACGTGGCCATCGCGGTCTTGACCGCCTCGTCGGTCCCGCCCGGGACGCTGCCCGGCGGCGGTTCGACGAAGTGCGACAGCGGCTCGCTGACGCCGTAGAACATCAGACCGATGCCCATACCGGCGCTGAACATCATCGCGATCCAGGAGACCGTCCTGAACTCCGGCTTCTCGCCGTCCTGCCCCAGCGGGATCCGTCCGTACCGGCTGAAGGCCAGGAACAGGGCGAACACGACGAAACCGGTCGCGGCCAGGACGAAGCCCCAGCCGAGGTTGGACATCATCCAGTCGAAGGCCGCCTGCGCGCTGGTGCTCAGCGAGTCGGTGCCGAGCACACCCCAGGAGACCAGACCGAACATGATCGCGGCGGTGACGCCGAAGACCACCCAGTCGGTGCGCGGGTGGTCGGCGAAATTCGGCTGACCTGGTAGTTCCGTCGAGTGGGGGCCCGGGGGCGGGCCACCGCTTCCTTGCTGCGTATCGGTCGACACAGGTATCGGCGCCGACTGCTCGACGCCCCCTCCTCTCCGTCGTCAGTTACGGCGGCCAGGAACCTCGCACCCGTCTCCCACTGCTCGTACGGGATCGATCCTGACCACCGTCTGCAACCCATAGACCGTGACCCAAACGGGGGACCAAGGCAAGCTCACCTGCGGTCGGCGTGGCCGAACCGACACCTAGACTTGACCGCTGTGACGGTCCAGTTGACACCGGCGAAGGGCGCATTTCGCGTCCTCCGCGGTGCCGGTCTGGCCATCACTTCGGCGTCACTTTCCGTAGCAGCGCACATGTCATCTGGCGGCTCGTTGCCCGATCCGGGCACGACCGCTTTGATCACCGTGTTGCTGTCCGGAGCCGGTGTGGCACTCGCCGGTCGCAGGCGGGGGTTGCCGAGCATTGTAGGGGCCCTGGGCGTCGCCCAACTGGCACTTCACGTATTTCTCCAGCTAGCGGGCTCTCACCAGGGCACTCCGGGGCACCTCGCCGCACCGTTCGACCCGCTGGGGATGTCGGCGGGACACGCGCTGGCGGCGCTGCTGACGGCCGTGCTGCTGGCCCGCGCGGAGCATGCACTCTTCGTAGTCGCGCGTGTCCTCGGCCTGTTCCTGCCCCCCAGCCAGCCACGACTACTCACGGTCACTAAATCGGGCACCGTTCGCATGCCCGCGCGCCCGGTTCGCATCCCGCCGCACCAGGCGCACCTGCGGCGGCATCCGCTGCGCGGGCCGCCCGCGCACTCCTGGTGATCAGGTGGCGTTAGAGCCACCCGATCGTTGTCGATTCGTCACTTCACCCGCACGCGCGAAAGCGTGCGGCCATCCGCATGACCAGGAGTTTCGTCCCCTTATGTCCTCCAAGTCCGTAAAAAGAGTTCTATCCCGTTCGGCGGCCTCGGCCGCGGTGGTCGGGATCGTCGCGCTCGCCTCGGCGGGCACCGCCTCCGCGCACGTCTCGGTCAACCCGGACGGCGAGGCCGCCAAGGGCGGCCACGCCAAGGTCGCCTTCCGGGTGCCCAACGAGCGAGACGGCTCGGGCACGGTGAAGATCCGGGTGACGCTGCCGCTGGACCACCCGCTCAGCTCGGTCCGCACCAAACCGATGCCGGGCTGGACCGCGCAGGTGGAGAAGGTCACCCTCCCGCAGCCGGTCGAGGTGGCCGGCGCGTCGGTGGCCGATGCGGTGTCGGCCATCACCTGGACCGCGCAGCCGGGCACCCGGATCGCCCCGGACCAGTTCGACGAGTTCGAGGCGACGCTCGGCACGCTGCCCACCGACACCGACCAGCTCCTGCTGCCCACCGAGCAGACCTACGACAACGGCGAGGTCGTCCGGTGGGACGCCCCCACGCCGCCCGGCGGTGAGGAACCCGAGCACCCGGCGCCGACGCTGGAGCTCGTCGAGGACTCCGAAGGCGGTCACGGCCAGCACGGCCAGCCCGGCACGGGAGAGCAGGCCGAGCCCGCGCACGCCGCCCAGTCCGCCGCCGACGACACCGCCCGCTACCTGGGCGGGGCGGGCCTGGGCGTCGGAGCCCTCGCGCTGGGAATCGGCATCGGCGCCCTCGCGCGGGGCAGGAAGGCCAGGTCATGAGGCGGCTCATCGCGGTCGCGGCGCTGTCGCTCACCGCTCTGCTCGGCGGCGCAGGCACCGCCCTCGCCCACAACGTGCTGATCGGCAGCGACCCCACCGAGGGGGCGCAACTGGAGGTCGGCCCGCAGCAGGTGCGGCTGACCTTCGACCAGCCGGTCCGGGCCGGGGAGGGCTACAACACCGTCAACGTCGTCGGACCGGACGGGACGTACTGGACCGACGGCGCGGTGCAGGTCGACGGCACGTCGGTCACCGCACCGGTGCGGCAGCTCGGCCCGGCGGGCACCTACACCATCGGCTACCGGATCCTGTCCGCCGACGGGCATCCGGTGCCGGGCAAGGTCACCTTCACGCTGACCAAGCCTGGTGGCGGCACGCCGGCCCAGCCGCCCCAGGCCCAGCAGGAGCAGCAGTCCGCCGATTCCGGCGGCATGCCGGTCTGGCCGTGGGTCCTCGGTGCGGTCGTGCTGGTCGGCGTCGGCCTGACGCTCGCGCTGCGGATGGGCAGGCCCACCGGCAAGAGCTGAGCCGCGCGGGTGGTGGGGCGCCTATGCCCCACCACCCGCCGCGGGGAGGACCTACCCCGCCACTCGTCGCGCGGAGGCAAATCGTGGCTGGAAACCGGTGGACCGGCGGAATACGCTGTTGATCATGATCGAGCGCGTGTCCCGGGGCCGGCTGTCGCGTTGCCGGCCTGGGAGATCCGCGCCGCTGACCTGATCGCCTGCCGACGGCTGCCCGGCACGGCGACCCGCACCCCGGTCACACGATGGTCGACGGGTCAGGAGCGCTGGTCGGGCTGCACGGACTGCGCGCCGGCAACCCCGGATACATCGCGACCGCCCGGGCCCGGTCGGCCGACCAAGATCGCTGACGTTCGGCGCGGGCGAAGTCCTGTGCGGTTCACCAGGAATTATTCCGCGATGCGAAAAATCGCGACTGTCGCTGAACGGTCACTCACGTTCGGTGAGTTGCTCCAAAGGTGGCCGCTTGGTTGACTCCATCCGGCGCAACGCGGCCTTGCCGCGGCGCTCCAGCTCGCGCCTGCTGATCCAGCCCGCCGCGTAGTGCCGGTACGCCTGGCCGAGCATGACCATCTCCGCCAGGTGGTCGGCACTGCGCTGCCTGGCCTCCGGCGAGAGCTGCGGGAGCAGCGCGACCTGAGCGTTCACCACGTCGTCCAGCACCTGCGCCGAGCGCAGCGCCCGCTTGCCGCGCCACCTCGGGACCAGCTTCGCCCGCCTCATGTTCGCGATCTCCATCGACAGCCCGTCCGGTCGCCTGACAGCTCTAGCCACTTCTGGTTTACATGCAAAAAGGTGAATCTGTCTCCCAGAATCACTAAACGACATGAGCGTGTCGAACAAGTTCGCCCGAACGTACGAAAGTGCGAGGCGCTGTCATCCACTAGTTGTAGGGCGCCCACTGCGCAGTGACGTCACCGGCCCGCATCGTGCGGAGCCTGCGGCGCAGCTCGCCGCGGATGCCGGGATTGCTGCGCAGGATCGGCAGCACGCTGACGGTGATCTTCAGTTCGCGCAGGTCGCGCAGCACCTGGAAGCCCTCCCACGCCAGCAGGTCGAAGCCGTAGGCGCGCGCCAGCTCCTCGTAGCGCTCCGGCGGATGTCCCAGGCGCAGGCGTCCCACGGCCATCGGGGTCAGGTCCCACTCCGGCGGGCCTACGCACAGCGAGTCCAGGTCGCACAGCACCGGACCGCCAGGTGTGACGATCAGATTCCCGAGGTGGGCGTCGCCGTGGATCACGCCGCGCGGCAGCGGGAAGCGCAGGGCGTCGAGCCGCTGCTCGACGTCGTCGCACCGCTGCTCCAGGAAGTACCGGTCGTCGGAGTCGAGGTCCTCGGCGTCGAAGAGCCTGCGCCGGACGTCCTCCATCGGCCGCCACTCCGGCAGCGTCGTCGGTGGCGGCAGCGAGTGCACCTTGCGCAGCAGCCGGCCCAGGTGCGCGCCGGTCGGCCGCGCACCGGTGTCGGGAACCGAACGCCACAACGTCGCCAGATGCCCGCCGACGCGGACCGGCTGCCGGATGCCCGGCAGCAGCCGCACCGCCGGCACCTCGTGCTCGGCGAGCCACCGCGCGGCCTCGACAACGTTGACAGCACGATATGAAAAAGAAGGCGCGAGGACGATGCGCACGATCACCTGCTCTCGTTCGAGCAGGAAAACCCCGTTGTTGACGAACCGGAGCAGCCGCGCGTCACGCGAGTCGAGCCCGACCGCGGCGCATATCTCGGCCAGCGCCAGCGCCAGCTTGGGCCGGGTGTACCGGCCGTCCTCCATGGAGCGTGTCTGGAAACTCATCATCAGCCAACCGATGCCTGCCCGGGCGGAGCCCCGGCCGCCTGCCCCCGGCGCGGCGCGGGACCGCCCGCGCCGCCGCCGGGGGCGTCCGCCCGGCGAGCTCCGGCCCTCACAATTCGCGGAACCGCCGGATCTCCTCGGAGAGGTCGCGGGCGTCGGAGTTCATCCGGTGCCTTCCCGCCTCCAGCTCGAGCGGCCGCAGCCGGTCGGAGACCCTGGCGGACTTGACCTTCTCGCCGATCGCCAGCGCGGTCCTGCCGACCTTGATGCCCTGCTGCAGGTCACCGGCCCGGATGTGGTTGGTGGCCTGCAGGCTGAGCCCGAACACGTGGGTGCGTTGCATGTCCGCGCCGTAGGCCTCGTTGCACTTGATGGTCTCGGCCACCGCGATCGGGGCATAGCGGTCCGGGTCGAACACGGCGAGCGCGTCGTTGGCGGAGCCGATCATGCCGTGCAGATCGTTCTCGGTGAAGAACCGGACCCAGTCCGGGGCGTCGTTGACGTCGGCCCTGGCGAACTCGTCCTTGGTGCGCCCGACCATCTTCTGCACCTGGTCGGGCTTGTTGAGCATGCCGTAGGCCCACGCCTCGTTGGCGCACAGCACGGCCACGGTGAGCGCCGAGCCGGACTCCTGGGCCGCGATCTGGCCCAGCTGGAACAACTTCAGGGCCTCGTTGGGCTCCTGGTAGTGCAGGTAGACCCGGCCCATCCGGTAGAGCACGCTCGCCACCAGGCTGTCGTCCTCGGCCTGCTTGGCGAACTCCAGCGCCTTGCCGAAGTGCCCGCGGGCGGGGTCGAGCAGGCCGGTGTCGAACGAGGTCCAACCGGCCAGGCTGTGCATGTCGGCCAGCGACACGAACAGCTTCCTGCGCACCTGGTCGGTCGCCGTGGCCTCGAGCAGTTGCTGCGCCCATGAGAGCTGGGCGACCACCGCGTCGCGACAGGTACCTCCGCCGTAGCGGTAGTCGAGGTCTCGCAACGCCTTCGTCGCGGCCTGGATCTGTTGCACGTCGGTCATGCCGATGCGGGCCGGGGCCGGCGTCTGGGCGCTTGCGGGCACCCAGTTGCTCTCCTCGGCGCCGAAGACGGCCGCACCCATGGTGACAGCCGCGGCATGGGACAGAAACTTCCGACGCTTCACCGACTCGTCCTCCTCAGCCTGGGAGTCGCTGGTCGAGTTAGCGACCCTCACTGCCGTCGCCCCGTCGTAGGCGAGGCCCATGTACCCCCTCGGTATTCCCAGCCCGTCTGCGATGCGGGCCAGCACGTCGTATGCCATGACCTGCCGACCCTTGAGGATCTCGGACACCTCGGACTGCGACTGCCCGGTGGAGGCCGCGATCTGGCGTTGCGAAACACCGTGCCTGCGAAGCTGCTTGTAGACCTCGCTGATGTTCCGGTTCGCCAGGGCGTCTCGCATCGGTCGCTCGTTCCACACGTCGGGTGTAACGGGCGAGCCGCTCGAACCGATGATGTTCATTTGGACCCCCTCACGCACTGACGGGCGTTGGTCGCAGAGTAAGGGCACTCCCGCAAGTCGGTGAAGTGCTCTTCGTCGGAGGTGATCGGCGGGGGTGAAGTCCGCCGACCGCTCGTCGTCGCCGTCGGCCCGGTCGTCGCCTACCGACTAGGCGAAGTGGCCCGACTCGCATCAATCTAGTCGTGGGTAAGCAACCGGGTACGGAGAGGAACCCCAACGACCGTGGACAGCACCGAGCAGCAGGGAGACCCGGCCGGTCCGGCCGAGTCCTCCGGTGGTGCGGGCGACCGCACCAGGTGGTGGCGGTTCCACTGTCGGGACGCGACCAACGCGCCGCGGGACCTCACCGTGCTGGTGAACCGGGACAAGGTGGTTCTCGTCGGACCGCCAGGCGAGACCGCAGTGCTTTCCACCGGCGGAGCCGGTGAGCTGAGCACCGCGCTGCGGGCCGCCGCTGAGCAGGCGAGAAAGTGACGGTGAGGTTGCGGTGGACGAGATACTGGGACAGGTGCTGCGCAACGCGGTGTGGGAGCGGCTCGACGTGCTCTCCGAGCTGGCGAACCGCGCGGACGCCCCTTCCCTGCTCGCCGTGGCGCGCTCCGAGCTTCCTCGGTTGACCGAGGGGTGGCGCACGCTGCTCTCCGCTCACGACGCCGACGAGAAGGGCAACTGCCCGGAGTGCTCGAGCCGCTGGCGCCCGTGCAAGGCACCCTGCACGGTGTGGCGCTCGGCCTACGAGCACCTGGTGAGCGGCGCCCTGGCGCCTCGTCCCGCACGGCACCTGCGCCCCGCGCACGCTCTGCGCGAGGTGGCGCCGGTGCCGTAAAGCCGGCGGTCTCGGTCCCGGAAGCAACATCCTCCTCCCCGACCCGGAACCAGACCGAGAAACCGCCTCGTGGTGGCCGACGAACGTGGACGTCGTGAACCCCCGACCTCGGCATCGCGGTCGTCGGCCACCACATCGACCTCCAACTCCACAGTGGAACTCCGCCGACGGCCGCCAGGCCGGGCGGACCGCAGACATCCGCGGACCGGTGCCGAAGCACTCCCCTCCCCCGACCGGTACCGGTTCGCGGATTTCCAAGCCTCTCCGCATCCGTCCTCCCCGACCCGGACGCGGAGTGTGAAAAAGGCCCCGGCACTCGTTTCCCCGGACGAGTACCGGGGCCTTTCGCTTGTGCCGGGGCCGTTCGGCCGTGCGGGCTACTTGCGCCGCAGGCGGACGCGTTCGGCGAGGGCGTCGTCCAGGCGCAGCCCGCCGGACGCCGACGGCCTGGTGTGCTGCGCCGGGACCATCATCCAGGGCTGGCGGGGTCCGAGCAGCGGTGAGTACACCGGGACGAAACCCTGGTCCAGCACGGCGATCGCGAAGTCGACGGCCACGTGCCCGCGGGGGTCGAGCACACCGGTGCCCTGCCACGGCAGCAGGCCCGACCCGCCGAGGTAGGTGAAGCCGCAGCGGCCGGGACGGGCCGCGCTGACGGTCAGCCGCACCCGGTCCGGGAACAGATCCTCGTAGCCGAGTGCCTCGTCCACCCGCAGCGTCGCCACGTAGCGGACGACGGTGTGCCACGCCCGGCTCAGCACCGCGGCCCGCGCCCGCCGGACCTGCTCCGGCACCGCCGGGTCGGCCGGGTTGTAGAGGTCGGCGTAGACCAGCGTCGACCAGGTGAGCCGGTCGACGCCGGCCGGTGCGGTCACCGGCACCGAGTACACCACCGACATCAGCATCTCCCGGAAAAGGCGCATGGCCTCGCCCAGCTCTCCGTCCATCCTGGACACCCGTTGATCGACTTCGTCGAGCGTGCGCAGCGGGTTGGCGGTGATGTCGAAGCCCTGGAGCACCTGGTAGATCTCGGCGCGGTACCGCGCGAGCCGCGCCGAGCGCCGAGCGGGCAGGTCGGGGCCGAGCCGCTGCCGGGCGACGGTGTCGATCTCCTCGACCGTCGTGCAGTCGTCGATGCCGACCAGCCGCACGTACTCGCGCAGCTTGCGGCTGTAGGCGTCGGTGATGGCGGCGGGGCGGGGCCGGAAGTGCCTGCCGTCGGTGAGGATGTTGAAGTGCACGCCGGGCGGGTGGACCGCCCGCACCGCGTTCCGCAGCTCCCGCAGCCGCGCCAGCCCGCCCAGCTCGGCGAGGTCGGGCAGCGGACCGAACGCCTTGAGCCGGTTCAGGCACTGCTTGACCGGGAAGCCCAGCAGCACGATCTCCAGCGGCTGGTCGCGGGAGACGAACGGGCCGGCGTCGCGGAGCATGTCCTCCCACCGGTAGTTCGACCGCGAGCCCTTGAGGAACTGCTTGCGCGTGAACACGTGGTGCAGCGCCCGGATGACCTGCTCGAACCCGGGCTCGCCCTGGTCGAGACCGAACTTCACGCGCGCACCGCGCGCGGTCCTGGCCGCCGAGCGGTCGGCGTCGGCGAGCACCGAACCGACCAGCGAAAGCGTCTCCCGCTCGCTGAGGTGCACCGCCCAGTCGCGCGAGAGCCGGTTGCGCCGCATGGCGCCGATCTGCAGCTCCTCCAGCGAGTGCGTGTTGGACAGGCTCGGTGCGGCACGGCGCGGGATCGTCTCGAACGTCGAGATCACCGGCGCCTGGTCGCCGGCCTGCTGCCCCGGCCGCCGTTCGGTGGCCATCCCCGGGATCTCCACCGCCACCGCCCTGGCCCCGGCGAACTCCCCGGTGAGCGCGACGCGGTTGCGCAGCAGGTCGTCGAAGACCGCGACGACGTCGATGTCGCCGAGCTCGCGCAGCTTCTCCGCCTTCAGCTCGGAGATCGGCCTGGTGCGGTCGTCGGGCATGCACAGCAGCGCCGCTTCCGGCACGCCCGCCGCCGCGAGCACCTCCTCGGTCTGGGCGCGCACGCGTTCGCGGCGGCCAGTGCAGAACACCACGCGGCCGCCGCCGTCGTGGACGTCCCACACGAACCGCGCGAGGCCGGGGCTGACGGTGTCGGTCCGCAGCCGCTCCCAGGGCCGGGAGAACGCGTGGAAGAACTCGGCGTGCACCTGCCGCCAGTCCACCGCCGGGTACTTGCGGCCCAGCCCGCTGAGGTCGACGAAGTTGTCCCAGGCCGATTCGGAGAAGTTGGGCAGCACCGGCAGCGAACCCGGCCGGGCGAGCTCGATGATGCCCTCGGGCGCACCCGGGCGCGGTCCGCAGACCGCGCGGGCCGCGTCGAGCGTCCGCCGCAGCGGCACGATCCCGCACATGTCGAGGTCGATGACGACCACGGGCTGCGGCAAATCGCGGTCCCAGCGCCGCTTGCGCGTGCGCTCCTCGACGACGCGCAGCACTTCCTTGAGCACCCGGTCCTGGTCCTCCGGCACGCTGTGCGCGAAGTCGCGCAGGCCGTGGTCGCCGGAGAGCAGCTCGGCCGTGCGCGGCCGCAGGAACCGCAGCTCCTCCGCCGTCACCTCCTCGACCGCCGCTCGCACCGCCTCGTGCCGGTGCCGTCCGCCCGCGAAGCCGATCGCGGCGAAACCGGCGGTCAGCTCGTCGAGCGTGCGGGTGAGCCCGTCGGCGGCCGCGGTGACCTCGGCCCCGGTCGGCTCCGGCCGGACCTCGCCGAGGTCGGTGACCACCGCGCGTCCGGTGAGCTGTAACTCCGTCGACAGCTCGAACCCGGCACCGTCGGGGTCCAGCGAGAGCAACGCGAGCCGGTGGTCGTCGAGCGCCAGGCGGAACGTCCGCAGCAGCGGCCGGACCAGGTGGTCGAGGAAGTAGCCGAGCTCGTCCTCCCGGTGCTCGAAGCGGTTCTCGATCACCATCCGCAGCAGCCCGGCCCGGCCGCCGGCGGTCGGACGCAGCAGTGCGGGCAGACCCGCGACGACGGTGCCGCCGGGATGCCCGGGGTGTCTCGGCGAGGGCTCGATGCCCTGCAGCAGCAGCGCGGAGTCGGCGTCGGCCAGTGCCCCCGGTACGGCCTGCGCGGCGCAGTGCATCCGCAGCACCGGGTCGGACTCCACCGCGGCCGCCAGCGCGGACCAGTTGCTCAGCTGGCTGCGCGCGGCACCGAGGTCGGTGGCGCGCAACCGGACCGGCGGGCCGGCCTCGCCCCGGACGGTGATCACCCCGCCGTTGTCGTCGACGACGAGGTCCGGTCGCTCCACCCCGCCGCCGGTGGCGGGGAACAGCGTCGAGCCGTCCGACGCCACCAGCGGGGCGAGGAAGTGGCGGAGGTCGGTGCCGCAGCCGGCCGTCAGCCGCTCCAGCCGTCCCGGAGGCACCACGACCCAGCGGGTCGCGCCCGCGGCGGGCACCTCGCCCGACAGCGTCCGGGTCAACCGGTGCAGCCAGGCCGGATCGTGCGTTCGCCGGGTCCGCCGCAACCTGACCAACGCGCGGTACAGGTCGCCCCAGGTCGGCTCGTCACCCAGCGGCAGCCCGACGCCTGCGCCGGGTCCGGTCAGCCGCCACGGTGCCGGCTCGACCCGGAGCCCGTAGGCGCCGTCGCGAAGCATGGCGTTGGCCTCCGCGACCGCCAACGGGGACCACAGGTCCCGTCGACGCCAACCGTCCAACGGGCGCTCTCCTCGTGTCGGTGCCCCCCGGCGGGCGAGGGCCTGCGACGCGGTCACCGGGCGCGCCGCGAGCCTGCCCGGGCGGCCGCGAGCCGCGGGCCGGGCGGCGCTTGCCGGGTGGCCCCGGCCGGTGTCCTACGCATGAGCACAGCACGAGGGGGGCCGGAAGATCGAGAGGCGGCGCCGCAGTTACCCACGATGACCCTTCTGTCGCGGACCGAGAAGACTCGAACACGCTAGATAGTGACCGTTCGCACTGGCAACGTGACCGAATGCATATGCCCTCCCGGCCGCTCCGGCCCCGCGCGGGCGGCGAAAGCGGCTCGACACCTGCGGAACGGCTCCGCGGTCGCGGTCAAGGCGTTGGCGGGTGAAACACCCGACCGGCTGATATAGGTTTCGGCATGTCCGCAGGGCGCGAACAGTGCCGGAACGAGAGACTTGAAGCATCGGGACAGCCGGGTCCCGGTGCACCAGACCGCCGGGCTCCGCCCCTCGGCGACGATGGAAGGGCTCCCCTGAAAGAGAGTCACGGTCGTGGTCGGCAAGATGGTCAAGAACATGATCAAGGAGTCGCCTTGCCCACCGAAGTAGCGCCCCTGCGCCGCAAGCCGGTTCAGCAACGCAGCGCCCAGCGGGTCGAGAAGATGCTCGAAGCCTGTGCCCAACTCATCGACGAGGTCGGTTACGACGGGCTGTCGACGACGCTGATCGCCGAGCGGGCGGGCGTGGCGGTCGGCTCGCTCTACCAGTTCTTCCCCGACAAACGCGCCGTGGTGCAGGAGCTGACCCTCCGCAACCTGGACCGCTTCGTCCGCACTGTCTCGGCGCGCTTCGAGGGCGTCGAGATGGCGCACTGGTGGGACGCCGTGGACGCCGTCTTCGACGTCTACATGACCATGCACCGCGAGGTTCCCGGATTCAGCCGCCTGCACTTCGGCGACGTCGTGGACCTGCGGCTGCTCGACGCGAGCAAGGACAACAACACTGTCATCGCCGAGAAGCTGACCTCCCTGATCGCCGCCGAGTTCGACCTGGACGCCGCCGAGCTGATGCTGCCGCTGTCGGTGGCGGTGGAGGCCGCCGACGCGGTGCTGCACCTGGCTTTCCGCCGCGACCCCGGCGGCGACCCGACGCTGGTCACCGAGGCGCGGGAGCTGGTCCGGGGCTACCTGGCCAACCGGCTGCCCGATGATCAACCGAAGGATCTGCCCTCCCCGCGGTAGGTGGGCACCGAGTCCGCCACCCGGTCGCCCTCGACCAGGTGGTACTCGTTGAACCGCTCGGCGAGCTCGCCGGCCTTGGCGTGGCGGAACCAGACCCGGTCGCCCAGGCGCAGCCGCCGGGCGGCGGGCCCGGCGACCGGCGTCTGCACCTCGCCCGCGCCTTCGACGGCGGTCAGCTTCAACCCCGCGGGCAGGTACGGGGTCGGTGCGCGGTCGGCGCCGACCGGCCCGGACGCGATGTAGCCGCCGCCGAACACCGTCGCGACCCGGCCGCCGGGGCGGTGCACGACGGGCAGCGCGAACAGCAGGGCGGGCTCCGGCCGGAACGACCGGTACGCGTCGAACAGGGTCGGCCCGACCAGCCCGGACCCGGCAGCGACCTCGGTGACGGCGGACTCGGCGGTGGTGGTCTCGATGCTGCCGGTGCCGCCGCCGTTGACGAACTCCAGCTCGGCCAGTTCCCGGATCGCGGTGACGATCTCGGCCCGGCGTCCGGCGAGCTCGGCGGCGGACCGGCGCCGCATCCACCGCACCCCCGCCCCGCGCAGCGGGTTGCCGGGCGGGGCGTCGCCGACCCCGGCGATCTGGCCTTCGTAGGCCATCAGGCCCGCGAGCCGGAACCCCGCTCGGCGCACGATCGCCTCGGCGAGCCGCCGGGCGTCCTCGGCGGTGTGCACCGGCGAGCGCCGGGTGCCGACGTGCAGGGCGGGCAGCGGCCGCCAGGAGGCGTCGACGTCCAGGCACACCCGGATGTCCGGGCGGCGCGTTCCGGCGGTGGCGTCGACCAGGTCCAGGTGCTCGACCGAGTCGACCATGATCGTGATGGCGGCCGCGGCCGCCGGACGTGCGGCGAGCTCGCGCAGCGCTGCCCGGTCGGCCGTCGGGTAGGCGACCAGGACGTCCTCGCTGAGGCCGTCGCCGTGCAGCCAGAGCGCCTCGGCGAGGCTGTAGCACATGAGGCCGGCGAAGCCGGGCGTCTTCAGGGTCCTGCGCAGCAGTTCCCGGCATCGCACCGACTTGGTGGCCACCCGCACCGGTCGTCCCGCCGCACGTCGCACCAGGTCGGCGGCGTTGCGGTGGAACGCGGCGAGGTCGGCCACCGCGAACGGCGGGTCGAGTTCGCGGGTGGCCGTGTCGAGTCGTCGCGACTCGGGGAGCGCCTTGAGCACGTTTCACACGGTAGGCCGACAACCCTTGTTATGTGAATCATATTCACATAATTTCTCCCCACCGAGTGTCATCCGGAAAGGGCTCGCAGTGACCAGATGGACGAACTGGGCGGCCACCGAGACCGCCGACCCGGCACGGGTCGCGGCACCGCGCGACGCCGAAGCGGCCGCGTCGGAGATCCGGGCCGCCGTCGAGGCCGGCCTGCGCGTCCGCCCGCTCGGCACCGGGCACTCCTTCACCGGGGTCGGCGCGCCCGACGACGGCGGCGTTGCGCTCGACCTGTCGCACTGGTCCGGCGTGGTGGGCGTCGACGGCGAACTGGTGACCGTCCGCGCCGGCACGCCCCTGCACCGGCTCAACCGCGAGCTCGACGAGCTCGGACTGGCCATGGCCAACCTCGGGGACATCGACCGGCAGACCGTCGCCGGGGCGATCTCCACCGGCACCCACGGCACCGGCGCCGAGCTCGGCGGCCTGGCCACCCAGGTCGAGGCGATGGAGCTGCTGCTGGCCGACGGCTCGCTGCGCCGCTGCTCGGCTACCGAAGACCCGGAGCTGTTCGCCGCCGCGCGGGTCGGCCTCGGCGCGCTGGGCGTGATCCACACCGTGACGCTGCGCTGCGTGCCCGCCTTCGACCTCAGCGCCGACGAGCACCCCGAGCGTCTCGACAGCGTGCTGGAGCGGTTCGACGAGCTGGCGCGGGACAACGACCACTTCGAGTTCTACTGGTTCCCGCACAGCTCCAACACGCTGGTCAAGCGCAACAACCGGCTGCCGGCCGGGACCAGCCCGGAACCGCTGGGAAGGCTGCGGCACTTCGTCGAGTACGAGATCGTGGAGAACCGGCTGTTCGGCGCGCTGTGCCGGATCGGCCGCCGCATCCCGGCGGCCGTGCGCCCGTTCAACCGGCTCTCCGGCGCGGTGCTCTCGGCCCGGTCCTACAGCGACCGCTCGCACCGGGTGTTCGTGACCCGGCGCGACGTGCGGTTCGTGGAGTCGGAGTACGCGGTGCCGGTGGAGGAGCTCGGTGCGGTGATCGGCGAGCTGCGCTCGGCCGTGGGCACGCTCGAACACCCGGTGATGTTCCCGATCGAGGTGCGGGTCGCCGCCGCCGACGAGGTGTGGATGTCCACCGCGTACCGGCGCCGGCCGGCCTACGTCGCCATCCACCAGTTCGTCGGGATGCCCTACCGGCACTACTTCGAGACGTTCGAGTCGATCGTCGCCTCGGTCGGCGGGCGCCCGCACTGGGGCAAGATGCACCGTCTCGACGCCGCGGCGCTGCGCTCGCGCTACCCGCGGTTCGACGACTTCCTGCGGGTGCGCAAGGCCGTCGACCCGGGCGGCGCGTTCGGAAACCCCTACCTGGACCGCGTTCTCGGCGCGTGAGCGTCAGGCGACGGCCGCCCGCACGCCGTCGGGGATCGGGGTGTCGCCGTTGACCGCTTCGAGGACCTTGCGGACCGATGCCGGTTCGTCGAGCAGCGCGATGACGACCGATGCGACGTCGGCGCGGGTGATCTCGGCCCTCGCCACCGACGCGCCGATGCGGACCCGTCCGGTCGGGGCGTCGTCGGTCAGCCTGCCGGGCCGCAGGATCGTCCAGTCCAGGTCGCGCTCGCGCAGGTCCTGCTCCGCCGCGCCCTTGGCGTCGAGGTAGGCGGCGAAGACCTCGCCGATGTCGGGCGGGTACGGGCCTTCGGTGCCCATCGCGCTCACCTGGACGAAGCGCCGCACACCCGCGCGTTCGCACGCGTCGGCCAGCAGCGCCGACGCCGCGCGGTCCACTGTGTCCTTGCGCTGCGCGCCGCTGCCCGGGCCGGCCCCGGCGGCGAACACCGCGGCGTCGAAGCCCTCGAGGTACCTCGCGAGTTCGTCGGTGCCGATCTGCTCCAGGTCGGCGACGACCGGCACGATCCCGTCGGCGCGCAGGTCGGCTTCGTGTTCGGGGTTGCGCACCAGGCCGAGCGCGGAGTCCCCGCGCGCGGCGAGCGCCGCACCGAGCAGCCGGGCGATCTGACCGTGTCCACCAGCTATCGCGACTCGCATGCCGACAACCCTAGTTCGGTGCTCGCCCGGTCGCGCTCGACGGCGTTCCGGCGAGCGCCGCCGGACGGCGCTCGCGGCGCGTCAGCCGCGGGTCGGGGCCGGGACCTCGACGGCCAGCAGTTGCTGGTAGACGACCTCGTTGATCCAGCGCGAGACCGCGGTGTGCTCCACCGGCGGCTGGTCGTCGAAGCAACGGCCTTCCAGCTCGCTCTGCACGCTCTCGCCGTCGGCGGAGAGCACGCCGATGCCGAACTGCCGCGCGCGGATCAGGCAGGTGGACATGAAGTCCGGCGCGACGGTGACGCTGCGCGGCACGACGATCGCGGTGTTGGTGAACCGCGCGAAGGGCACGGCCGCGGTCAGGGCGCTGCGCCAGTGCCGGGCGGGGGCGAGCACGCCGGTGACCCTGGCGGCGGGCGGCGGCACCCTGCCGTCCATCTCCGGCCAGACCCAGGTGGCGATCTCGGCCCGGTCCAGCACCGGTTCGCTGCCCAGGCAGAGCCGCTCGGCGTGCGCGTCGGGCACCAGGTCGGCCACCGGCACGACGTGCCTGCCCAGCAGCTTCAGCGGCGGCAGCAGGCTGCCGGACCAGCCCAGCACGCGCACCGACTGCTCGGCCAGCTTGCCTATGGAGGACGGTAAGTCCAGCGGTGACCGCACGTGGGCCGAGCAGACCCGAATCTCGTTGTCGATCGCGGTACGTCCCGGCGTTCCGGTCACGGTCTTCCGCCTCCCTCGATGCACTGCGAAGGCCACTGGCGTGGTGGTACCGATGACTAAAACAGCTCAGCGGCTTTCACAGGCGGTGCGGCGGCGGCTTCTGCGACCGGCGGACGGCAGCGGTCGGTGACTGGTCGATGAGCGACAACTCGACTTCAGCCCGGCGATCCTCCATTCAGGTGACGTCGGGGAAATCAGGGTGAAAGCATGCCGTCGGAGGCCGGGTCCTTCTCCAGCAGCCGCTGCCGGATCGACTCCGCCGCGGGCAGCAGCGGCTTCACCAGCTTGACCACCTCGGCCCGCACGCTGTGCGCGACCAGGCCGAGCGCGGCGACGACGGAGCCGGTCGCGTCGCGCACCGGGACCGCGACCGAGCAGTTGCCCAGGCTCATCTCCTCGGTCGCCTGGGCGAAGCCCCGGGCGCGCACGCCCTGCAGCTCACGTCCGAGCCTGCCGGGCTCGGTGATCGTGTAGGGGGTGTGCCGGGAGAGACCGTGCTCGCAGCACTCCTGGAGCAGCGACGCGGGCGCGTGGGCGAGCAGCACCTTGCCGACGCTGGTCGCGTGCAGCGGCAGCCTGCCGCCGCTGCGGGAGACGATCGGCACGGAGGTGTGCGCGGTGAGCTTCTCGACGTAGACGGCCTCGGTGCCGTCGCGCACGGCCAGGTGCACGTTGTCGCGGGTGGCGGCGCACAGCTCCTGCATGAACGGCAGGGCGACCTGGCGCAGCGTCGAGTTCACCGGCGAGAGCAGGCCGATCTCCCACAGCCGCAGGCCGATCGAGTACCGCCCTTCGGAGTCGCGGTGCAGCGCGCCCCAGTGCTCCAGTTCGCGGACCAGGCGGTGCGCGGTGGCCAGCGGGATGCCCGCGCGGCGGGCGATGGCGGTCAGGGTCAGCCGGCTGTGGTCGATGTCGAAAGCCGTCAGGACGCTCAGTGCACGCGCCGTGACCGAACGACCGGCATCTCGGCTGTTGCCCGCCATTTCGTACCTCCTGTCGTGACGGCAACAGCCCAGCACAGTCACCGCGCGACGCCAAGACACAGTCTCGAGTCATTTCGCAGCCACCGTCGGGTGACCCTTCGGAACGTCCACGCTGCTCGGGGACGTCCCGGCTCGCGCACGGGCTCCTCCCGCCGGAGGCGGAACGCGGGCGCGAGCGGCCGCCCGGCGGCGCAGGTGTAACCGAGATCTCTTGCCTTCCCGCGTTCCGGGCGGCGCGCACCGTTGAGTTCCACCGCGCTCGAAGTCCTACCTTCACTACCGGATATAGGGAGGAAGCTATGGATACGAGCAAGCACCGCGAGGGCCGCGGCTGGGAAGGCGAACGGCTCGACCTGGACGCCTACCTCGCCAGGATCGGCTACCGCGGCGACCGGTCGCCGACCATCGAGACGCTGCGCGCGCTGCACTTCGCTCACGTGACCTCGATTCCCTTCGAGAACCTGGAGATCGTGCTCGGCCGCGGCCTCCCGCTCGACCTGGACCCGCTGCAGGACAAGCTGGTCCGCCGGGCCCGGGGCGGCTACTGCTTCGAGCACGCCCGGCTGTTCTCAGCGGTCGCGGAGCGGCTCGGCTTCGGCGTGACCGGGCTGCTTTCCCGGGTGAGCCTGGGCAGCGGCAAGCTGCGGCCCGCCACCCACGCGGTGCCGCTGGTGACGACCGCCGACACCGATGCGAGGTGGCTCTGCGACGTCGGCTTCGGCAGCAGCCCGCTGCAGCCCATCGAGTTCGCCGACGGCACCGTGATGTCGCACGGCGGCTGGACCCACCGGCTCGCGCGCGACGGCGGCACCGGCGAGTGGGAGGTCCAGCGGCCGGCGGGCGACGGGTGGGAGGACATGCACCACTTCCCGCTCAACCCGGCCTACGCCATCGACTACGTGGTGGGCAACCACTACGTGTCCACGCATCCGAACTCGCCGTTCGTCGGGCGGGTGGCGTTGCAGCGGATGGAGCCGGGCGTGCTGCACGTGCTCGACGAGATGGTGCTGACCACCCACCGGCCGGACGGTTCGGTCGAGAAGCAGACGCTGGAGGCGGGCGAGGTGCCCAAGGCGGTTTCGGAGGTCTTCGGCATCGAACTCGATGCCGAAGACGACACGGCCCTGCTCGCGCACCTGCGCCGCGACACCGCATAACTCCCGGTCCGCGCCGTGCGGCCCCGGCCCGTGCGGTGCAGCATGGGGCGAGGCGGGCCCCAGTCCACGGTTCGGGGCCCGTGGCGACCCACTCCGCGGTGCCGGCCCTGTCCGGCGCCGCCGACATGGGAGGTGCGGGGGGCATGAAGATCAAGTGCGTCGGGGCCGGGCCGGCCGGGTTGTATTTCGCCATCTCGGCGAAGCTGCGAGACGCGGGCAACGACATCAGCGTCATCGAACGTGATCCACCGGGCGCGACCTACGGATGGGGCGTCGTGTACTGGGACGACCTGCTCGACGTGCTCTACAGCAACGACCGGGAGAGCGGGCAGCAGCTGCGCGCGGCCTCCACGCTGTGGCAGGAGCAGGAGATCTGCCTCCGCGGCGAGGACTCGGCCTACCTCGGCGGTTACGGCTACAGCCTCGGGCGGGCGGCGCTGCTGGAAGTCCTGGCGAACCGGGCGCGGTCGCTGGGCGTGGACGTGCGGTACCGGCACGGTGTGGAGGACCTCTCCGAGCTCGCCGACGCCGACCTGATCGTCGGTGCGGACGGCGTGCACAGCCGGGTCCGGCAAACCCACGAGCAGGAGTTCGGCACCCAGATCGATGTGGGCAACAACCCCTACATCTGGCTGGGCACGGACAAGGTGTTCGACCGGTTCACCTTCGCGTTCGAGGAGACCCCGGCGGGCTGGATCTGGTTCCACGCCTATCCGTCCAGCGCCGGGATCAGCACCTGCATCGTCGAGTGCACGGCGCAGACCTGGGAGGCGCTGGGGTTCGACTCGCGCACCGAGGAGGACGGCGTGCGGCTGCTGGAGAAGATCTTCGAACGGCCGCTCGGCGGGCGCAGGCTGATCAGCCAGTCGCGAGGGAGGCCCGCGCAGTGGATGCGGTTCACGCAGGTGCGCAACCAGAGCTGGGTCCACGGCAACATCGCGTTGATGGGCGACGCCGCGCACACGACGCACTTCACCATCGGGTCCGGCACCCGGCTGGCGATGCTGGACGCCATCGGTCTCGCCCAGTGCCTCTACGAGGGCGAGTCGGTGTCGGCCGCGCTGCACGAGTACGACCGGCTGGCCCGGGCGGCGCTGCGCCCGGTGCAGGCGGCGGCGCGCAGCAGCATGGCGTGGTTCGAGCACGCCGACGACTACCTGGACCGGGACGCCACGGCGTTCGCCTACGCGATGGCGTCGCGGCACGGTCTGCAGCCGCCGTGGCGCTACCAGCTGCACCGGGCGACGCAGGTTCCCGCGGTACGCAGGACGATGCGGGTCATCGACACGGGCCGGCGCCGGGTACTGGCTCTGCGGCGGGGTGAGTCGAAGATGCCGGCGCTGCGGCAGCAGCGGGTTCCGCTGACGTCCTGAGACCCGCGGAGACGAGCCCGGCCCCGACCACAGCGGTCGGGGCCGGGCTCGTTCCCGGTCAGGGCCGGACCCAGCGTTCGGCGTTGCCGCTCGAGGAGCCGTTGGGCCGCACCTCCGCCGGGTGGTGCAGCCGGTAGAGGTTGGCGTAGCCGCGGTCGTTGGCGAGCAGCTCGGCGTGCGTGCCGGACTCGACGACCACGCCGTGGTCGAGGTAGACGATGTGGTCGGCGTCGGCGACGGTGAGCAGGTTGTGCGAGATGACGATCGTCGTGCGCCCGGACATCAACCGGCGCAGCGGACCGAGCACGCGCTTGCTCGCCTCGGCGTCGAGACTCGTCGTCGGCTCGTCCAGCAGCAGCACCGGTGCGTCGCGGATCATCGCCCGCGCGATCGCGATTCTCTGGCGCTGACCACCGGAGAGCAGCCTGCCCCGCTGGCCGACGCGGGTGTCGTAGCCGTCGGGCAGGTCGAGGATGAACTCGTGCGCGTCGGCCGCCTTGGCCGCCTCGACCACCTCGCGGTCGTCGGCGTCGGCCTTGCCCGCCCGGATGTTCTCGCCGATGGTCCCGTCGAGCAGCAGCGTCTCCTGGAGCACGATGGCGATGTTGGACCGCAGCTCGCTCAGGTCCAGCTCGCGCAGGTCGTGGCCGTCGAGCCGGATGCGGCCCTCGGTCGGGTCGTAGAAGCGCAGCAGCAGCTTGGTGAGCGTGGACTTGCCCGCACCGCTGGCGCCGACCACCGCCGTCGTCGTGCCCGGCAGCGCCTGGAAACTGATCCCGGACAGCACGTCGACGCCGGTGTCCGGGTAGCGGAAGCCGACCTGCTCGACGCTCAGCGTCCCCTCGGTCCGGCCGATCCGGACCGGGTTGTCCGGCGTCCGGACGTGCGGTTTCTGGTCGAGCAGCTCGGCGATGCGCTCGGCACCGGCCGACGCCTCGAACACGGTGTTGGCGAGCTGCCCGAGGTTGCGCACCGGCGTGTAGAGCTGCGACAGGTACACCAGGAAGGCGAGCAGCCCGCCCAGGCTGATGCGGTCCGACGCCAGCTCCCAGATACCGACGCCGAGGATCGCCATCACGCCCAGGACCTCGACCAGGTCGACCAGCGGCGAGAACGCCGCCCCGATGCGGGCGGTCGCCAGCTCGGCGCGGACGTTGCCGATGCTCTGCCGGTAGAAGCGGCCTACCTCTGCCTGCTCGCGGCCGTAGGCCTGGATGAGCGGGGCGTTGCCGAGGCTCTCCTCGGCGACGGTGGTGATGGAGCCGCTGCGCCCCCGCACCTCGCGGGACGCGATCTTGATGCGCCGGGAGAAGAACCGGGCGACCCAGAGGAACAGCGGGACCGCCACCAGCGCCACCAGGGCCAGCCGCCAGTCGAGGTAGAAGATCACCCCGGCGAAGACCACGACCTTGACCAGCGAGGAGACGGTCTGCGAGATCCCCGACAGCACCAGGCTCTCGATGGCCCCGACGTCACCGGTGAGCCTGCTGATGGTGTCACCGAGCCGCCTGCGGTCGAAGAAGCCGACCGAGAGCGTGTGCAGGTGGGCGAACACCCGGGTGCGCATCCGGTGCAGGAAGTTCTCGCCGATCCAGACCGTGAGGTAGGAGGAGGCGAAGTCGATCGCACCGCCGAAGATCGTGATCCCGGCGTAGGCGGCGGCGACCGCCGGGAACAGCGCGAAGTCGCGCGGGGTCAGCACGTCGTCGATGACGATCTTGAACAACCAGATCGCCGCGCCGTCCAGCAGCGGGGACAGCAGCACCAGCACCAGGCTGAGCACCATCCAGCCCCAGAACGGGCGGGCGTCCGGCCAGAACCGGCCGAACACCTCCCGCACGCGCAACGTCGGCGCGGCCTCGACCAGCCCTTCGGAATCCGGCGCCGCTGGTTGCAGCAGCCATCTCATCGCCCCCAGCACTCTCTCACCCCGCAACCGTCGTAGGACACGCGTAGCTCCCACTCAGGGAGTGGGAGCTACGCCGCTTCATCTCATCGCTGGATAGCTCGTGGGAGCGGGACGCTCAGCAGTCCCACCAACGGCCCCACCAGCCGCCCCAGTGGCCCCAGCCCCAGCCGTGGCCCCAGCCCCAGCCGTGGCCCCAGCCCCAGCCCCAGCCGTTGCCCCAGCCCCAGCCACCGCGGTGGTGGTTGCGGTTCTTGCCGGAGAAGAACACAGTGCTGATTCTCATTTCCGATCTCTCGCTTTCCGGGTCTCTCGGCCCTGGTGGGCCGTTTCCCTAGAAGGCTTCTCCGCGCCCGGCCCGCCCCCATACCGGTGCACAGGCCTGGACGGGTGTCAACGATCATTTCCGATCGTCCGCACCCTCGCTGCCGCGATTGGTTCCGCAGGGCTCTCGTGGGAGTCCCCCGTCCCAATTCCCCGCGGTCGGAGGGCACATGCGGGTGATCCACTCATCCGCGCACTGTTATCACTCCCGTTGATCGGAGCAGTCACCGTTATCCCCCGGTGACTCGTCCACCCTAAACCCGCATTCGGGGTCATACAAGCGATACCGGAAACCTACCCGGAGGATGGTCGGACACCGATCGAAATCACCGTCCGTCATTGATTTTTCGGCTTCGAGCCACCCGCACGGGCACTAGGACCCTGGCGTCCACCAGAGGCGATGAACGAATGGGACGACTACCGCGCGCAGGATCACCGAAATATGATCTAGTGGCCCCCGAGGCAGCCGGCCAGTGGCGAATCAATTTTCGACCGAGCAGCTACAGCACGCAGCCACAGAGGGGATAATAGCGGCCCGCCGGTGAGCAATTAACAATTGCCCGTCATTTTCATGATAAATCCACATCGCGAGGAGAGAGCATGGATCTGCGCCGATGGCTCACGACCGCGGTCGAGGAGGTCGAGCGCTGGCAGGAGGAGTTCGGGAAGTACACCGCGCACCCGGCGGCGGCGGTCGCCGACCAGGAGCTCGGCCCGGCGTTCGCAGAGCTGGCCGAACGGCTGCGCGACAACTACCCGTTCTTCCACCCCCGCTACGCAGGCCAGATGATCAAGCCCGCGCACCCGGCCGCCGTCGCTGGGCACCTGGTGGCGATGCTGGTCAACCCGAACAACCACGCGCTCGACGGCGGCCCTGCGACCGCGCGCATGGAGCGGGAGGTGGTCGCCCGGCTGGCCGGCGTGCTCGGGTACGGGCCGGACCACCTCGGCCACCTGACCACCAGCGGCACCATCGCCAACCTCGAGGCCCTGTACGTGGCCCGCGAGACGCACCCCGGGCGGGCGGTCGCCCACAGCGCCGACGCGCACTACACGCACTCCCGCATGTGCCGGCTGCTCGGCGTCGAGGCGGTGCCGGTGCCCACCGACGACGCGGGCCGCATGGACCTCGACGCGCTCGAATCACTGCTGCGCACCCACGACATCGGCACCGTGGTCCTCACCGCGGGCACCACCGGTCTCGGCGCGGTCGACCCCGTGCACGAGGCCCTCGCGCTCCGCGAAAGCCACGGGGTGCGGCTGCACGTCGACGCCGCCTACGGCGGGTTCTTCACACTCATCGCCGACGACTCCCCCGACGGTGTGACCTCGGCGCCGTTCCGGGCGCTCGGCGCGTGCGACTCGCTGGTCGTCGACCCTCACAAGCACGGGCTCCAGCCCTACGGCTGCGGCGCGGTGCTGTTCGCCGACCCGGCCGTCGAACGCTTCTACCGGCACGACTCGCCGTACACCTACTTCACCTCGGCGGAGCGCCACCTGGGCGAGGTCTCGCTGGAGTGCTCGCGGGCCGGCGCGGCCGCCGCCGCGCTGTGGCTGACGTTCCGGCTGCTGCCCCCGACGCCCGAGGGGCTGGGCCGGGTGCTGCGGCCGGGCCGCCGCGCCGCGCTGCGCTGGGCGGACCTGCTCGCCGAGTCGCCGGTGCTGGCCCCCTACCAGCGCCCCGAGCTGGACATCGTCACCTACCTGCCGCGCGCCGGGCGCCTCTCGGAGATCGACGCCCTTTCCGCCGCGGTGCTGGAGGCCGGCATGACCGCGCCCGCCGCCGAGTCGGTATTCGTGGCCACCTATGGCGTGGACGGGCCCGCCCTCACGGCGCGGGGCCACGAGGTCGAGGCCGACGTCGCAGCCGGCCGCATCCTGCGCAGCGTGCTCATGAAACCCGAGCACGACGACTGGCTCGACTACCTGCACACCCGGATCGAGGAACTCGTCCGCGCCGCGGCGAAGCGGTGAGACCGTCACGGCGACATCCATTCCGGCGGCAAGTCATTGCCATCCGGCCCACCTCGAGCACGATTTTCGACCGGTCGGCGGGCTCTTCCGGAACGTTCTGGCGGCAACCCGACGACCGCCCCGGCAGGTAACGCTGAGTCACCACTTCTCCGGCCGCGCGCGGGCGCGACAACGGACCGCGAGAGACGCCGACCGTTCCTTCGAGGCAGAAGTCCCGGCAGCGGTCACGCAGAGTCTCCACTGAAGGACATCGGCATTTTCGGTAACACTACCGACCGCGACGAGGACGCGGCACAGGAATTCGAAAGAAACGTCGTCGTGGATTCGAACGATAGAGGCGCCATCACGGCCCCGAAAGGCGGCTGCCCGAAAAATCCCATTGCCAGCAAGGCAATTCTTCGTCCTCGCGCCGGAAACGTCGTGAGAACCGGCAGAAGCCGGAAGACGCGCGCGGCGAACTCCGGCAGCCGTTCACGGCGACCGGTCGGCCCGTCGCGCGGCGAGGACCTCCCGCCAGTGCTCCGCCGCCCGCGCCAGGTCGCCGCAGTTCGGCGGCGGTCATCCCGCCGCTGTCGCTGGAGCGCTGCGACTCGTCGATCATGGTGCTGGCCCTCCGGGCTCGGCGGCAGGGCCACCCGGCCGCGCTGTTCTCAGCTGCGCCTGGTCGGCGCGGTCCCCGTGGGCACCGCCGTTGCGGTTGACCTCCCGGCTGACCGTCGAGGTCGGCCGCCGCAGGCGCCGTGGCTGGTTCGGCCGGACCGCCTGCTGGTCTTCACCACCGCCCACGCCGCGCGCAGGCTGCGCTGCTACGGCTTCGCCGGGGCGGTGCCCATGCGGGTCCACCTGAGCGAGGACACGATCCTGCATCCGGACCTGCGCGAGATCACCGACCACTACGACGACTACGGGGTGATGAAGTCACCGTTGTCGGACTTCCAGTTGGCGCTGGACCAGCGGCCCGGCATCCGCGCGCACTACGTCCACAAAGGACAGCCCTGTGCGCTGCCGCCGCCTGACCGGCCGTCGTCCTGATACGGCACCGGAGCGGAAACCCCGAGTTCGCAAAGACGCCATCGCGGGTTCTCGCCGTTCCCCGAGTGGTACGCAATGCTTGCGCGCGCCTGGAGGCCCGCGGCGCGCGCGGGCAGGCGACCGCGAGGGGACGGACATGCGAGCCAACCGGAGAGACCTGCTGCGCGGCGCGGTCGCCGCGAGTGCCCTCGGGGCGGCCTGGCCGCTGAGCTCCCGGCTCTCGCCCGCGCAGGCGCACGCCGCGGCCCACGAGCTGGGCGCGACCTGGGACGAACCGCCGTTCACCCTCGGCGTCGCCTCCGGAGATCCGCTGCCCGACGGCGTTTCGCTGTGGACCCGGCTGGCCCCGCGACCGCTCGCCGACTCCCAGCCGCTGCCGGACACCGTCGAGGTCGAGTGGGTCGTGGCCACCGATCCAGGACTCTCGAACCGGGTCGCGCGCGGGGCCGCTCCCGCCCGCGCCGAGTTCGGGCACAGCATCCACGTCGATGTCGGCGGCCTGGAACCCGGACGCCGCTACTTCTACCGGTTCGCGGCGCAGGGCAGGTCCAGCCGCCTGGGCCGCACCCGGACCGCACCGGTCGGACCGCTCGGCCGGGTGCGCTTCGCCGCCGCCAACTGCCAGGCGTTCCACGACGGGTTCTACGCCGCGCACCGCGGGATCGCCGCGGAGGACGTCGACTTCGTCGTCCACCTCGGCGACTACATCTATGAGCACGGCCAGGTCGGCGGCGAGCACGTCCGCGACCACGAGGGCCCCGAGGTCTGCACCCTCAGCGACTACCGTCGCAGGCACGCGCTCTACAAGGGCGACCCGTCGCTGCGCGCCGCGCACGCCGCCCACCCGTGGTTCCTGACCTGGGACGACCACGAGGTGGTCAACGACTACAGCGGCACCGAACCCTCCAAGCCGTTCCGCGAACGGCGGGCCGCGGCCTACCAGGCGTGGTTCGAGCACATGCCGGTGCGCTCGGCGAACGCCCGGGCTCCGCGCATCCACCAGCAGCGCCACTGGGGCGACCTGCTGGAGCTGACCATCCTCGACCTGCGCCAGTACCGGTCCGCGCAGAACCTGCCGCAGGGCACGATCCTGGGACAGGAGCAGAAGGACTGGCTCAAGCAGCGGGTCGACGCCGCGCCCGACTCGTGGCACTGCTGGGTCAACTCCATCATGCTGAGCCAGCTCGCCGAGCCCGGCGGCGGCTACTACTTCACCGACCAGTGGGACGGGTTCCTCGCCGAGCGCAGGGAAGTCCTGACCCACGTGCACGACTCCGGGATGCCCGACCTCGTGGTGGTCACCGGCGACTGGCACTCGGCCTTCGTCGACGACGTCCGCCCGGACTTCGACGACCCCGACGCGCCGGTGATCGGCACCGAGTTCACCGCGCACTCCGTCTCCTCCAGCGGCTACGACGCCGAGTGGAACCGCACCAACGGACCGGTGATGGGCGGCGCCAACCCGCACCTGAAGTACTTCGAGGGCAACCGCTACGGCTACGACGTCCACGAGGTGACGCCGCGCAGGTGGAGCACGCACATGCGGGTGGTGGCCGACCGCGACGACCCGCGGTCGCCGGTCTCCACCCTCACCACCTTCCACGTCGACCGGGGCAGGCCCGGCTCGTACGAGGACCCGGCCACGATCCACTCGCCCGCCCAGTACCGGCGGGCCTGAACCGTCCACACCGGACAAACGGGGAGACGCTGATGCGAAGGCTGGCCGCACTGCTCGCGGCGACGATCGCCGGGCTCGGCGCGCTCCCGGCCGCGGCCGCACCGGAGGCGGAGCCGACGGGCACCCAGGTGCGCGTGCTGACCTGGAACATCCTGCACGGCGGGCGCGAGTACGGGCCCCAGAACCTGCCGAACCTGCTCGACCAGGTGGTCGCCGTGCGCCCCGACGTGTTCTTCACCGTGGAGACCTACGGGTCGGGTCCGGACATCGAACGCGCCCTCAGCCAGCGGGCAGGCAAGGGCGCCTACACCGGTGTCCGGGTCACAGACCGGCCGCCCGGCGAGGACAACCTGTGGCTGTTCACCCGCTTCCCGGTGAGCCACCGGTATCCCGCTCCGCAAGGCGGCGTCGTCGACGACTTCAACTTCGGCGGGGCGCGGGTGCGGCTCCCCGAGGGCACGGAGCTCAACCTGTTCACCGTCTGGCTGCCCTACAGCGACCCGTGGAACGGCTACCTGGTCGACGACAACGCGGCGGCGATCCGGACCGGTGTCCCGCCGCGGCACAGCGGGGCCGACATCCAGCGCGCGGAGACCGAGCAGCAGCGCCACATCGACGACATCGTGCGGACGCAGCTGCCCGCGATGCTGGGCGGCAACACCGATCCCGTCCTGATGGGCGGCGACCTCAACACCCTCGCCGCGCACGACTGGCGGCCGGAGCACGCGGCGTGCACGGGCCACCTGGGCATGAGCTACCCGCTCGGCGCCACCGCTGCGGTGACCGCCGCCGGCTTCGCCGACACCTACCGCACCGCCCACCCCGACGTGTGCGCCGAACCGGGCAGCACGTGGAGCCCGCAGCCGGCGGAGCGGATGATCACCCCGCAGCGCATCGACTTCACCTTCGCCCGCGGCGACGTCCGCGTGGAACGAAGCGAGGTCGTCGACCAGCGCATGCCCGAACACGGCCCCGGCGTCTTCTACTCCGACCACGCCGCCGTCGTCACCGACCTCGTGGTCCCCCACCACCGCTGAAACCCGGACGGCCGAACGGAAACGCACGGGGAACACCCCGGCGGCCCACCGAGGTGGAAGGGCTCGATCTTCGGCCGCGTGATGTGCGCCGACATCTGGTGCGATGCCGAGGAGACCAGCTTCACCAACGGCAGCGCTTCCGATGTCGATCTATGACATGCGCCTCAGTGGGGTTGGGCACCGGTCGCCGACGCGACGTGCCCGGGAAGACGGCCCCGGAAAGCAGTGAGGCCCCCACCTCGCGGTGGGGGCCTCACTTCGAGTGGGCGAGGAGGGAGTTGAACCCTCACGTCCTTACGGACACACGGACCTGAACCGTGCGCGTCTGCCATTCCGCCACTCGCCCGTGGCTTGAGCCGAACTCTACACTGACTGATTTCGGCCCCTGGCACCGGGGTCGGTGTAGTCGGTTCGACCCGTCTCCACCGGACCCGCTGCCCTGTTGGCTGGAGCAGCCTAACACCCCCTGACAAGCGTCTTCCGCAGGGGGGCGCCCCAGTTGGGAACTGGGCGGTGTCCCGGCCCGTTGACCCAGATACGATGGTCGGTGGAGTCGTTCGCGTGGAGGGGATTGTCGTGGGCCTCGTGCAGCGCTTCGAGCGCCGGCTCGAAGGCATCGTCGGTAATGGCTTCGCGCGCGTTTTCGGTGGGAAGGTCGTCCCCCAGGAGGTCGCGCAGGCTCTGCAGCGGGAAGCCGAGCTGCAGATCCGCGAGCTCGCCGGGGGACGGTTGCTCGCCTGCAATCACTACGTTGTGCAGCTGAGCACCCCCGACCACCAACGGCTCGCCGGTGAGGAGGACCGGGTTACCGACCTCCTCGCCGACTGCGTTCAGGAGCACCTCACCGAGCAGGGGTGGGACACATATGGTGACGTCGTAGTCTCCCTGGAGCGCTCTGAAACGCTGCACACGGGACAGTTTCGAATCAGATCGTCCGTCGACCCCGACGTAAGCCGACGGCCGGCAACACCTCGTACCGCAGGAGACCGACCCATGAGCCAGCCACCAGGCCACTACCCCCAGGGAGACCCGTACGGCCAGCAGCAGGGGCAGTACGGCTACGACCAGGGATACGGCCAAGGCCAGTACGGGCAAGACCCCAACTACGGCTACGGCCAGCAGCCCCCCGGGTATGACCAGGGCGGTTACGGCCAGCAGCCCCCCGGCTACGACCAGGGCGGCTACCCCCAGCAGGGCTACGCCCCGCAGCCCGGCTACGACCAGGGCTACGGCCAGCCCGCCGGTTACGACCAGGGCTACGCCCAGCAGCCCGGCGGCTTCGACCAGGGCGGCTACCCCCAGCAGCCCCCGGCGGCCTACGACCAGGGCTACGGGCAGCAGCCCCCCGGCTACGACCAGGGCTACGGCCAGCCGGCCGGGTATGACCAGGGTTACGGCCAGCAGCCCCCCGGCTACGACCAGGGCTACCCGCAGCAGCCGGGCCAGTACGGCTACGACCAGGGCGGCTACGCCCCGCAGCCCGGCGGTGCGTACCCGCCGAGCCAGCCCGGCGGCTTCCCCGAGCAGGGCTACGCCCCGCAGCCCGGCGGCGCATACCCGCCGAGCGCGCCCGGTGGCTACCCCGAGGCCGCTCCGCGCCAGCTCACCGCGACCCTGCAGCTCGACGACGGCTCGAACCGCTCCTACACGCTCCAGCACGGCTCGAACGTGATCGGACGCGGCCAGGAGGGCCAGTTCCGGCTGCCCGACACCGGTGTGTCCCGCAAGCACATCGAGATCACCTGGGACGGGCAGAGCGCGATGCTGGCGGATCTCGGTTCGACCAATGGCACCACGGTGAACGGCACCCCGGTGCAGACTTGGCAGCTGGCGGACGGCGACGTCATCCGGGTCGGTCACTCCTCCCTGGTCTTCCGCAGCCAGGGTTGAGCCGGTCCCCCGGGTAACAACGCCCCAGACACGAGTAGGAGCGTTCACAACAAGTGCCAGAGCTGGTTATACAGCTGACCAGAGCAGGGTTCCTGGCCCTGCTCTGGTTGTTCGTGCTGGCCGCGCTGCGCGTGGTTCGCTCCGATCTCTACTCGGCGTCCGGCATGCGCGTTCCGATGCCGGGTTCGGGCAGGGTCCAGGGCAAGCAGGCCCGCGGCAAGAGCAGGGCACCCCGGCAGATGGTGGTGACCCACGGGGCTCTCGCGGGCACCCGGATCTCGCTGGAAGGCCGGCCGATCATGATCGGCCGCGCCGACGACTCCACGCTGGTCCTCGACGACGACTACGCGTCGACCCGGCACGCCAGGCTGTCGCTCCGCGGCGCCGACTGGTACGTGGAGGATCTAGGCTCCACTAACGGCACATACCTCGATCGGGCGAAGGTCACGGGGCCGACCAAGGTCCCGCTCGGAGTTCCGATCAGAATCGGCAAGACGGTGATCGAGCTGCGCTCATGACCCTCGTCCTTCACTACGCAGCCCGCAGCGACCGCGGCCTGGTGCGATCCAACAACCAGGACTCGGTCTATGCCGGCCCACGACTACTCGCTCTCGCGGACGGCATGGGAGGCCATGCCGCCGGTGAGGTGGCCAGCAAGGTCGTCATCGCGGCGCTCGCGCCGCTCGACGACGACGAGCCCGGCGACGACCTGCTCGGGCAGCTCCGCGACGCGGTGCTGTCCGGCAACAGCGCGATCTCCGAGCTCGTCGCAGGCGACCCGGACCTCGACGGGATGGGCACCACCCTCACCGCCGTGCTGTTCGCGGGGAGCAAGCTGGGACTGGTCCACATCGGCGACTCACGCGCCTACCTGGTGCGCGACGGCGAGCTGTCCCAGATAACCCACGACGACACCTTCGTGCAGTCGCTGATCGACGAAGGCCGGATCACCGAGGAGGAGGCCGCCAACCACCCGCAGCGCTCGCTGCTGCTGCGGGCGTTGACCGGCCACGAGGTGGAACCGAGCCTCGCCGTCCGGGAAGCCCGCGCCGGAGACCGCTACCTGCTGTGCTCCGACGGCCTCACCGGACCGGTCAGCGAGGAGACGCTCGCGGAGGCGTTGCGCATCGCCGACCCGCAGCAGTGCGCGGACCGGATGATCGAGCTCGCCCTCAAGGGCGGCGGTCCGGACAACGTCACCGTCATCATCGCCGACGTCGTCGACGTGGAGTTCGGTGAGGACGCCCCCATCGTCGGGGGGGCCGCGGGAAATGGCGATGAGCATCCACAGCCGGATTCCTCGGCGGCACGAGCCTCGGCGGCGACCATGCCGAGGCCGCAGCCGCAGCGGTACGAGCCCACGTCACCGCCACCCGAACCGCGGCGCCGCAGGCGCTGGCTGCGTTCGGTGCTGGTCGTCGCAGGCGTGCTGGTCGTGCTCGCGGGGGCAGCGCTGGCCGGGCGCTGGTGGATGCTCAACCAGTACTACATCGGGGTCAACCAGGCCGATGATGTGGTGATCTTCCAGGGGTTGCAGGGCAACGTCCTCGGCGTGCCGCTGAGCACTCAGGTCGAGGACTCTTGCCCCGCCGGCTCGCCCCCCACCTGCGATCCGATCAACATCAAGGACCTGCAGGAAGCACAGCGCGCGGACATCCGCAACGGGATCACCGAGGTCAACGGGCTGGAAGCGGCACAGGCGGCTATGCACCGCCTGCGGATGACGGCGTTGCTGCCCGAGTGCGAGCAGCCCAAGCCGCAGCCCGACCCGAACGTGCCTCCCCCGCCGGGCCAGACCCCGCCCACACCGCCGGCGTCGGGCCAGCCCCCGCCGCCGCCGGACCCGAACCAGCCGAACGTACCGCCCAGCCCTGAAGACACCCCCTTGCAGCAGCAGGAGCAGAAGCCGGGCGTCACCTGCCGGACGGTGAGTTGATGTCACAGCCGGCCGCCGCAGCCGGAACGCAGACCCCCAGCGGCCACACCCCGGAACCCGGGGTTCCCACCCGTCGGGGGACCGAGCTGTTCCTGCTCATCTGTTCCGCGGTGATCATCACCGTGGCGATCATGCTGGTGCAGATCAGCCGCGAGCAGACGATCAGCCGCGAGCTGTTCTACTACGGTGCCGCGTTCCTGGCGCTGTTCGGAGCGGCGCACTTCGCTGTGCGCAGGTGGGCGCCGTACGCCGACCCGCTGATCCTGCCGCTGGTGTCGCTGATCAACGGCATGGGACTGGTGTTGCTGCACCGCCTCGACTTCGAGGAGGTCACCGGCTCGCCGTTCACGGGCAAGCAGATCATGTTCGCGACCGTGGGCGTGGTGCTGTTCATCCTGGTGCTGGCGCTGGTCAAGGACCACCGGACGCTGGCCCGCTACAGCTTCACCTGCGGGTTCGTCGGCCTGGCGCTGCTGGCCCTGCCGGGTCTGCTGCCGAGCAGCATCTCGGAGGTCAACGGCGCGAAGCTGTGGATCAACATCGGCGGGCAGTCGATCCAGCCGGGCGAGTTCGCCAAGCTGCTGCTGCTGATCTTCTTCGCGTCCTTCCTGGTGTCCAAGCGCGAGCTGTTCACCACGGCGGGCCGCCGCTTCCTCGGCATCGACTGGCCGCGGGCCAGGGACCTGATGCCGGTGATCGTGGCGTGGCTGCTGTCCATCGGCATCGTCGTGCTGGAGAAGGACCTCGGCACCTCGCTGCTGTTCTTCGGCATCGTGCTGGTGATGCTCTACATCGCCACCGAGCGCGCGGTGTGGGTCGGCCTCGGCCTGTCGCTGTTCGCGATCGGCTGCTTCATCGCGTTCAACCTCTTCGACCACGTCCAGGGCCGGGTGAACACCTGGCTGGACCCGATGGCCACCGCGGGCGAGGACGTCGACCCGGGTTTCCAGCTGCGGGGCGGCCTCTACGGCATGGCCAGCGGCGGCATCTTCGGCTCGGGTCTGGGCGGCGGCAGGCCGGACCTGACGATCTGGGCCGCCAGCGACTTCATCATCGCCGCCATCGGCGAGGAGCTCGGCCTGGTCGGGCTGATGGCGCTGCTGATGGTCTACCTGCTGCTGATGATGCGCGGGCTGCGCACCGCGCTGGCCGTGCGCGACTCTTTCGGCAAGCTGTTCGGCGGCGGACTGGCGTTCACCGTCTGCCTGCAGCTGTTCGTCGTCGCGGGCGGCGTCACCGGGCTGATCCCGATGACGGGTCTGACCGCTCCGTTCCTGGCATACGGTGGTTCGTCATTGCTGGCGAACTACATCCTGATCGCTCTGCTGTTGCGGATCTCCGACGCCGCGCGCCGGCCGCAGGCCCCGTCGAAGCCCAAGCCCAAGCAGGCTCCGATCGCCGAAGCACATACCGAACTGGTGGAGCGTCCCCGATGAACAAGCCGCTGCGCCGGGTGGCGCTGGCCATGATGGTGATGGTGGTGTTGCTGATGGGCAACGCCACCTACGTCCAGGTGATCAAGGCCGACGAGCTGCGGGACGGTCCGGGCAACACGCGGACGCTCTACGACGAGTACTCCCGCCAGCGCGGCCAGATCATCGCGGGCGGCCAGTCGCTGGCCAACTCGGTGGAGACCGACGACAAGCTGAAGTACCTGCGCACCTACCCGGAAGGGCCGGCGTTCGCCCCGGTGACCGGGTACTACTCGTTCGTCTACGGCGCCAACGGCGTCGAGCGGGCGCAGATGAACCTGCTCAACGGCACCGACGACAGCCTTGCGTTCGACCGGCTCTCGGACATGATCACCGGTGAGCCGCCGCGCGGCGGCGACGTCGAGCTGACCATCAACCCCGCGATGCAGCGGGTCGCCTACGAGCAGCTGACCAGCAAGAACTTCCAGGGCTCGGTGGTCGCGCTGGACCCGAAGACGGGCGCGATCCTGGCGATGGCCAACGCCCCGTCCTACGACCCGAACAGGCTGGCCTCGCACCTGAAGTCCGAGGCGCTGGCGGGCTGGAACGAGGCGTCGCAGGCCAAGGGCGACCCGATGCTCAACCGCGCGGTCTCCGAGATCTACCCGCCCGGCTCGACGTTCAAGCTGATCACCACGGCCGCGGCCCTGCAGAACGGCTACAACGCCAACAGCCAGGTCACCGACGCGCCGTCGATCACCCTGCCCGGCACCAGGACTCCGCTGCCGAACTACGGCGGCAACACCTGCAAGGGCAACACGCTGACCAAGGCGCTGGCCCACTCGTGCAACACGGCGTTCGCCGAGATCGCCGGCAAGCTCGGCGCGGACAAGATGCGCGAGACCGCGTCGGCCTTCGGCTTCGGCCAGGACCTCCAGGTGCCGATGCGCGCCGCCAAGTCGGACCTGGGCCCGATGGCGGACGCTCCCTCGCTGTACCAGAGCGGCATCGGCCAGCGCGACGTCCGCGTAACCCCGCTGCAGAACGCGATGATGGTCGCGGCGATCGCCAACGGCGGCAAGCTGATGAAGCCGGAGCTGGTGCGCAGGACCACGGCCCCGGACAAGTCGTCGATCAGCGAGATGCAGCCGGAGGAGCTGAACCAGGCGGTCTCGCCCGAGGTGGCCCGCACGATCCGGGACATGATGCTGCAGTCGGAGCAGAACACCAAGGGCGACGGCAAGATCTCCGGCGTCGAGATCGCCTCCAAGACCGGTACCGCGCAGCACGGTGACCCGGACGACAAGCCGCACGGCTGGTACGTGGCGTTCGCGCCCGCCGAGGCGCCCAGCATCGCGGTCGCGGTGATCGTGGAGAACGGCGGTGACGAGGGCGCCGAGGCCACCGGCGGGTCGATCGCGGCGCCGATCGGCCGCGCCGTCATCCGCGCCGGGCTGCAGGGGGGTGGCTGAGCCGTGCTGACCACCGGCCAGTTGCTGGCCGAGCGCTACCGGCTCGGCCAGCGCATCGCCGTCGGCGGGATGGGCGAGGTCTGGAAGGCCACCGACGTCCGGCTGGACCGGACGGTCGCGATCAAGGTGCTCAAGGCGGAGCTGTGCGGCAACGCCGAGTTCCTGCACCGCTTCCGCACCGAGGCCCGCACCACCGCGTCGCTGAACCACCCGGGCATCGCCGCCGTGCACGACTACGGCGAGACCGCGGCGATCCCGGACGGTCCGGAGGACACCGCCTACCTGGTGATGGAACTGGTCGAGGGCGAGCCGCTGGCCGCCACCCTGGCGCGCGAGGGCCGCATCAAGGTCGAGCACGCGCTGGACATGCTCGAGCAGGCGGGCCACGCACTGCAGGCCGCGCACGAACGCGGCCTGGTGCACCGCGACGTCAAGCCCGGCAACATCCTGATCACCCCGAACGGCAAGGTGAAGCTCACCGACTTCGGCATCGCCAAGGCGGCCGACGCGGCACCGGTGACCCGCTCGGGCATGGTCATGGGCACCGCCCACTACATCGCTCCCGAGCAGGCGCTGGGCAGCGAGGCCACCCCGGCCAGCGACGTCTACTCGCTGGCCGTGGTGGGTTACGAATGTCTCAAGGGCCACCGCCCGTTCCTGTCGGACAACGCGGTGACCGTCGCGATGATGCACATCCGCGAGGTCGCGCCGCCGCTGCCACCGGACGTGCCGCCAGGGGCGCGGGCGCTGATCGAGGCGACGCTGGTGAAGGACCCGCGCCGCCGCTACGCGACCGGTGGCGAGTTCGCCAACGCCGTCGCCGCGGTGCGCGCGGGACTGCCGCTGCCGACCCCGGCCGCGCTCGCCGTGCCGCAGCAGCGGCAGCAGATGGGCGTGCCGGTGCCGGGCACCGGCGTGCACCAGCTGCCTCCGGCCATGCCACCAATGCAGAACACCTACCCACCGGGGCTCATCCCGCCGCAGGCGGCCGCACCAACGCCGCCCGCGGCCCGCCAGCGCTACAGCCGCACCATGATCTGGGTGGCCGTGTCGGTGGTGGTCGTCGTCGCGCTGACCGCGATCGGCATCGCCGTGGCGTTCAGCACGAGCAACGGCCAGGGTGCTCCTCATAACGATCCAGAACGGACCCGGCAGGTCGCGGCCGGTGCGGCCGCGCACCACCTGGATTCCGCGGGCCGTTTCGGCCAGACTGCGCTACGTCCTGTCCAAGGGACGAACCGCGCGAACACGCACGAAAGCACCGAAGTCGGGGGGACCGCGCACTACGTCCAGCGGGGGACGTCGTGACACCGCCGGTCGGCATGATGATGGGACGATCGTTGACAAGGATCGGGACGACGCATCGATGAGCTCACCGCGACTTCTCTCCAACCGCTACGAGATCGGTGACACGCTCGGCTACGGCGGTATGTCGGAGGTGCACCGCGGCCGGGACATCCGGCTGGGGCGCGACGTGGCGGTCAAGGTCCTGCGCGCCGACCTGGCCCGGGACCCCACCTTCCAGCTCCGGTTCCGCCGCGAGGCGCAGAACGCCGCCGCCCTGAACCACCCGGCGATCGTCGCCGTCTACGACACGGGCGAGACCGACTCCGAGAGCGGTCCGCTGCCCTACATCGTGATGGAGTACGTGGACGGCCGGACGCTGCGCGACATCGTCAAGTCCGAGGGTCCGCTGCCGCCGCGCCGCGCGATGGAGGTCATGGCCGACGCCTCGGCCGCGCTGGACTTCAGCCACCGCCACCACATCATCCACCGCGACGTGAAGCCGGCCAACATCATGATCACCCGCTCCGGCGCGGTGAAGGTGATGGACTTCGGCATCGCGCGGGCGCTGACCGACGGGCAGGCAGCGGTCACCCAGACCGCCGCGGTGATAGGGACCGCCCAGTACCTCTCGCCCGAGCAGGCGAGGGGCGAGTCCGTCGACGCGCGAAGCGACGTCTACGCCTCGGGCTGCGTGCTGTTCGAGCTGCTCACCGGCGAGCCCCCGTTCACCGGTGACTCGCCGGTCGCGGTGGCCTACCAGCACGTGCGGGAGGACCCGCGCAAGCCTTCCGACGTCAACCCGCAGGTCCCGGCGTCGCTGGACGCCGTGGTGCTCAAGGCGTTGAGCAAGAACCCGGCGAACCGCTACCAGTCGGCCGCCGAGATGCGCGCCGACCTGGTGCGGGTGCTGTCCGGGCAGCGGCCGAAGGCTCCGATGATCATGTCGGAGGAGGAGCGGACCTCGATGATCGCTCCGACGCCCGCGACCGAGATGATGTCCCCGGGCGGACGCCACCGCAGCATGGAGCCCGCCGTCGAGGAGGACCTCGACGCCGAGGCGCAGCGCAAGCGGCGCAAGAACTGGATGATCGCGCTGGTCACGCTCATCTGCGTCGCGGTGTTCGCGCTGGTGGCGTGGGTGGCCAACGCGCTGCTGAGCGGGCCGACCGGCGACGACAGGGTCGCGGTTCCGCAGTTGGAGGGCATGACCAAGTCCCAGGCGCTCAGCGAGCTGACAGCCGGCAACTGGTTGTGGCAGGAGCAGATCCCGTGCCCGTCCAGCCGGGAGGACGTCGGCCGCGTCATCAACCAGACCCCGGACCCGGGCGTCCCGATCGACAAGAAGCAGGACCGGGTCAGGGTCTGCTTCGGCACCGGACCGGAGCAGGTCCAGATCCCGGACCTGCGCGGGATGTCCATGGACCAGGCCAGCGCCAAGCTGTCGGAGGTCGGGCTCACGCTCGGCTACAACCCCAAGACCCGCGAGGTCGACAACGACAGCCAGGTCGACAAGATCCTGGAGTGGGACCCGGAGGGCACCGTCGCCAAGGGCACCACGATCAACGTGGTGCTCGGCAAGAAGGCCGAGCAGCGGCCCGTCCCCGACGTCCGCAACATGCCGTACGAGACCGCCGATCGGCTGCTCAGCTACGCCGGTTTCAAGGTCGTGCGCTCGGAGCGCGACTCCAGCGAGCCCGCCGGCATAGTGGTCGACCAGACCCCGGCGGCCGACACCAAGCTGAAGCCGGGCGCGCAGGTGACGGTCTACGTCTCAAACGGGCAGCAGATCTCGATGCCTTCGCTGACCGGGCTCTCGCCCAGCGACGCCAACAGGCAGCTCCAGCAGCTCGGCTGGAACGGCCGGCTCGTCGAGCAGAAGGAGTCGACCACCGACAGCAATCTCGACAACAAGGTCGTGCGCAGCTCCCCGTCAAACGGCGACAAGATCAGCAAAAACCAGACGATCACGATCTACGTCGGCGAGTACGACAGTTCGCCGACCACGCAGCCCGACGACGGGTTCTTCCCGCCGTTCCCCTGAACGAAGCCGTGATGGAAAGGGCCCCGCGATTCGCGGGGCCCTTTCTGCGTCGGCGGGTCAGCGGCGCGCGGCCGCGGCGACCTTGCGCATGCCCTCTTCGAGCTGGGACACGACGCGCTCGTCGACCGGGTTCCCGGCCGAGGCCATCCAGTTGGCCAGCATCCGGTGGCCGCCGTCGGTGAGCACCGACTCGGGGTGGAACTGCACGCCCTCGACCGGCAGCTCGCGGTGGCGCATGCCCATCACGATGCCCGACTCGGTGCGGGCGGTGACCTCGAACTCGTCCGGGATGGTGTCGGCGCGGACGATCAGCGAGTGGTACCGGGTCGCGATGAAGGGTTCCGGCAGGCCGGCGAAGACACCGGCGCCGTCGTGGCGGATCTCGCTGACCTTGCCGTGCAGCAGCTCGGGGGCGCGCTCGACGACGCCGCCCCACGCGGCGCCGATGGCCTGGTGACCGAGGCACACGCCGAGGACCGGGCGCCGCTCGTCGGCGCAGCGCCGGACGAGCTCCATCGTGCGGCCTGCCCGGTCGGGGGTGCCCGGTCCGGGGCTGAACAGCACGCCGTCGGACCACTCCACCTCATCGTCGGCGACGACGTCGTTGCGGCGCACGACGCATTCGGCGCCGAGCTGCGCCAAGTATTGGACGAGGTTGTAGACGAAGCTGTCGTAGTTGTCGACGACGAGTACGCGCACGCCCACAGGGTACGTGGCACGCCGCCGCGGTGTCGCGCACGTTCCGACAGGTGGCACCCCGCGCGCCCGGGTGCCTTCAGAGCGTGGTGACCTCGTTGAACGGCAGCAGCGGCTCGACCCGCGGGAAGACCACGAACAGCAGCAGCGCGATGACCGCCGCGACCAGCAGCACGGCCTGCACGGCCTTCGCCGCGGTCGGGCCCGGCAACCGCCGCCAGATCCAGCCGTACATCAGCGCTCCTCGAGTTCGGGCGGTCGCAGGTCGGGGTCGGCCGGGTCCTTCGGGTACCGCTTGACCAGCACCCCGTGCACGATGAGGCGCTGCGCCGCGGAGAACTCCGGGTGGCAGGTGGTGAGGGTGATGAGCCTGGTCTGCTGGTCCTTCGGCAGGGTGTCCCGTGACCTCCCGGGTACCGGGTAGATGACCTCGCCCTGTTCCGGCCCGACGATGCGCTGGCCAAGCGCCAGGTCGTAGGGCACTCCGATCGGCGCCACGCCCCGGCACTTCGGGTCGGTCGCCCGGGAACCCCAGGCCGCGGCCTCTTCCGCCCGCGGCAGCACGCGGTAGACGTACCACTCCGTAGCGGTCTCGACGACCAGCGCGTCGCAGGAGCGCAGCCGGTCAACGTCGTTGAACGGCGCGCCCTTGCCGATGCGGTGTCCGGCGACCGCGAAGTTGCCCTGCTCACCGGGCTGGGCGGTGGCCGAGTAGTGGCCGGGTCCCGCCGCGAGCGTCGCCGGATCTGTGCCTTCGAGGACCGTGAACCGGTAGTCGGGGCCGAAGGCGGGGATGTGGAGCCGGGCGAACGCGTCGCCCTGCCGCGGCGCAGGCGGCGGAGGCCCCGGAGCCTGCCACTGCCGGTCGAGCCGGCGGCTCGCGTCGTCCTGCTTGCGCGCTGTGAACCAGTCGGTGACGTAGACCTCGTAGAACACGAACAACAGGAGCACCAGGCCGAGGGTGATGAGAACCTCGCCGAAGACCCGGGCGGCGGCGCGGACCCGCTGGGGACGGCGGTCCGGCGGTGGTGCCACTGCGATGTCGGTGGACCCCACGGTGTCCCTTCCCACTGCGGAGCCGGCCGAACTCGCCAGCGCAAGGGGTGTTCGGTCGGCTACGAGATTGCGTTAACGTGTTAGTCGGAAAACGAGCCGCTCCGCGTCCGGTTCCGCTCCGGGCCGGATCGCGCGGTACGGCCGCCGCCCCCGAGCACGCAGCCGACGCTGCGCTGCCTCCCCTGGCGAGGACACCATGCCGAAGTCCAAAGTCCGCAAGAAGGACTCCTCCACCCCGGTGGCTGATCGCCGCACGCCGGTGAAGGCGAAGGCGGTAGGACCGTCGCACCCGATCTACGTCGTGGTCATGCTGGGCATGATGGTCATCGGCCTGCTGTGGCTGGTGGTCAACTACCTGGCCGGCGACAAGATCCCGTTCATGGCCGACCTGGAGGCGTGGAACTTCGCGGTCGGGTTCGCTTTCATGATCGTCGGGCTGCTGATGACCATGCGCTGGCGCTAGCCGTCGAACCGCACGTGACCGGGGCCCGGAGGTGCTACACCTTCGGGCCTCACTCTGTTCATGTCGGCGAAAGCGTCCGGTAACCGAACAACACGTGTGTAACTCATCCCCACTGGGGATAACTCCTGTGGACAACTTCACTCGCTGAACGGATCAGCGCAGGTCAGAACCTGGTTTCACGTGAAACCAGGGCGGTGGATGAGGAGGCGGAAACGGTGCAGCCCGAGGTTTCGCGCGAGTGGTCCACACCCGTCGGCCTGGCCGCTTCCGGGTGGGTGCTCACCGCCGCCGCGGCGGTGTGGTGGCTGCTGAGCGGCAGCGCGCTGGACCGGTTGTTCGTCGGCGTGGTGGTGGTCGTGCTCGCGGCCGCCTCGGCCTACGCCACGCTCTGCCGGCCGCGGCTCAGCGCCGGCGCCGAAGGCGTCGCCGTGCGCGGGCTGCACGGACGCAGGGCCTGGCCTTGGCCTGCGGTGACCGTGCGAACCGAGCGCAGCTCGCGGCTCGGCCGCACTGTAGAGGTGCTCGCCATCGACACCGCCGACGACGAGCTCGTGGTGCTGACCAGGCTCGACCTCGGAGCCGATCCGGTCGAGGTCGCGGAGGCGCTGAACGCGATGCGGCCCGGCTAGGCCCTGTTCAACAAGCGGTGTCAGCCGCCCGCGGTGCGGTAGCTGGCTCGCACCGCCAGGCGAACCACATCTGGAACATCACTAGATCACGCCGCAGCGGGTGCCATCGCCGCCGTAGCCGGTGCAGACCATGTTGCCCAGCGACATGTCCTTGGTGACCAGCGCGACGGCGAGCACCAGGAAGATCGCCGCGAGCGCCCCGCCCTGGAACAGCAGCCTGCGCTGCCTCGGCGCGTAGACCAGCGCCGCCGTCGCGGCGGCACCGACGAACAGCCCGCCCAGGTGCCCCAGCAGGGACAGCCCCGGGATGGTGACGCTGAGCAGCACGTTCAGGCCGATCACGATGAGCACCGGCCGCAGGCTGACCTTCAGCCGCAGCGCGGCGACCGCGATGCCGCCCATCAGGCCGTACACCGCGCCGGATGCCCCGGCGACCGGCTGCACCAGCTCGCCGAACACGAACACCGCGGTGCTGCCGCCGAGCAGCGACAGGAAGTAGACCGCGGTGAACCGCAGGCGGCCCAGCACCAGTTCGAGGTCCCGGCCGATCACCCACAGCGCGATCATGTTCATCGCCAGGTGGGGCAGCCCGATGTGCAGGAAGCCGGACGTGACCAGCCGCCACCACTGGCCGCCCGCGACCAGGATCGGCAGCAGCGCCGACGTGGCGAACCCGTCGGAGTCGAAGTTGTCCATCCCGCTGCCTGCCTGGACGGACGTGTAGACGTGCACCAGCACGTTGAGCGCGATCAGCACCGGCACGACGATCGGCTTGGCGGCCAGTCGCGCACCCGCGACCGTGACCGGCTGGCGGGTGCCGCCGCGCCCGGCCTGCACGCAGTCGACGCAGTGGTAGCCCACCGAAGCCTCGCGGAGGCAGTCCGGGCAGGCCGGGCGTTCGCAGCGCGTGCAGCGCAGCCCGGTCGGCCGGTCCGGGTGGCGCACGCACGCCTGCAGCGGCGGCGCCCCGTCCGAACCGGTCGGCTGCCCGTGCGGCGGTACCGTCACGTCAGCCCTCGCCGCGCTCCACGGCGACCTTCTCGATCACGATGTCGTTGACCGGGCGGTCGGCGGGACCGGTCGCGGTCGTGGCGATGGCGTCGACGACATCGCGCGAGGCCTGGTCGGCGACCTCGCCGAAGATCGTGTGCTTGTAGTTCAGCCAGCTCGTCGCGCCCACGGTGATGAAGAACTGCGAGCCGTTGGTGCCGGGACCCGCGTTGGCCATCGCCAGCAGGTACGGCCGGTCGAACTGCAGCTCCGGGTGGAACTCGTCGCCGAACTGGTAGCCGGGGCCACCGCGCCCGGTACCGGTCGGGTCTCCCGTCTGGATCATGAAGCCCTCGATGACCCGGTGGAAGATGACCCCGTCGTAGAACGGCCCGGAGCGCTCGCCCTTCGCGTTCGGGGCGTCGTACTCCTTGGTTCCTTCGGCCAGGCCGACGAAGTTCGCGACGGTCTTGGGCGCCTTGTTCGGGAAGAGGTTGACCCGGATGTCGCCCTGCGTCGTGTGCAGGGTCGCGGTCAACGTCGTCCCAACGAGCGATCCGTTGTCTTCAGCCACCAGACCATCCTGCCATCGAAAGGCGGGAACGTGGTGTCTGGGTGCAGTATGGGGGCTGATCGTCACGTGCCAGGCGTTCCCGCCACCCGGCCGGGCCGCCTGGACGCCAGAGCGAAGACCGGCGAACGCCGGGCGTAGGAGGCACACGATGGACGAAGTGAAGACCATGACCCGAGCCGGCGAGAACGTGGGCAGGGCAGTCGGCACCGGGATCCGCTCGGCCCGCATCGGGGCCGCGCGAGCCGGGCGGGCCGGGATGGCGATGTCGAAGACGGCCGCGGCGCGCGCCGAGTACGAGCTGGCGAACCGCGGCATCGACACCGACGAGTTGCAGGAGCTGATCGCCCGCAAGGCGACCGGCATGTCGCGCAAGCAGCTGGCCAAGCGGCGCCGCAAGGCGCGGAAGCAGTTCGCCAGGAACACCGAGATCGCCCGCCGCGAGCTGGCCGGCCGCATCGCGCCCGAGCCGCGGCGCAGGCGGAAGTGGCCGTGGGTGCTGCTGGTGCTGGCCGGACTGGCCGCGGCGGGCGTCGCGCTGTCGCGCAGGCCCGAGGAGCTGCCGGTCGCCGAGGCCGAGGACGGGCCGCGGCACGGCACCGACGGCCACCACTCGCCGGTGCCCGCGCAGGGCGACGGCCGCGCCGACCGGCCGACCTCGCTGGGTACGGAGTACCAGCGCTGAGGGGCTCTCCCCGGGAACGGCGGCACCCGCTGGGTGTCGCCGTTCTCACGTCCGCGGGCACCTGGGGTCGCGCAGACTGATCAGATGAGCGAGCAGATCGATCTGTCCTTCGACATCGAGGCCACGACGAAGGTCGACGCGTCCCCCGATGAGGTCTACCGGGTCGTCAGCGACATCACTCGCATGGGCGAGTGGAGCCCGGAGTGCACCGGCGGCGAGTGGGTGCTTGGCGAGCCCGGCGCGGTCGGGTCCCGGTTCCACGGGCACAACCGGGCGGGCGAGGAGACGTGGACCACCGAGTGCGAGGTCGTGGCCGCGGTCCCGGGCCGGGAGTTCGCGTGGGCGGTGCTGACCTACGCCAGGAGCGCCGAGACCTCGGTCTGGTCGTTCGCGATCGAGCCGGACGGCGGCGGGTGCGCGCTCACCCAGCGCTATCGCATGCAGGAGCCGCCTTCCAGGTTCGCGAGCTACCTCCGGGGCATGGACGACGACCAGGCCGCGGCCCTGGGCGCGAAGCGGCGGGCGATGCTCGAGGACGCCATGTCCAGGACGGTCGCCGAGATCAAGGCGGCCGCGGAGGGCTGAGCACACTGTCAATGCAAGTTGACACACCCTCCCGTGTCAACTTACATTGACACCATGACTGAAGCGACGGAACTGGCCTCGGCCGCGGGCGGCCGCGACCCGCGCGCGGGCCTGCGCGCCGTGGCCGCCCTGCGCAAGCTGCTCGAACAGCTCGAGTCGGTGCAGGTCCGCAACGCGCGCAACCAGGGCTGGTCGTGGCAGGAGGTCGCCAACGAGCTGGGGGTCTCGCGGCAGGCGGTCCACAAGAAGCACGGGAGGGCATGACGATGTTCGAGCGATTCACGCGCACCGCCCGCGACACCGTCGTCAGGGCCGTCGAGGAGGCCAAGCGGGCCGAAGCCGCCGAGGTCACCGCGGAGCACCTGGCGCTGGCGCTGCTGGCGACCCCGAGCGGGGCGCTGCTGGCCGAGCACGGCGTGCGGCGCGAGGACATCGCGTCGGCCTACGAGACGGCCCGCCGCCGCGCCGGGCTCTCCGAGTCCGACGCCTCCGCGCTGCGCGAACTGGGCATCGAGGTGGACCACGTCGTCGGCAGCGTCGAAGGCGCCCACGGCACCGGAGCGATGGTGCCGCGCCGGCGCCGCCGGCGCTTCGGCCCGCGCGGGCACGTCCCCGTCGCCGCCGACACCAAGGAGGTGCTGCGGCGCTGCCTGCGGGAGGCGCTGGACATGGGTGACCGGCAGCTCGACGACCGCCACCTGCTGCTCGGGCTGGTCACCACCTCCGGCGTCGCGGCCGACCTGCTGGACGCGCACGGGATCGGCTACGCGGCGCTGCGTGCCCGCCCGCGCAAGGCGAGCTGACGGAACGGCACGGGGACCTGCCACGAGGTCCCCGGCCGGCTTCCGGTGCAGCCGCTCATCGCGGACCGCGGTTCACAGCGGGTCCGAACCGTCTTCGGAGGTGAGCATGTCGCGCATCCTGGCCAGTACGCGCATCCGCGTCGGGCCGACCGACCCCCGCGGCATCCGCAGGGCCTCGGCGACGTCGTCGTAGCTGGTACCGGGATCGGACACGAGCATTCCCAGCAGCGCCTGGTGCTTCTCCGGCAGCAGGCGGAAGGCGGCGAGCACCTCCCGGTCGCGATCGTGGGTGACCGCCACTTCCTCGGGTGTCGCACCGGTCGACGCGCGTCCGGGCCCGACCTCGGTGGGATCGGCGACGGGCACCGTGCGGACCCGCACCCGCCGGTTCCGGATGGCCTCCCGCTTGGCGACGGTGACCAGCCACGGCCGGATGCGGTCGGCCCGGTGCAGCCTCGGCAGGTGCTCGACGAGCCGCTGCCAGGTCAGCTGGCACACGTCCTCGCAGTCCGGCGCGGACAGTTCGTAGGAGCGGGCCACGGTCCAGATGACCGGGCTGTAGCAGCGCACGAGCTCGTTCCAGGCACGCCGGTCGCCACGACGGCACCGGTCGACCAGCGGTACCGGCTCGGTCCGCGGCTCTCTCTCGGCGGGCTCGGCCTCCGCGGTCGTCTCCCGGCCGGCAGTCCCCAACGCAGGCATCCTGTTCTCCCTCCGGCAACGTCCCCTCGCGGGCAGGTGGCTGGCGTTCGAACCTTGATCACCTTCGATGGTGGTGCCGGGAGATTCACGGGAAATCGGTCAGGATGACTGGTTCGCGTCCGGGATCGAGAAAGAGCCGGACCGCACCGGCCGGATCAGCTCTCGCGGAGCTGCCGCACGAAGTCGGTGCAGGCGGCGCCGCGGCGGAACACCGGGTGGTCGACCACCTCGCGGTGGAAACCGATGGTGGTGGCCATGCCCCTGCCCTCGACCCGGTACTCGTCCAGGGCGCGGCCCATCCGGTCCAGCGCCCTGTCGCGGTCCTCCGCCCAGACCAGGAGCTTGGCGATCATCGAGTCGTAGTTCGGGGGCACGGTGCAGCCGGGGAAGCAGTGGGAGTCCACCCGCACCCCGGGACCGCCCGGCACCACGTACTCCTCGATCGTTCCCGGTGTCGCGGCGAAACCGCGGTCCGGGTCCTCGGCGTTGACCCGGCACTCCACGGCGTGGCCGTGCATCCGCACGTCCTGCTGGTGCACCGACAGCCTCTCCCCCGCGGCGATGCGGATCTGCTCGCGCACCAGGTCTAGCGAGGTGACCAGCTCGGTCACCGGATGTTCGACCTGGATGCGCGGGTTGACCTCCATGAACCAGAACTCGCCGTCGTCGTCGAGCAGGAACTCCGCGGTCCCCACGCCCTGGTACCCGGCGGCCACGGCACCGTCGACGGCCGCGCGGCCCATCCGGGCGCGCAGGTCGTCGTCCACGCGCGGCGAGGGCGCCTCCTCCACGAGCTTCTGGTTGCGCCGCTGCACCGAGCAGTCGCGTTCGCCGAGGTGGACCGCGCCGCCGTGGGAGTCGCAGACGACCTGGATCTCCACGTGGTGCGCCGGACTGAGGTACTTCTCCAGGTAGACCGACGGGTCCTTGAACAGCGTCTGCGCGGTGGCCCTGGTCTCGGCCAGCGCCGAGGGCAGGCTCCCGGGGTCGCGCACGACGGTGATGCCGCTGCCGCCGCCGCCCGCGGACGCCTTGATGATGACCGGGTAGCCGATCTCCCCCGCGATCCGCTCCGCCTCTCCCGCGGAGGCCACCGGCGACAACGTGCCGGGCAGCAGCGGCAGGCCCGCGTCGCGCATGACCCGGCGGGTGCTCGCCTTGTCGCCGAGCACGTCCATGACCCCGGGCGGCGGGCCGATCAGGGTGATGCCGTGCTCCTGGCAGATCTCGGCGAAGTAGGGGTCCTCCGACAGGAAGCCGTAGCCGGGGTGGATGGCGTCGGCGCCGGTCTTGCGGGCGGCTCCGATGATGTTGGGGATGCTGAGGTAGCTCTGCCGCGCCGCCGAGGGGCCGATCCGGACCGCTTCGTCGGCCGACCGGACCGGCAGCGAGTGCGCGTCCGCGGTGGAGTACGCCGCGACCGTGGCGATGCCGAGCTCGCGGCAGGCGCGGATGATCCGCAGCGCGATCTCCCCGCGGTTGGCGACGAGCACCTTGGCGAACACGGTCACACCTCCTCGACGGGGTCGAGCTCGACCAGCACCTGCTCGAACTCCACCAGGTCGCCGTCGGGGACCCGGATGGCGCGGACCCGCCCCGGCCGGTCGGCCGTGATCGGGTTCATCAGCTTCATCGCCTCGATGATGCCGAGCTGCTGGCCCTCCTCCACCACGTCGCCGACCTCGACGAACGGTGCGTCGCCCGGTGACGGGGCGTGGTAGAAGGTGCCGACGAGCGGCGCGACGACGCGGATCGCGCGGTCCTCCCCCGCAGCCTCCTCGACCGGCGGATCAGCGGGCCCGACCGGCGCCGCTGCACCTGCCGGCTCGTCGCCGGTCTCCCAGTCGACCTCGATCGCGTTGCCGCCGGCGCGCAGGCTCACCCGGCGCACCGGCCGCCCCGCCGCGCGCATCAGCCGTTCCGCCTCGGCGCGCAGGGTCGCGAGGCTGTCGCCGTGTTCGGGTGCCTCACCCGCGATCCGGGTGACGCCGGTTCCGTCGGTGATGTGCGCGGTCATGGTTGCACCTCGCTGTCGCTGTGGTCTGGGTCTCCGAACCGGTCGAAGCGCCGCCGCCGCTGGTCCAGCAGCGCGCCCCCGTCCATTGCGGACAGTTCGCCGATGCTGGTGCGCAGGGCGGCGGCGAGCCTGGCCGCCATGGCGGCGTGGTCCTGCTGCGCTCCCCCGGCGGGTTCGTCGACCACCCCGTCCACGACGCCGAGCCGCAGCAGGTCGTCGGCGGTGATCCGGAGCTGCTCGGCGGCCTGCGGGGTGCGCTCGGCGGTTCCCCACAGGATCGTCGAGCAGCCTTCCGGGCTGATCACCGAGTAGTAGGCGTTCTCCAGGACCAGGACCTCGTTGCCGACGCCCAGTGCGAGCGCGCCACCGCTGCCGCCTTCGCCGGTGACGACGGAGACCGCGGGCACCTTCAGGCGCGCCATCCGGCTGATGCACTCGGCGATGGCGGTGCCCTGACCGCGCTGCTCGGCGTCCACCCCGGGGTAGGCGCCGGGGGTGTCGACGAAGGTGACCAGCGGGAAGCCGAACCGCTCGGCGTAGTCCATCATCCGCCGCGCCTTGTGGTAGCCGGCAGGCTGCGGCATGCCGAAGTTGCGCTGCACCAGCTCCGCGGTCTCGTGGCCCTTCTGGTGGCCGACGACCACCACCGGCCGTCCTCCGAGCGTGCCGATGCCCGCGATGACGGCGGGGTCGTCATCGGAAAGCCGGTCGCCGTGCAGCTCCACGAAGTCCTCGAAGATCCGGGCGCAGTAGTCCGATGTGCTCGGTCGTCCGATGTCGCGAGCGGCGTGGAGGACCTCCGAGGCGTCCCGGTCCGCGGCCGGGCGCGGCCGCGTGCGGTACCCGCCCTCCGCCGCCGGGGCCGCGGGCCCGCCCGAGTGCACCCGCAGCAGGCGGGCGAGATGGGTGCGCAGCTCGTGGCGCGGCACGACGAGGTCGACCATGCCCGCGTCGCGCAGGTACTCCGCGGTCTGGAAACCGGCGGGCAGCTCCTGCCTGATGGTCTGGCGGATCACCTGCGGGCCCGCGAAGCCGATGCGCGCGCCGGGCTCGGCCACCACGACGTCGCCGAGCATGCCGAACGACGCGGTGACGCCGCCGTAGGTCGGGTCGGTGCCGATGCTGACGACCAGGACGCCTGCTTCGCGCAGCCGCGCGACTTCTTGGCTGGTCTTGGCCAGCTGCATCAGCGAGATGGTGCCCTCCTGCATCCGGGCGCCGCCCGAAGCGCAGACCAGCACCAGCGGTGTCCGCCGGTCCAGCGCGGTGCGCGCCGCGCGGGCGACCAGCTCACCGGTGACGCCGCCGACGCTGCCGCCGAGGAAGCCGAAGTCCAGCGCGGCCACGACCACCGGCGCGCCGTCGATCGTCCCGGTGCCGCACAACACGGCTTCGTTGGAGCCGCTGCGGCGCTGGGCCTGCGCCAGCCGTTCGGTGTAGGGGCGGGAGTCGGTGAAGCCCAGCACGTCGACCGGCGCGACGTCCGCGCCGAAGCGCTCGAAGGAACCGTCGTCCAGCAGGGACCCGATCCGGTCGTGCACCCCCATGCGCATGTGGTGCGCGCAGTCCGGGCACACGTGCCCGTTGCGGCGCAGCCTGCGCAGGTAGACCAGCGCCCGGCAGCTCGGGCACCGCGTCCACCGCACCTGGTCCGCGTCGGCCAGTCTCGGGTCCTGGGCGAGCGTGCGAGCCGGCTCAGCCATCGTGCCTCCCTCGGTCGTCCTCGGTGCCTGCGTGCGCGCGGCCGGACTCGGCGAGCGGGAGCGCCACGGCCGACACCAGCCGTCCCGACCTGTGCAGCGCCCTCGCGCGCCGGGCCAGCGGCTCGGCCAGCTCGGCGGGCAGCCGGGTGGTGACGCCCCGGGCCCGGTCCAGCAGCAGCCGCAGGGCGGCGGCCAGCCATTCCGGTGACTCCGGTGCTCCTCCGAACAGCGGCAGGTGCCTGCTGAACCACCACAGGTGCACGCAGCAGGCGGCCGCGTGCAGGTAGCAGAAGCGTTCGGCGTGCTCGAAGCGGTCCTCGGCGTCGCGGGCCCGGCCCGCGTGCTCGCCCATCTCCGCGAGGTCGTGGGCCACCTGCCGCACGAGTGCCGCCGCGTCACCGTTGCCGGAGGTCAGCAGGGCGCGGTCGGCGCGGGCCACCACCGCGGGCAGCGCGGAGACGAACGGGTCTCGGCGGCAGGAGAGCACCAGCCGGTCGAGCCGGAACTCGGGCAGCGGCGCGTCGAGCGCGAAGGTGCCGGCGAGCGCGTCGTCCGGGTCGCCGCCGTCGGCGGCGAGCACCCGCACCACCTGCGCCGCGACCTGCCGGATGTTGGCCACCGGCCCGGTGTCGACGTAGCGGACCACCTCGTTGTCGCGTCGCGCGGTCTCGAACGCGCCGGGCAGCTGGCTGCGGGTGCCGAGCACGTCGGCGCAGCGGGCGAAGACCTCCGCCGAGAGCTCGGTGAGGACCTTCTTGACCACGCTGGAGTGCAGGCTGGCCGCGGCGGGCGCGGTGTGCAGGGCGCGGGTGCACGCCAGCGCCAGCGCGTCGCACGCGACGACGGCCGCCGCCGCGGTGCCCAGCTCGCGGCGGGCGTGCTCCTGGTCGATCAGCGCGCTGCCTGCCACCACGTGATCGGTGGCGAAGTCCAGCGCCAGCCGCAGCGCGGTGTCGGTGCCGGCGAGGTTTGCCGCCGCGCTGGTCGTGCGCACCAGTTGCATGGCCGTCATCGCGGTCTCCATGCCGCGCCCGGTCTCGCCGACCACCGACTCCTCCGGCACGGGCGTGCCGTCGAACCGGAAGCCGGCGAAGTCGATGCCCCGCATGCCCGCCGGGCGCTGCTGCTCGCCGGTGCGGGCGTCGCGTACCGCGTCGCCTTCGACCAGGACCGTCGAGAAAGCCGCTGGACCGCGACCGCCGGAGCGCGCCACGACCAGCAGCGCGTCGCACCGGCTGCCCAGCCCGACCAGCCACTTGTGCCCGTCCAGCCGCAGCGCGCCTTCGAAGTCCCGGGTCAGCGCGCAGGTGTTGGACAGCAGGTCGCTGCCGTGCTCGGCCTCCGACAGCGCGAACCCGACCGCTCCGCCGTCGCGCAGCAGGCCGACCACGCGCCGCCGCTGCTCGTCGGAGCCCGCCAGCAGCACGCACCCGGCCGCGGTGATGCTGAACATGGTGGCCGGCATGACCGTGATGTCGCGCCGGGCGGCGACGCGCACCATGGCCAGCGCCTCGTCCATAGTGGACAGTTCACCGCCGTGGCGCGCGGGCAGGTAGGAGAGCCGCAGCGCTTCTCCGGCGGACTCGACCAGCGCGTCCGGGAACGCGGCGCGCTCGTCGCGCCCGCGCATCGCGGCGAACCCGCAGGGGTTGTCCGGATCGGCCGGGTCGCCGAGCCTGGCGTCCAGTTCGGCGGCAGCGGCATAGGGCCCGGTCCAGTTCCCGGCGGCTCCCCGCCACGCGACCTCGTTCACCGTCGTCACCGCTGGTCACCTGCCTCCGGACGGTATTCGGCGCACGACGCCGGCAGCCGCACGCCGCAGAGCTGGAGCTGGTGCACCCGGCTGGTGAAGGCGGCGCCGCGCAGCAGTTGCCAGGCGACCTCGGCGACCGCCCGGTCGTCCGGTTCCGCCAGGTGGCTGCCGCGCACCCACTCGTTGAACGCGCCCATCGCCGGGCCGCACCAGATCTGGTAGTCCTGCTCCCGGCCGGCCTCCCCGGTGTTGGCCCAGCGCGAGGCCATCCCCAGGTACCAGCGGAATATCAGCGCCATCCGGCGCTTCGGGTCGGCGGCGGCCCGTTCGAGCTGGTCCGGGTCGCGCCGGCGGAAGTACCCGACGACCTCCTCCCACACCTGCTCCACCGGACGCCGCAGCACCGACTTCTCCAGCCGCTCGCGCTCGGCCTCCGGCAGCGCCTCCACGCCGTCGTGGTCGCGGTACAGCTCGTAGAGCTGCTTGGCCCGCATCGGGAACAGCGTGCCGCGCTTGAGCACCTGAAGCTGCACGCCGAGCTCGAACATGTCGGCCGCCGGCGCCATCTCGCAGTCGGCGATCCCCGCGCCGGCCAGCAGCCCGCGCACCGCGGGCGAGGTGCCCGCCTCCAGGCAGGACTGGTTCACCGAGCCGGTCACCACGTAGTCGGCGCCCATCGCGAACGCCGCGGTCGCGGAGGCCGGGGTGCCGATCCCGCCGGCCGCGCCGATCCCGACCCGTTCCCGGTAGCGCTGACGACGCCGCACCTCGTCGCGCTGGCGCAGGATCGTCGGCAGCAGCGCGGGCATCGGCCTGCGGTCGGTGTGGCCGCCGGAGTCGGCCTCGGCGGTGACGTCGTCGGCCAGCGGCACGTGCCTGGCCAGCTCCGCCTGCTCGGCGGTCACCAGCCCGTCGGCGGCCAGCGCGTCGACCACCGAGGGCGGGGCCGGGTGCAGGAACTTCTCGGCAACCTCGGGTCGCGACACCTTGGCGATCAGCCTGTTGCGGGCCAGCGGCGCGCCCTGGGCGCCGCGTTCGAGCCCGGCGACGCGGTAGCGCACCAGGTGCGGTGTCACGTCCATGAACGCCGATGCCTCGACGCAGCGCACGCCGTGGCGCAGGTAGAGCTCGACGGCACCGCGTTCCAGGCCCTCCTCGCTGGGGCTGTGGATGAGGTTCACCGCGTACGGGCGGTCCGGGATCTCCTCCGCGAAGCGCACCAGCGCCTTCTCGATGCGCTCCGGCAGCAGCCCGGCCGATCCGAAGGACGACAGCAGGCCCGCCCGCGCCATCGCGATGACCAGGTCCTCGGAAGCGACGCCGCCGGCCATCGATCCCGCCATGTAGGCGTAGCGGGTGCCGTGCCGGTCGCCGAACGCGCTGGAGCCCAGCCGCTCCGGAGGCAGCGGTCCCGCGGCGGCGAGCACCTGCTCCTGGTCGGCGGGCAGCTCGTTGGACGCCCCGTACCCGGCGCCGGTGTCGACGACGTAGCAGGGCCGGTCCAGCCTGCGCAGCGCCTCGTACACGCCGGGTGGGTCGGTGCGTACCGGTGAGGGGGACGCTTCGGGTGCGGTGGTGGCGGTCATGGGCACCTCCGTTCTCGGCTGTCAGCTCACGCGGTGGGCCTGCACGGCGACGCCGGTGAGCTCGTAGATGCGCAGTCCGGGCTTCCACACGTTCGCGTCGGCCACCACGACCACCCGGTCGTCGTCGACGCGAACGTCGGTGATGTGCGCGTCGAAGGTCATCTCGCCGTCGGTGCGCAGGATCTGGCCGCGGTACTTCCACTCCATCCGCTCGTCGACCGGCGTCGCGAACGTCGCCTCGCCCAGGTGGTCGGCGAGCCCGGTCTCCAGCACGTACAGGTGCAGGGCCTGGATGACGGCCTCGACGCCGAGGGAGCCGGGCATCACCGGGTCCCGGTGGAAGTGGCAGTCGAAGTACCACTCGTGCGGGTCGATCTCGCGCCGGCCGCGCAGGTAGCCCTTGCCGTGCTCGCCGCCGTCCTCGACCAGGTCGACCTCGTCGACCAGCCGCAGGTGCCCGTCGGAGAGCCGCAGCCCGTCGCGCGGGGTGAACCAGCGTTCGTCGCAGCGCACCGGGAGGGTGCGCACCCGCGCGGGGTCGAGGTCGTGCTGCCGGTCTAGCCACGGTGCGACGTGGCGTCCGGAGTCGAGGCCGACCTGGTTGGCCAGCGCCTCTTCGGTGAAGTAGCCGAACAGCGACTCGCCGCGGTAGAACACCTCGCCGTCGGCGGAGAGCTCGTAGCGGAAGCGCTGCAGGATCGCCCCGGTCGCGGTGCCGCTGGAGAGCATCGTGGTCTCGTGCCGGATCGTCCTGCCGCGTAGGTCGACGCGCTTCACCAGCTCGGCGCTGCCGTCCAGGTTGCGAATGCTCAGCTCCTGGTCGGGATGCTCCAGCGTCGCGCCGAGGTAGTAGCCGAGGAGGATCGCGGCCTGCAGCGAGGTCTCCATGTAGACGCAGTTCGGGATGTCCTCGACCGCGGCCTCGTGGTGGTACCAGGCTTGCGGCGGGCAGTCGTACTCGGTGGCCATCGACACGCCCGGCTCCAGCCGCCCGCGCGTGCCGTCCAGCCGCATGATCCGGTCGACGAACCTGAAGTCCCCGTTGGGGATGTAGGGCGCGCGGCGGTCGTCGTAGACCTCGAACTCCGGTCCCATCGCGGTGCCGAGGTGGCCCTTGGCCGCGTGCGCCAGGTGCAGCTCGTTGATGAACGCCGCCTCGCCGGACTCGTTGCGCCTCGGCCGCACCTCGGGCACCACGCCGCCTTCCCCTGGGCGGTACGGCGTGCCCGGCTTCTCCCGGACCTGGACGCCGAAGTCGCGCATGGCCACGATCGGCTTGTCCCCGTCGTAGACGGTGATGTCGGCGATCACGGTCGGGCGCGGCAGCATGGTGATCTCGGTGATCTCGACGTGGTAGTCGATGCGCGGTGTCCGCGGGGTGATCTGCCCGCGCACCTTGACCTCGGTCCGCAGCCCGGGCACCGACTGGAACTCCGCGTCGGGCAGCACCAGGTGCATTCCGAGGTACATGGCGTAGACCTGCAGGATCTGCACGCCGCCCTCGGCCACCATCGATCCGGCCAGCACCGGATCACCCGGGAAGTGGCACTCGAAGTACCAGCCGTCCGGGTCGAGGTGCTTGACCGCCGCCAGGTCACCCAGCTCGCGCGGTCCGCCCAGCCGGTCGATGCGCGGCACCTCGTCGATCATGCGGAGCGCGTCGCCGGGCAGCCGCAGAGACGGGTTGAAGCCGTCGGCGGACTGGTCCCAGCGCGGCCCGAAGACCTCGCCGGGGCGGCCCTGCGCGAGCAGCCGCAGGTCGGCGGCCGTCAGCGAGGTGCGGTCGGTGCGGGCCAGGGGCTTGAAGCCGCTCGGGGTCATCGCCTCGCGGCGCCTGCGGTCGGCGTCGGTCTCGACGATGCCCAGAGACTCGTCCAGCTCCTCGCGGCTGAAGAACCCGGCCGACGCCTCCAAGAGCTCCAGGATCAGCTCGCCGTCGGCGTAGCAGCGGTAGTTGAAGAAGAACAGCAGCCGGTCGCCGGTGGAGACGAAGCGGTCGATGTTGATCTCGTAGCGCAACGTCTGGCCCCGCCGGGGCAGGTCGCCGTGGAAGACCAGGCTGCTGTCCAGCAGCCGGTACACCCGTTCGCCGCGGTTGCGGAAGTCGATGCCCAGGTAGCTGATCAGCAGCATGTCGCACTGACCCGCCTCGATCGTCACCGCGCAGGGCACCAGGCCGTCCACCGCGTACCAGGGGTCGTCCGGGATGTCGTACTCGGTGGTCAGCGAGCAGGGTTCGTACTGCCCCGGACGGGCGTCGAGGTCGGTGACGCGGCTGACGAACAGGTACGGCGGGGCGGGCAGCCGCACCCGCACCGGGTGGGAGTCGATCTCGGCGTAGGAGGGGCCGAACACCTCGCTGATTCGTCCCTGCGCGAACTCCAGGAGGTCGGACTCGTCCCACACGACATCGGCACGCTCGCCCGACGGGGGATCGGCGGGGTGGTCTGCCGGGGGCGGCTCGGTGGCGTGCGCTGAGCCGTTGCCGCTCGCGTCCGGTTCCGTCCTTTCGAGGTCGCGCAGCGCGCATTCCTGGAGCGCGGCCTGCGCGCGAAGCGCGCTGCGGTGCGCGCGTCCGACGGTGGCCGCGATGGCCTGCACAGGCCCGGGAGCGCGCCGCTGTTCGGGCAGCAACGACCGTTGCCCGGAATGCTGTCGCGCAGGCGGTGCACCGCGCTGGGCGGGCACGGCGCGCGTCGCCGTCGTCAGGTGCACGAACGGCTCGTGCTCGATGGTGATCGCCTCGTCGTCGGCCGGATCGGCGTCCGGGGCTCCGGCCACCGCCTGGACAGCGGCGTGCAGTACCGGCTCGGCCGCCTCGCGAACGCGCTCCACCACGGACTGCCCGCCGCAGGGCACGACGTGGGTCGTCGCGGCTCGGGCGCCGGAGTCGGGCATCCCGAGCAGCCGCGTCAGGTCCACCCGCATGCCGTTGCTGACCAGCCGGGCCACCGCCCTGGCCAGCGAGGCGCCGGCCGGGGCGCCTCGGCGGTCCAGCGACACCGCGACGTGCTCCCGCCCGTCGAGGGTGTCGGTGATCCACCTGGTGCAGGTCGAGCCGGGACCCACCTCGACGAAGTAGCGGAACCCGCGTTCGTGCGCGGTGCGCGCCAGCCGGGCGAAGTCGATGGGACCGCGCAGAGTCCGGGCGATCCGCTCGGCGATGCGGCCCCGGTCGGAGAAGTCCACCGGCTGGTGGTCGTAGGCCGACAGCAGCTCCAGCCCGGGATCAGGCTCGCCGAGCGGGTAGTCGTTGAGCGCGGCCAGCGCGTCCAGGTGCGGATCGACCAGCGGCACGTGCATCACGTGGTTGGCGGGCGCCTTCGCCGCCTGGCAGCCAATCCGCTCGACCAGCTCGCGGCACTGGCCCGGATCACCCGCGACCACCACCTCCTCGGGGGTGTTGACGTGGGTGAGGAAGACCCGGTCCAGCTCGCGCATGTGGCCGCGCACGGTTTCGGGGTCCGCCAGCAGGACGTGTGTCGACCAGACAGCCGAGTCCGCCGTCTCCGGCGGGAGGTCCCAGCTCCGCCGCACCTGCCGCTTGGGGCCGCGCAGCTCGTCACGGAACAGCGGGCTGGCCGCGAGCGCGGTGTCGTCGCGGGCCTGCGCCGACCACACCCCGGTGGCGAAGAGCATGCTGCTCTCGCCGAGGCTGTAGCCGAACCCGCCGTCCGGCCGCACGCCGAGCACGTCTCGCAGCATCCTGGTGGCCAGCACCGCGAAGTTGGTGCCGGTGGCGAGCATGACCGGGATGTCGTCGAGCAGCTCGGCCTCGTGGCGCAGCATCGTGCGCCGGTCGAGCGGCTCCCGCGCCCGCGGGTAGAGCTCGCGGTGCTTGAAGCGCTCGGCCGGGTGCTCGCACTCGGCCTCGAAGTCGGCGAGCAGCCCGGGGAACATGCGGAACATGTCGCGCCCCGCCCCCGGGTAGGTCGTGAACGCACCGGGGTAGACCAGCGCGACGCGGCCCTGCGATCCCAGCGGCCGGCCGGTGCAGAAGCTGCCCGCCGGGGTGCTCCACTCGCCGTCGGCGACCGCGGCGGGCAGGTCGCGCTCGGCGCTGCGCAGTTCCTCGCGCAGCCCGTCGCCGCTGTCCGAAACCAGCACCGCCGTCAACCTCGCGCTCTGCGCGTCGTGCGCGTGCTCCCGGCACAGCGCGAGCGCGTCACCGCCGGAGTCGAGCTCGGCGGCGCAGTGCGCGGCCTGCTCGGCGATCCCTTCGGCGCCGTCGGCGGAGAGCGCGAGCACCAGCGGCCCCGCGACGTGGGCCGTGCGCACCGCGTCGCCGGTGGCCACCTGCCCCGACGACAGGACCACGTGCGCGGCGGTGCCGCTGCCGACCGCGCTGAGCGCGGCGATCCTGCGGCCGTCGCGGTGGCGGCGCAGCCACGGGCGCGGCTCGTCCACGCGGTAGAAAGCGCTCTCCGCCAGTTTCGGTCCGGAGAGCGGCAGCTCGGCCGGTGTCGCGGGCAGTTCCGCGCCGTCCAGGCACAGCGCGACCTTCACCAGCGACGCGACGGCGCAACCGGCCTGCGTGTCACCGACCAGCGGCGCCAGGCCGCCGACAGCGCAGGACAGGTCGTCGGCGCGGTATGCCCCGGCCAGCTCGGCCACCTCGGTGGCGAGCCCGTCCGCGGTCGCCGCTCCCAGCTCCAGGTAGTCCACCGCCGAGGCGTCCGCGCCCGCGGCGCGCAGGGCTTCGCGAGCGGCGGACTCGGGGTCCGGCCGCAGGCTGACCGAGTCGACCGTGGCGTACTCCCGCCCCTGCGGGCCGGCCCGCGTCAGCACGACCGCCGCCGCGCCGTCGCCGAGCGGCGGCAGCGACTCGCCGCGCTCGTCGGCGAGCCGTGCGCGGGCGTTGACGTTCGCCGGTCCGCAGGCCAGGTCCACGCCGCCCACGACGACGGCCTCGATGCTCTCGTCGAGCAGCAGCAGACCGGCGATCTCCACCGCACGCGCGCCCGCGGTGCGGTCGGCGGAGATCGTGAACGACGGGCCGACCAGGTTGCGCGACGCGGAGATCCGGCTGGACATGATGTTGCCGATGTAGGAGAGCACCTCGTTGGCGCCGATCGGCTCGTGCACGGCGTCGCGCACCGACCGCTCCAGGCGCTCCAGTGCGTCGCCGTCGAGCTCTACTCCGGCTCGGGCGCATTCGGCGCGGACGTGCGCGCCGATGTCGAAGCGCGCGCGGTGGGTGTGGGTGTGCGGCTCCATCTCCATCGCCACGACCACCGCGACGCGGCGGGCCGGTCGCCGCTCGGCGCCGGAGGTCTCCTCCGGGTGGTCGAACCCGGCGTCGGCGAGCGCGGCGTCGGCGGCCTCGAACATCATCAGGTGCTGCGGGTTCGCCTGGTTCAGCTCGAACGGCGGGATGCGGTAGGTGGAGAGGTCGACCTTGAGCTGCTCGGCGTAGCCCGACTCGCCGAGGCCACCGGGCGGCTCTGCGATGTCGTCCGCGCCGTACCAGCGGCCGGCCGGACGTTCCCGCAGGCCGCTCTCCGCGCGGCGCACCTTGCGCTGTAGCGGCGCGGTCGTCTCCAGCGGACCCAGCCTGGCGCCCACGCCGGTGACGGCCATGCGCGGCACCCGCTGCGGCGGTGCGTGCCGCGAAGGCTCCGGACCGGGCTCGGAGGAGAGAACCACATGCGCGTTGGTGCCGCCGAACCCGAACGCCGACACCCCCGCGCGGCGCGGACGTCCCGCGGTCTCCGGCCACGCGCGCTCCTGGAGCACCATGCGCCGGGCCGCGGCCTCACCGCCTGACGGGCTCAGCGCCTCGCCGACGCCCGGCGTCGCGGGGATCCGGCCCTCGCGCATCGCCATGATGACCTTGAGCATGCTGGTCAGCCCGGCGGCGGTGAGCAGGTGTCCCACGTTGCCCTTGACCGAGCCGAGCAGCGGCGCGCTCCCGCGTCCGTCGAAGAACTCGCTGAGGCTGCGCAGCTCGGTGGAGTCCCCGAGCGGTGTTCCGGTCGCGTGGCACTCGACGTAGTCCACGGTGGCCGGATCGATGTCGGCGTAGGCGGCGCGGTAGGCGTCGAGCTGCCCCGCCGCGTCCGGGCTGAGCACGTGCCTGCCCGCACCGTCGTTGCCGAGACCGATCGACTCGACCACGGCGTGGATGCGGTCGCCGTCGGCCAGCGCGTCGGGCAGCCGCTTGAGCACGAACGCGCCCGCGCCCTGGCCGGTCACGATGCCGGCGGAGCGCGCGTCGAACGGCTGGCTGACGTCGTCGTCGGAGGGCAGGGCGCGCAGGTCGGAGAAGGAGAGCTGGATCAGCAGCGGGTCCGGCGCGCACACGGCCCCGGCCAGCATCACGTCGGCCGCACCGGTGAGCAGGTAGTCGCGGGCGAGCGCGATGCCGTAGAGAGTGGACGAGCACGCCGCGTCGAGTGCCAGGTGCGGTCCTCCGAGTCCCAGCGCGGTGTGCACGACACCGGCGGGCAGGCCGCTGGCCCACACGCTGCGCGGGTCGGCGGCGGGCGGCGGCGACGCGTCGTCGGGCAGCGGCAGTCCCGCCCGGCGCAGCCCGTCGCTGACCTGGGCGCGCAGCATCGGCAGCACGAAGCGCGAGGACTCCTCGGTCGGGAACGAGTAGTTGCCCAGCACCAGGCCCGTGCGGGCGAGCACTTCGGCGGACTCGGGCAGCCCGGCGTCGGCCAGTGCCCGCCGGGCGGTGTGCAGTGGCCATCGCACGACCCGGCCGAGGCCGTCGAGCTCCTCGGCGGGCAGGCCGAGACCTTCCAGGTCGGTCTCGACCTCGCCGACGAACCCGCCGCGGGTCGTCGTGATCGAGTGCTGGTCGTCGCCCCATCCGCCCGGCACGCTCGGATCGGTGCCGAACACCTCGCGACCACCGTGGCTGCGCTGGTCCGCGCCCTCCCGCAGGCTCGTCCAGAACTCCTCGGGAGTGCTCGCGCCCGGCAGCAGGCACGACATCCCGACGACGGCGATCGGTGTACCGCTGGACATCTCAGCTCCCCCGCTCGCTGCTCGTGAACTTGCTTTCCAGTGCCGTGCTGACCACCGCGTCGACGTCGCGGAACCGCAGCAGAACTCCACCCGCCTGGTCGCAGGCGGTGGCGGTGGCCCGCACCAAGCCCTCCGCGGCCCGGGCCTCGTCGACGACGACGTGGAACGGTTCGCCGTCCGGCAGCGGCGCGTGCGGTTCGACGCGCCCGACGGCAGTGGGCAGGCTGGGCCTGCCCAGGTGCCTGCGCACCCACACCAGGACCGCTTGGAGCAGCAGGTCGGCCTGTTCCGGCCGGTAGCCGGCGACTTCGTAGGCGCCGTCGGCGATGCCCGCCGCGCGGAGCCGGCAGCCCAGCACGAGCCGGTCGCCGTCGGCGAGCAGCCGCTCGATCCCGCGCAGCGCCGGGCCGTGGAACAACGTCCCGTCGGAGTACGGGTCCAGCGGTTCGCCCGCCGTGGCCGGGGGCAGGTCTCGCAGCGGTTCGGCGCTGGGCAGGTCCGTGCGCGCGGTTGCCCGGTACCGGGGCTTGCCGGTGTCGTCCGAGGCGGTGACGTCAGCCCCCACCGCCACGTGCAACGCCTGCACCGACCCGTCGAAGACGACCCCGCTGAGCACCTGGAACTCTTCCAGCGCGCGCACGTCCGGGCGCACCTGGCGCGCCGCGTCGAGCAGCCCGCCGATCGCGACCGCGGCCGGCAGGACCGGGGCGCCGCCGATGACGTGGTCGGCGATCACCGGGTCGTCGGTGAGCGGGCCGAGGTCGCGGCGCAGGCGCACTTCCCCGTCCCACCGCGGCGGTTCCGGTTCGGACAGCGGCTTGCCGGGACCGACCACGCACACCACGTCACCGGAGTGTTCGGGCCGGAACTGCTCGGCGAACACGTCCACACCGGTCTGGAGCGGGATCAGCTCGACGCCTCGCTCGGCGAACATCTTGGCGAGCCCGGGGGTGACCATGCCGCCGTCCCACGCTCCCCAGTTGACGGCGGTGACCGACGCGTCCGGGTGTTCCCGCTTGAAAGCGCAGGCCAGCGAGTTCAGCGCGGCGTTGGCCATGCCGTAGTCGGACTGCCCCCGGTTGCCGAAGAACCCCGCCACCGACGAGAACAGCTTCAGGTGGCGCAGGCGGTCCTGGTCGACCGCGCCGAGCACCGAGCGCAGGCCCGCCAGCTTCGGCGCCAGGACCCGCGCCACCTCCGCTTCCTGCTTGGCGGTGATGAGCTGGTCGGCCAGCACGCCCGCGCCGTGCACCACCCCGGTGATGCGGTCGCGGTAGGCCGCCAGCGCCTCGGCGGTCGCCGCCGCGTCGGTGGTGTCGACCGGCAGGTACTCGGCGAACGCACCGCTCTCGCGGATCGACGCCAGGGTCCGGCGGATCTCCCGCTGCGCGACGAGCTCCCCGTGCAGGCCGCCGACTTCGCGCGGTGTGGGCGTGCGCCCCTCTGCGCGCAGGTGGTCCGCGATGGCCGCCTTCAGCTCATCGTCGCTCACACCTTCGGTCCAGGACGGCTCGTCGGCCAGCTTGGTGCGGCCGAGCAGCAGCGCGCCGCAGCCGTATCGCTCGGCCAGACCGACCGTGCACGCGGCCGTGACACCGCGGCCGCCACCGGTGACGACCAGCAGGTCGTCGGGCCCCGGTTCCGGTGCCGCGGAGCCGTCGGCGGAGCCGTCCTCGTAGGCCGCTTCGACCGTCCAGCGGGTGCCATCGGCCGAGTAGCCGGACTTCACCAGATCCGAGCGCGCGTCGTGCAGTTCGGCCACCACGAGTTCGGCGCAACGCTCCTCGGAAAGCTCCGGGGCCAGGTCGAGCGAGCGGCAGAACAGCGCGGGAGCCTCGATCGCCAACGTGGAGACCAGGCCGACCGCACCACCGAGCACGGCCTTCGGCATGTTCTCGGCACCGGACATCCCGAGCCTGCCGTCCATCCGGGTGACCGTCACGAACGCCGCGCGCCCGGACTCCGCGACCCGCTCCAACGGCTCCTGCACACGACCGGCCAGCAGCAGCGCGTCGGTCAGCGCCGACGACGCCTGGTCCCAGCCGGTGGGCTGCTCGGGTGCCGGCCAGAGGACCACGTCGGGTTCGGCGCCGTCGCCGGGCTCCTCGTGCCGGACCCGCCAGCCTGCGGTGGCCAGCGCGTCGGCGAGCGCGGTGCTCAGGGACGACCGCTCACCGGCGATCAGCACCACCGGGTCGGTGCGGTACGCGCCTTCGAGGACGTCGGGGGCGGGGAGCCGGCTCGTGCGCGCCGGCATCCGCCCGATCAGGCTTTTGGGGCTTGCGCCTGCCCGCCCTCCGACGCTCCGGCGCTCGCGATGAGGCCGACGATGTCATCCAGCGTGCGCAGCTCGGCGAGCTCCTCCGGGCTGGGTTCGGGCATCGCGGGGAACCGCTCCCGCAGGCCGCCCATGATCTCGACCCGCTTGATCGAGTCGATGCCCAGGTCGGCCTCGACGTCCATCCCGGGGTCGAGCATGTTGGCGGGGTAGCCGGTCTTGTCGGCGACGATGTCCAGCAGTGTCCGGCGCACCTCTTCGGGGCCGGTCGGCCCGCCACCGGACTCCGGCTCACCGGTCTCGGTCTGCGCCGGCTCGACCGGGGCACCGGCGTCCTGCGCCTGCTGCTGCGTTGGTGCCGCTGCCTGCGGTGTTTCCTGGGCAGGTGCAGGCTCCGGCGCGGCGGGAGCGGGTAGCGCGATCTGCTCGTCCGGCGCCGGTGCCGGAGCGGGCGGCGTGGCGGGCTGGTCGCTGTAGGCGGCCGGCATCCGGCGCGGCGGGACGGCCGGTGACGGTGGCGCTCCCGCTTCCATCTCGGCGAAACCGCGGAGCACGTCGCTCGCGTGCATGTGACTCTCGCCCACGGTGACGCTCTGCTGCGCGACCGCGGAGATGCCCGAGATCATGCCGTCCCGGGGACCCTGATCGGACTCCCGTTGCAGCATCGAGCTCAGGTGCTGCGCCACCCGGAGCTGACCGTCCAGGAACTCGCGGTGCGCGGCCATGTGCTCCGCGGCGACCGACCCCGGCCCGAAGGCCGCCGAGGTTTCCTGCGCGCCGTCGTGCCGGCCCGCTTGCTGACCGGACGCGGGATGCTGTGCCGGCACCTGGCCGTTCGACTGCTGCGCCGGCATGTGGCCGTTGGACTGCTGCGCATGGCCGTTCGCCGGGGGCGGCGGCGCGTCGCCGTTGCCGGTCTGCGCGCCGCCCTGCTGGTCGACGCGGTAGCCGTTCTGGAGTGCTTCGCGGTATGCCTCGCGGCGTGCTTCGGACACGTGATTCACACCATTCAACGGAATCGTCATCCCCTTGCCCGGCTCGCGCCGGGCGGTCTCGGCGGCGTAGCGGTTGAGGCGCGTCAGCGGCGCGCCGAGCACCACCAGCCGGGCCGCGAGCTGCTTGAGCGCGCGGTCGCTGTCGCGGTCGGGTCCGGCGTCGGCGCTGAGCACGACGACGTCGTCCCGGTCGGCCAGGGTCCGCCGGACCATGCCGGAGAGCAGGGATCTGGGACCGAACTCGACGAAGACCCGGTAGCCGTCGTCGTGGAGCTGCTCCAGGCGCGGAGCGAACGAGAGCGTGCTGGTGAGCTGGCCGACCAGCACCTCGCGGTTGGCCGCCTCGTCGCGGCCGTAGGAGGCGCCTGCGGTGTCGGCGTATACCGGGAAGGCGGGCTCCCGCACCGCCACGCCGGCGACCTCGTCGGCGAACGGTTCGACCGCGTGCGCCACGTAGCGGGTGTGGAAGGCGCCCGACACCGGCAGCGGCCGGACGTCCACGCCGGCGTCGCGGGCGGCCGAGACGAACTCGCCGACCGCGTCGGTGCCGCCGCCGACCACGGTCTGGTCCGGTGCGTTGAGGTTGCACACCACGACGTCGTCGTGGCCGTCCAGCAGCTCTCTGACCCGCTCGGGACCGGCGCTCACGGCGGCCATCGTGCCGGGATCGGCGCCGCCGTCCGGGGAGACCGCCATGGCGCGGCCCCTGGCCCGGGCGAGCCGGTGGAAGCCGTCGTCGTCGAGGCTGCCCGCCGCCCACAGCGCGGTCAGCTCGCCGAAGCTGTGCCCGAGGGCGCCGTCGGCGCGGAAACCGAGCTCGGCGAGGAAGCGGTGCTGTCCGGCGGAAAGAGCGCCGATCGCAGGCTGGGCGTGCTCGGTGCGGCGCAGCTCCTCCTGCTGCGCCTTGCCGGTCTCCTCGTCGAACGCCGGGGGCGGGAACACCACCCGGCCCAGCGCCGTCGCGGCGGAGGCGGTGTCGAAGGCGGCTCGCACCGGCGGCACCGCGACGGCGGCGCGAGCGCCCATCCCGACGTACTGGCTGCCCTGCCCGGCGAACAGCGCGGCGACCTTGCCGCCCCGTTCGGACCCGATCAGCGCCCGGCCGCGGTAGTGGGCACCGCCCGGGAGGTCGAAGGACTCCTGCCTCGGCTCGGAGCTCAGCCGCTCGATGCTCTGCTCGCGCAGGTTCGCGAGCTCCTGCTCGTCGGCGGCGACCACGGCCAGCCTGGCGTCCTCGGCGGGGACCGGCTCCTGCGGATCGAGGCCCTCCGCGTCCTGGCGCAGCGCGTCGAGCAGTTCCTCCGCGGTCGGCGCGTGCCAGACGTGCACCCGCGGTCCGGGATGCAGCCTCCTGGTCGACGAGGTTTCCGCATGCTCTTCGAGCACCGCGTGGAAGTTGGTGCCCCCGAAGCCGAACGACGACACCGCCGCGCGCCGCACCGGCCGGTCCGGGTCGTGCACCCATGGCCGGGTCCGCGCGGCGACGTGGAACGGGGAGCTGCCGAAGTCGGCGTCGCGCCGCGGCTGCTCGACGTTGATCGTCGGTGCCAGCACCTTCTCGTGCAGCGCGAGCGAGACCTTGATCAGGCTGGCCGCGCCCGCGGCGGCCTTGGTGTGCCCGATCTGCGACTTCACGCTGCCCACGGCGGCGAACTGGGTGTCGTCGGTCTCGGCCGCGTAGACCTCCCGCAGCGCCGAGAGCTCGGTGAGGTCGCCCACCGCGGTCCCGGTCCCGTGGCACTCCACCAGCCCGACCTTCTCCGGCCCGAACCCGGCGTCCTGGTAGGCCCTGCGCAGCGCGAGCACCTGGCCTTCCTTGCGCGGCGCGTAGATGCTCTTGGACCGGCCGTCGCTGGCCGAGCCCATGCCGCGCAGCACCGAGTAGACGCGGTCGCCGTCGCGCTCGGCGTCCTCCAGCCGCTTGAGGGCGAGCATGCCCATGCCCTCGCCGATGAGCGTGCCGTCGCTGGACTCGTCGAACGGCCGGATGCGGCCGCTGCGGGAGAACGCCGGGGTCTTGGAGAAGCACAGGTACATCAGGATCGTGTTCTCCGCGTCGCAGCCGCCGGTGACCATCAGGTCCGCGCGGCCCGACACCAGCTCGTCGACCGCCATGTCCACCGCTGCCAGCGAGCTGGCGCAGGCCGCGTCGACGGTGCAGTTCTTGCCGCCGAAGTCGAACCGGTTCGCCAGCCGGCCGGCCACGACGTTGCCCAGCATCCCGGGGAAGGAGTTCTCCTCCCACGGGGCGAACGCGCGGGTGAACTTGTCGGCGATGGCCTCGGCGTCCTGCTCGGTCAGCCCGCAGGACCGCACGACCTCCTTGAGCACCGGTGTCTGCAACCGGGTGGCCAGCGGCTGGGTCAGCGAGTTCGCGCCGGTGACCCCGAGGACCGTGCCCGTGCGCGACGGGTCGTACCACTCGGCGCCCTGCACGCCCGCGTCGTCCAGCGTCTGCTTGGCCACGACCAGGCTCAGCAGTTGCAGCACGTCGGTGACCTCGAGCATGTTGGGCGGCAGCCCGAACTCCATCGGGTCGAAGTCGACGGTGGGCACGAAGCCGCCGCGCTTGCAGTAGGTCTTGTCGGGTGCCTCGGGATCGGGGTCGTAGTAGTCGTCGACGCTCCAGTGCGATTCCGGGACCTCTTCGATGCAGTCCCGGGCCTCGACGACGTTGCTCCAGAACTCGCCGAGGTCGCCCGAGCGCGGGAAGAGCGCGCCCAGCCCGACCACGGCGACCGGGTTGTCGGACAGTCTGCGTTGCGCGGTTGGTGTCATGACGGTTGCCTGCCAGTCGTGCGGGATGGGACGGGGGCACGGGAACCGTTGCGCTCCCGGGCCGCATCGGCGATGACCGCGACGGCGTCGGGATCGGACAGCATCGAGTAGTGGTCGCCGGGGCAGTCCAACGTGGACAGACCGGCGGCGGCGAGCTGGTCCCAGCCCAGCGGTCTGCTGCCGCCGAGCAGTCCGGAGCGGGGACGTACCAGCGTGATGGGCACGTCCACGGGTTTCGCCGCGTAGTCGCGCGCGACCCGGTCGTTTCGCAGCAGTCCCCGCGAGTAAGCGCGGTAGACGCCGCGCAGGCCCGCCACGCTGGTGTCGGGCGGCAGCGCTCCCGCGTCGAGGACCGCGGTGAGCGCCCGCTCCAGGCCGGCTTCGACGTCCATGCCGCGGACGTCGCCGGCGTCGAGGTCGATGGCGACGCCCCGCTTCGCGCCGAGGTACATGGCGAACCACGGCAGCAGCAGCTCCGGGCCGATCTCGTCGTCGGTCGTGGTGGTGAACTCGGCCACCGGGGCGATGCTGTCGGCCACCAGCAGCCTGCGCGGACGCTGCCGCGGCGCCGACCTGGCCGCCACCGCGTAGCCGACCACACCGCCGAACGACCAGCCGCCGAGCACCACGTCGTCGCCCAGCAGGTCGCATGCCGCAAGTTCGCGGTGGACCCGCTCGGCCATGCCGTCGAGCGACAGGCCGGTGTCGTGGTCGGTCAGCGCCGCCTCGAAGTACTCCGGGACCTTCTCCAGGTCCACCACGTGCAGCGAGGTGTCGCCGGACAGCTCCGCCGCGATCGGCCGGTAGCAGCTCAGCGGCAGCGCGCCGGGATGCACGAGCACGACCCGGTGGCCGGTGCCGCTGCCTGCCACCAGCTCGCGGACCAGTGGCTCATCCCCCCGCATTGCCGCCCCCGTACTCGTCGGCGATGTGCCGGGAGAGGTCGGAGATCGTGGGGTGGTACCAGAGCGCGGTGGCCTCCAGCTCGAAGCCGAGCCACTTCTCCAGCTCCCCGGAGAGCACCAGCGCCTCGGTGGAGTCCAGGTCGAACTCGTCGAAGTACATGTCCACGTCGACCTTGGCCGGCTCGACGTCGAGCTTGTAGGCCATCTTGTCGACCAGCCACCGCTCGACCTGCTCAGGGGTGAGCGTGCCGGTGCTGTTGGTGGTCTCTGCCATGGGAACGGCTCCTTCTCGGCAGGGTCGGTGTTCGCGGGTTTCAGGCCACTGCCCGGTCGGCGGCGTCGCGCCGCACGGACTCCGCGGCCGCGGCCCCGGAGTCGAAGGCCGCCTCGTGCGAGCCGACGATGTCCGGGCCCATCCGGCGGCTGTGGAAGTAGGAACCGGCGAACTTCACCCGGGATCCCTCGTTGACCGAGTGGATGTCGGGCTGCATGCGCCGGACGTCGATGGTGAAGATCGGGTGCCGGTAGTCGAACCGCTCGATCACCCGGCTCTCGTCGACGGGCACGGGGCAGTCGAGGGTGACGAAGTAGTCGTGCTCGGAGGTCAGGCCCTGCAACTCGTTGAGGTAGTAGACGACCCACGAGTCCTGGGTGTCGTCCCGCCGGACCCGGCCGTAGTTCCAGCTCCGCCAGCGGCTGCGGTCGGCCGGCATGACGGCCGGATCGGTGTGCAGGTCCACCTTGGTCCGGTGGTAGCGCACGGCTTCCAGCCTCCGCTGCCGCTCGGTCGGACGCTCCAGCACCGCCAGCGCGTCGTCGGCGTGCGTGGCCAGCACCGCGTAGTCGAAGTGCTCCACGCCGGCGTCCGTGCGCACCGCGACGCCGTCCTCCCGCTCCTGCACCCCGGTCACCGGTGCGTTCAGCCGGACTTCGTTGCCGCAGCGGCGAAGTTCCTCCACCGCGGCCCGCACGTAGCGCACGCTGCCGCCGGTGACCGTCCGCCAGGGCACGCCGCGCCCGCCGAGACCTTCGGCGCCGTGGGCGAGGAAGAAGGCCACCACGGTGCTCGCCGGCATGTCCCAGACCCGGTCCGCGGGCACCGACCACGCGGCGGTGGACACCAGCACCACGAACCCGTACTTGAACTCCTCGCTGTAGCCGTTGCGGTCCAGGTACTCGCCGAGCGGGCAGTCGGTGCGCTTGCGGATGAAGTCGCGCGGCGACTCGCGGTAGAAGCGCGTCGCCTCCTCCCACAGCCGTGCGAACTCGGCGGGGTAGCGCGCCCGCACCTGCTCCGCCGTCAGGTCGAAGTCCTCGGACACGTAGGCCGTCGGACTGTCGAGGTCGAAGAACGAGAACCGGCCCGGGTGCTCGCGGGTCGCGACGCCGAGGTGGTCGAAGAACCGGGTGACCTCGGGGTAGTGCGGCTCGTTGTAGACGACGAAGGCGGTGTCCAGGCCCAGCGTCCGGCCGTCGTCGGTGACCTCGACCGTGCGGGCGTGCCCGCCCGGCCGGTCGGACGCCTCGAACACGGTCACGTCCGCGTCCGAGCGCAGCCGGTGCGCGGCCGAGATGCCGGCGGCACCGGCGCCCACCACAGCGACTCGCACACTCACCACGTCCCTTCTGAAAGGTCGTCGCGGACGAGCGGGGCCCGTCTCGCGCGGTGATCACGCACGCGGCGCGACGCGGAGTCGGCTCGCCCGCGAGATCCACCCGTACAGAGCGGGCGGTGCCGCCGCGGGATACATGCCGCGGCCGATCCGGATCGCCGGCGCCGGTCATGTATCCACGCGCGCCCGCGCTGCCTCGGTGTAGGTGAGGACACGTCCACACCGACCGCATCAGGAGGAGGACGTCGTGACGCTCGCCGGAAAGGTCAGGGCGGCCAAGGGGGCCACCAGCCCCACCGCGGAGCTGTGCGCGGTGATCCGGGCGGCCGAGACGCAGCAGCCGGAGCAGTCGCGACTGCTCGACGACCCGTTCGCCCGGTACTTCCTGCAGAACTGGCGGTTCCGGAGCACCCACCCGTTCCCGCCCGTCTTCAGGTTCTGCCTGCGCATGGCCGACCGCCGCTACACCGGTCTGCTTGCCGAGGTGGTGCTGCGCCACCGCTTCTGCGACGAGGTCGTCGACGCCGAGGTGGCGGCCGGTTGCACGCAGGTCGTCGTGCTGGGCGCCGGGTACGACACCACCGCGCTGCGCCACGACTTCGGCTCCGACGTGGTGGTCTACGAGGTCGACAAGCCCGACACCCAGGCCGAGAAGATGGCCATCATGCGGCGGAACTCCTTGCACCCCAAGGCGCGCGTGCAGTACGTGACGTGCGACTTCGCCGCAGGCGACGACCTGGGCGAGCGGCTGACCTCACAGGGCTTCGACCCCGCGCGCCGGTCGGTGGTGATCTGGATGGGCGTCACCTACTACCTGCCGGGCGACTCGGTGCTGGACACCCTCGGCAAGCTCGGCGCCGTCACCGCACCGGGCAGCAAGGTCGTGCTGGACTACATGGACGCCTCGGTCGTCGGCGGTTCCGGCGACGACTCGGCGCGGCGGGCGAGGCAGCTCGTGGCCAGCGGCGGTGAGCCGTTCGTCTTCGGCGTCGAGGCCGACGACATCCGCGCCTTCTGCGACGCGGGCGGTTTCGGCGTCGCCGGCCACCACCGCATCCCGGACCTCCTGCGCCGATACGGCGACGACGACCGCTTCTGGCTCACGGTCGTCGACTACATGGGAGTTTTGCTGCTGGAGAAGGAGAACGCGCCGGTCGCCTGAGCGGGCCCTCGGCCCGCGCCGCTTGCGGTGTGGACGACCGGTCTGCCGCCTCAGTTGGTCTTTGAAGCGGCGCAGCCGCTTGGCCCACCCCCGCAACCGGCACCGCCGCGGGTTCTCAGGCGTCCTCTGGCGAGGACAGCTTTTCGCAGCGTATGGGCATACGTCAGAAAAGATCCCGGAGCCAGAGGGCGCCTGAGGTTCCGCCACCGGCACCCCCACGCAAGGCGAGTCCAAGTTCCGCCACCGGGGCGAAGACAGCTCCTCAGTCGTCCTGGGTGGGGGCCGACTCCAGGTCCAGTCCCCGCAGCTGGGCGCGCGAGGAGATCCCCAGCTTCGGGAAGAGCTTGTACAGGTGGTGGCTGACCGTGCGGGGGCTGACCGAGAGCTGCGCGGCGATCTCCTTGTTGGTCATGCCGGTGGCGGCCATGCCGGCGATCTGCTTCTCCTGCCTGGTCAGCACGGCCGGGTCCGCGGTGCGCAGCAGCGCTCCCCGGGCCGCGCGCAACTGGCCACGGGCGCGTTCGGACCAGGGCGCCGCACCGAGGCTGTCGAACAGCTCCGCCGCCTGCTGCAACTGCCAGCGGGCCTCGGCCTGGCGCCGGTTGCGGCGCAGCCATTCGCCGTGCAGCAGCGCCGCGCGGGCGCGGTCGAAAGGGCGGTCCTCGCCCAGGTCGGCTCCGGTGGCGGTGGTGAAGTCGGCGCCGGACTCCTCGACCAGCGCCCGGCACATGTGCAGGTGCAGCTTCCGCCACCGCGCCGTCGTCCCGCGACAGCCTTCCCGCGCCTCGGAAAGCAGCACCCCGGCGGCGTCCGAATGTCCACATCGGACCGACGCTTCGACGAGGTCGGGTTGGACCAGCGCCGCGACCTTGCTGTTGGCGTACGGCGATCCCTCCGCCCTGATCGACGACAACCGCCGGTACGCGTCGGCGTCGCGTCCCCTGGCCAGGTCCGCCAGCCCCAGCGCCCAGCTCACGTGTGCCGCGGCTGCCCGGTTGCGCAGCACCAGCGCCGTCTCCAGCGCGGCGTCGGCGTGGTCCTGGCATCCCTCCCAGTCGCCCCGCACGGAGGCGAACCGGGCGAGCAGCGCCAGCCCGTCGGCCATCCGGTTTCGCTGCCCGGTGTCGCGGGCCAGCCGCACCGCCTCCTCGGCGTGCGCCTGCCCGTCGCGCCACAACCCCAGGTGGTACTCGATGTCGGCCACCCAGTTCAGCATCACGGGCAGAACGCTGGCCACGCCCTTGAGCCGGAACGTCCGGCAGGCCGCGAGCCCGAACTCCCTGGCCTGGCGCTGGTGCGGACCGAGCCAGCTCATGGCCATCACCCACAGGAACCGGATCTCGTCGTCGGGCGTTGGCAGGGCGGGCGCGGCCTCGAGCAGCTCGCGCGGGGTGGTGCCCTCCAGCGGCAGGCGCCCTTCGAGCGCGGCGCACATCCGCTCGGCTAACAGGCGGTAGTCCGGCCCGCAGTCCAGCTCGGTCATCAGCCGCGCCGCCCGGCCCGCGTCCTCGATGCGCCCCGACAGGTAACCGCCGTCCACGGCCAGGAAGAGCAGGGTCAGCGCCTCCACCGGGTTGTGCTCGGCGACCTCCTGGGCACCCCGGATGAACTGCGCGCACGCCACCGCGGGGTCGTTGCTGTCCAGGTCGATCAGGCCCAGCAGACGCGTCAGCCCCACTCGGGCGTGCATGTCCGTCGGCGCGGTCATGACCTCGGTCGTCAGCGCCCTGGCGAGGTCGGGCTGACCGGACTGCCACGCCGCGTACGCGGCCGAGGCGGTGCGCCGCGTACGTCCCTCGGGGTCGGTGCTCAGCTTTGCCGCACGTTGCAGGACCGAGACCACCGCCGCGCTGCCGCCGCGCCGCTCGGCGGTGTCGGCGCTGCGCTCCAACGCCGTGGCGAGCTCCTCGTCCGGTTCGACCGCCGCCATCGCCCGGTGCCAGGACGCCCGGTCGGACTCACCGCGGCCAGTCAGCTCCTCGGCCACCGCGGCGTGGGCTTTCGACCGCATCCGCAACGATGCCTTGTGGTAGGCCGCCGACCGCATCAGCGAATGGCGGAAGCGCACCCAGCGCTCGGTGATCTCTAGCTGGTCGTAGCCCCTGAGAACCGAGTCCAGCACGCCGGCGTCGATGCCCAGGCGGGCGCACGCGCCCAGCACCACGCCGAGCCTGCCGGTCTCCTCGACGGCCACCACCAGCAGCAGGGCCCGGGCTTTGGCGGGCAGCCCTTCCATCCGCTGGATGAACGCCGTCCGCAGGCGCTCGCTCAACGGCACGGTGCCCAGCAGCAGTGCGTCCCCGACGAGCTGCTCCGGCGCACCGAGCCTCGTCAGCTCCCGCAGCGCGAGCGGGTTGCCGCCGGTAGCGGTGATCAGCGAGTCGCGGGCCGGTGCGTTCCAGCCCAGCTCGTCGAGCAGGTCGTTGGAGGCTTCGTCGGACAGGCCGGTCAGCAGCATGGTGGGCAGGTCGCGAGCCTCCCGCTCGTGGTGCTCGGCCTCGCCCATGCCGAACAGCATCGCGATCGGCTCGGTCGCGATGCGGCGAGCCGTGAAGTACAGCGCGCCGAGCGTGGCCCGGTCCAGCCACTGCGCGTCGTCGACGACGACGAGCAGCGGTGTTTCGCGCGCGGAGTGAGAAAGCAGCGAGCACACGGCCGCCGACACCACGAACTCGGTCACCGGCAGTTCGGACATCCCCAGCGCCGCGCGCAGCGCCTCGGCCTGCGACGGCGGCAGCCCGTCGATCTCGTCGAGCAGCGGCGCGACCAGGTGCTGCAACCCGGAGAACGCGAGCTCGGACTCCGACTCCAGTCCGGAGCAGGACAGCAGCCGCATTCCCCCGGCCCGGCGTTGCGCGTACTTCAGCAGCGTGCTCTTGCCGATCCCGGTTTCGCCTCGGAGCACGAGTGCGCGGCCTCTCGCCGACTTCGCATCATCCAGAATAGACCGGATCGCGGGGCGTTCGCGTTCGCGCCCGTGCAACACGTGTTCTTCCGCCGGGCGAAGCACATTGCCCGGCATGCTCGCGACATCTTCGGTTAAGTCGTAATCATCCACAGCGGCACCCCATCGCGCGGCCGGAACCCCCCAGTGCCACCAGCCGCGGCGAACGGGTTCACCGGTCCACATCGTCATCGCTTTTCATGATTGTCCCGCGCGAACGCGAACCTGGGAAATCGGAACGCTTTCGCCGGGGTCACGACGATGACGCCCGGAGCCGGAATTGCCAGTGCGAGAACAGCCGGTGCTCGCCGTGCTGCCACCTGAGCACCTCGACGACGCGGTCGATCACGTCGACGTCGGTGACGGGTTCGTCCGAGCGGAACTGCCGCCACACCCTTTCCAGGCACAGCAGCAGCACGGCGCCGTCGGGCATCGGGTCCTGCAACACCTCGGCGGAGCGGGTCACCAGATGGACCAGCGCGGCACCCGCGTGCACCGCGCAGTACTGCTCACCGAGCCGGAACAGCTCGTCGGAAGTGCTGTATTCCTTGCCCCACTGCTGCTTGAGCCGCGTGGTCCCCTCGTGCAGGCGGTCGAGCTGACCCATCAGTCGTTGCGCGACCTCGGCGGAGCGCAGGTACCACTGCCGTTGCGCGGGGTCCTGCTGCCTTTCGGCCAGGGCGCGCAGCCGCTCGATGCCGTCGGGCATCGCCAGCACCGTGTCGTCCTTTCCGCGGCTGAACAACGACTGGCGTTGCGGTTGCCAGCGCGGCAGCTTCGCGTCCACGTCGTACAGCAGCCCGACGCTCTTCTCGGCGGCGGCGCGCAGGTCCTCTCCGGGATCGCGCGAGGTGCCAAGCAGTTCGTGCAGTTCCAGGGCGATGTTCTTGAGGTTCACAACGGTGTTGCCGTCGGCGAAGATGGCCACCAGGACATCGCGCATCATCTTCTGGTAGACGCCGAAATGAGGATGGTCGCGCAGGTAGAGGCGAGCTCCGAGAACGACCGACGTCTGCGCCATCGTGCGTTCCAGCAGCGTCGGCACGAAGTACTTCACCACCGACGAGAAAACGCTCGCCTGCGCCGGATTTCCCTGCAACCCGCGCACGGCCTCGGTGCACAGCGCATCCCCGATCAGCAGATCCGCGAAGCATTCGGCCAGCTGCCGCCGCGAGTACGGGATCTCGACGACCTTCCTGCCGAAGATCTCGCGCTGCTCGGCGAAGTCCATCGCCAGCCGCAGCGCGGTGTCGACCGCGCCGAGCGACATGCTGCAGATCGAGATCCGGGCGACCTGGGCCCCCTTGATGGAGATCTCCAGACCCCTGCCCTCTTCGCCGAACCTGCTCGACTCGGGCACGAAGACCTGGTCCAGGCGGAACCCGCCGAGGTCCGAGGCGCGCAGCCCGTGCAGCCGCTCCCGCGGCAGGTGCTCGAAGGTGCCGGGAGCGCACTCGCGCTTGTCCACCGCGAACAGCGACCACCCGCCCGGTCCGCCGCGCTCGTCGGTGCGCGCCTGCAGGCTCACCACGTCGGAGACCGTCGCGTTGCCGATCAGGTACTTCTCGCCGGACAGCAGGTAGCCGCCGGGCACCTTCTCGGCCCGCATCTCGTTGGCGAGCACGTCGCTGCCGTGGTGCCGCTCGGAAAGCCCCCACGCCATCTTCGTGCCGTCGGTGATCGCGCGCACGAACCCCTCGCGCTGCTCGGCGGTCCCGGCGATCCATGCCGGCATGAAGGCCAGGTCGGTGAGCATGACCGCGGTGGCAGCCGCGGGGTCCCGGCGCGCCACCAGGCGCAGCAGGTTGAACCCCACCTCCACGTCGATCGCGCGCCCGCCCCACTCCTCCGGCAGGAGGTAGGTGTGCAGGCCCCACTCGTGCAGGACGTCGACCAGCTCGTGCGGGTACCGCTCGCTCTCGTCGTGCTCCAGGATGCGCTGGTAGGACATCCGGCTGGACGGGTCGTGGGGGTCGCCGAGGTAGCGCTCCACTTCCTCCGCGAGCGAGATCAGGTGTGAGACGGTCACGGTGCTGCGCCCCTTCCAGACAGCTCTCTGCAAGACAGAGGACCCGCACGCCCGGAGGGATACATCGCTCAGCCGATCAGCCGCGCTCCCCGGCCGTCCTGGAAGGCCACCAGTTCCACTTGCGCAGCAGCACCGCGGTGGCGGGGATGACCAGCGTCCGCACCACGAAGGTGTCCAGCAGCAGGCCGACGCCGATGGTGAAGCCGAGCTGCGCCAGGATGTCCACGGTTCCCGACATCAGCGCGAACATGCTCGCCGCGAAGATGACGCCCGCCGAGGTGATCACGCCTCCGGTCGTGGCCACCGCACGCGCGATTCCCTCCCGCGACCCGTCGTCGGACTCCTCCCTGATCCGCGACATCAGCAGCATGTTGTAGTCGGCGCCGACGGCGACCAGGATCACGAACGCGATCGGCTGGACGCTCCAGTCCAGCTCGCCGCCGAGCAGGAACTGCCAGAACAGCACGGCGATCCCCATCGCGGCGGCGTAGGAGAGGATCACCGAGAGGAGCAGGTAGATCGGCGCCACGATGCTGCGCAGCAACAGCATCAGGATGACCAGCACCGACAGCAGCGCCACCAGCGCGAAGACCGAGAAGTCCGCGTCGGACATCCGCGCGAGGTCGCGGTTCACCGACGCCGAGCCGGTGTTGTGCACCCCGCTGCCGTCCAGCGATGTCCCGCGAAGCGCGTGTTCGGCGGTGCGCACGATCTCGCCTGCCCGGTCCATCGCGGCCCGGTCCAGCGGATCGCCGCTGTGCAGCACCACCAGCCGGGCCGTCCTGCCGTCGTCGGACAGGAACATGCCGCTGGCCATGGCCATCCGGGGATCGCTGAGAGCGTTGGGCGGCAGGTAGAACCCGCCGACGCCGGGGTGGTGCGACTCGGCGCGCACGGTGCGCAGGAAGTCCGCGGCCTGGGCCAGCCCGCGTTCCAGCTCCTTGACCGAGACGGTCGCGTTCGCGGTGCCGTCGCGCAGCTGACCCGCGCCGTCGGCGGCCAGGCCCGCGTTGTCGGAGAGCTGCTGCGCGCCGTTCGCCGCCTGGCCGGCACCGTCGGCCAGGGCACCCAGCTGGTCCCGCATCGTGCGCTGGCCCTCGGCGAGCCGGGCGATGCCGTCGCGCGCGGTCGCGATCCCACCGCGCAGGTCGTCCATGCCCGAGGCCAGGTCGCCGTTGCCGTCGGCGATCTTGTGCGCGGCGGCGGCCGCCTGCTCCAGCCCCGGCAGGAGCTGGTCGCGCTCGCTGACGTAGATGTCGTGGATCCCCTTGCGCGCCTGGGCGCAGATCGGGTCGAGCGTGCACACGGCGTCGGCCGCCAGCGCGTTGTAGGCCAGCCCGAGGCCGTCGACGGCCAGCGACGTCTGGTCGCGCGCCAGGTCGAGGCCGGTGGCGAGCTGCCGCGCGCCCTCGGCGAGCGTGGTCGCGGCCGACCCGGCGTCGTCGGCGCCGTCACCTGCGGTGCCCAGACCACCGTGGGCCGTGTTCAGCCCGTTGAGCAGCTGGTCGGCGCCGTCCACCGCGCTGCGCGCGCCCTGGGCCAGGCGCCCGCTGCCCGCGGCGAGCTCCGCGGCTCCCCCGGCGAGCCTGCCCGTGCCGTCGGCGAGCTGCCCCGCACCGTCGGCCAGCCCTCCGATGCCCTGCTGACCGCCGCCGAGCTGCTCCTCCGCCGCGCCGAGCCGGTCCCCGACCACGCCGACCTGGTTGCCCACGTTGGCTTCCGCGATAGGCTCGCCGGTCGGCCTGGTCACACCGCGCACGGCCCGCACACCGTCCACTTTGGCCACGTTCGCGGCCGCGGTCTCCAGCGCCGCGAGGTCCTGCGGGTTGCGCATGTCGTGGTCGGAGTCGACCAGTACGTACTCCGGGAGGATCTCGCCTGCCGGGAAGTGCTTGCCCAGCGCGCCGTAGCCGAGGTTGCTGTCGGTCGCGGCCGGTTGCACGGCTCGCTCGTCGTAGCTCAGCCGCGCTGCCGGGTAGAACGCGGCCAGCAGGAGCAACACCACCAGCCCCGCCGCCAGCACCCGGGCCGGCCTGGCCACGACGCGCTCCGCGATGGCCGTCCACCGGCCGTTCTCCGGCGACCGCCGCGGCTTCGCCCAGCCGCGGGTGGCCGCGATGGCCAGGAGCGCGGGCGTCAGCGTCAGGCCCGCCGCCAGGGTGACCGCGAGGCTCACCGCGATGGCCGGCCCGGTGGTGCGGAAGATGCTGACCTCGGCCAGCGCCATGCCGCTGCACGCCGCGATCACGGTGCCCGCGGAAGCCGCGATCACCGCCGCCACCCTCCGGTTCGCCGTGATCACCGCCTGCTCGGGGTCGTCACCGGCTCGTATCCGCTCGTGGAACCGGCTGAGCAGGAACACGCCGTAGTCGGTGCCCGCGCCCAGCACCACGGCCGTGAGCAGCGACGCGGTGAAGGTCGAGACGTCGAAGAACTGAAGGCCGCACAGCGCCGTCACCGCACGGGCGGTGCCCAGCGACAGCCCGATGAGCGCCAGCGCGACGAGCGCGGTCACCACCGACCGGTAGATCACCAGCAGGATCGCCGTGATGAGCCCGATCGTCACCGCCGTGATGACGAGCATGCTCTTCTCGATCTCGTCCTGCATGTCGGCGATCGTGGCCATCGGCCCGGTCACGTGCACGGCCAGCGAGTCCGGCCTGCCCTGCTGCGCCGTCTCGCGGATGTGCTTGATCTGCGCGGTGGTTTCCGGAGACCCGTTCTCCCCGCGCAGGCCGACCGGGATGTAGATCGCCTTGCCGTCGCGGCTGACCAGCGCGTCGGCCAGCTCGGGCTGCGAGACGGCGTCCTGGACCGAGGCGATCCGCGAGTCGTCGCGTTCCATCCGGCCCACGAGCTCGGCGTAGTAGCGGTGGTCCTCTTCGGACAGACCGCCTTCGTCGGCCATGACGACGAACACGAGGCTGTTGGCGCCCTCACCGCCGAACCTGCGGTCCATCTCGGGCAGTGCCCGCACCGAGGGTGCGCCGTCGGGGACGAACGGGACGCGGCTCTGCCCGATCACCGCCTCGAGCTGAGGTACCAGCACGTTCAGCAGCGCGGCCAGCGCCACCCACGCGCAGACGACGGCACCTCGCCTGCGGACGACGAATCTGCTCAGGCGGGCTAACGGACCACCGTCCCGCTCATCCGACCGCGTCGCGTTCATCGGGCCGCCGGCACCGGACGCGCAGCGCGCCGCGGATGTGGAGCGTGGACCGGGATGTGCATGACGCGCTCCCCTCCCCAGGTTCCGAAGCGCTGCCAGGGAAGAACGGATCGATCACCGTTGTCAAGGGCTCGATCTACTCTGGCGGCGTATCCGCTGGTCACCGGCTGCTGAACTGGCCGTGGAAGCCGAACGGGATCGCGTGCGGCACCTCGGCCCTGGCGATCTCGGTGAACGACCGGCCGTCGAGCGCGAGCAGGAAGGAGCGGCCGGCGGCCGAGTCGAGGACGACCGACAGCACCACGCCGTCGTCCTCGGCCTCCGGTTCCGGGGCGGGAACGAAAACCGGCTCGCCGGGGTAGCAGCCTTGCTCGTACCACGTGCTCGACCGCCCTTCCTCGACGTCGATCTTCACGAGCTGGTCGAGGAAGTCACGTCCGTCGCGCCCGCGCATGCCGACGCCGTATGCGTAGCGGTAGGGCCGGCCGTTGCGGCGGCCGTACGAAATCCCGGGCAGTTCCAGCGGTTCTTCGGCCAGGTGTCGCGAACGGACGGTCCCGGCGTCGAGGTCCACCCGGTACCGCATCGGCGCGGGCACCGGCATCCGCGCGCCCGAACGCAGGCGGTCCAGGTAGAAGGAGTCGACAACACCCGAGTCCGGATACGCGCAGACGTCGACCACCAGCTCCGAACCGTCCACATAGGAGTTGATGTGGTGGAAGGCGAAGAACGCCTCCTCGGTGCGGACGCTGCGCACCGACCCGTCGTCCAGTCCGATCACGATGAACCGCGTCCCGAGATCCGGGCGCCAGCGGTAGTTCTCGATGAAGGGCTTGCCGCTCAGCAGCAACGCGAGCGGGTTCACCACGAACGGGAACTCCACGAGCACCGCGTGGTCCTCGGTGATGGCGAAGCTGTGCAGGTAGCCGGGCTGTTCGGTGGGAACCGACGCGACCAGCTCCCGGGTCCGGCCATCCGGCCGCTGCCGGTAGATCCGGTACTCGCTCTGCCGGGAGAAGCGGAGCACGTAGTTCACGAGGTCGCCGGTGCGCGGGGCCTGGTGCGGGTGCGCGGTGGTGACGTTGCCGCCGATGCGGTCGTCGTACCCGGATATCCCGATGGTCTCCAGGGTGTGCGGGTCGAAGTCCACGGCCATCGGGATCTCGGTCAACGCCGCGTAGGTGTCGTCGCCGTTGGGCACGACGTTGACGCACGCGTTGGCCGAGGGTTCGCTGCGGCGGAACCGGGTGAACAGCCGCGCGAACAGCGAGCGGCACGGATCGGTGGCGAACTCCGAGTAGCGGATGCGTCCGTCGCGGGCGCTGCGAAACGCCGGGCTGTCCAGGAAGCGGTTGCGGTAGGCCACCCTGCCGTCGGCGATGGCGAAGCGGTGCAGCATCGCCTGGCCGTCGAACCAGTGCCGGAACCGCCTGCGCCCGGCCTCGAACTTCGCCGGGCCGTTGCGTAACAGCTCGCCGCTGAGCCACTCCGGGAGTTCTCCGGTCACCGGCAGCTCGGCGGCCTCGACCTCGTTCTCCAGGCTGGCGAACCCCTGCGCGAAGCCGGTGGCGGGTGTGTCGTCGGTGTGCGTCCGTGTGCTCATAACATAGTTATGTAACACTGTTTGGAAACGACGTCAAACCCCATGTCGACGACGAAAGCCCACCTCAGGCACCACCCGAGAATCAAAACACTGTTATGTTATGTTGCCGGGATGGGGCGCAAGAGGGTCCACGACGAGACGCTGCGGCTGCGGCTGCTCGACCGCGCGGGCGAACTGCTCGCCGAAGGCGGTGCCGACGCGCTCGGCCTGCGCAGCCTCGCCAAGGCGGCCGACACCTCGACAAGCGCCGTCTACTCGCTGTTCGGCGGCAAGGACGAGCTGCTGCACGCCCTGTACGAGGAGGGCTTCCGCCGGCTGGCCGAGCGGCTGCGCGCGGTGCCCGCCGACGACGACATCGTGGAGCACCTGGTCCGTTTGAGCCACGCCTACCGGGCCAGTGCCCTGGAGGGCCCGCACTACTACCGCGCGATGTTCGACCGCCGGCGCACCGCCGAGGAGGACGACGCCGTCCGCCGGGCAGGCCACGACGCCTTCGAGCCGCTGCTGGAAACCGTTCGGCAGTGCGTCGAGCAGGGCAGGCTCGTCGACGCCGACCCCACCCTGGTCGCCTCCGCCCTGTGGGCCCACGTCCACGGCCTGGTCTCGCTCGAGCTGAGCAACCTGCTCCCCGACGTGGAAGACGACATGTTCGAACGCGCCATCCGAGCCGGCCTCTCCGGCTGGCAAACAACGACCACTGCTGATCGCTGAATACCGGACCAAACTTCAAACGGCGAAACGGGCAGTCCGGACTCAAAAGCCCAATCCACCCCGAAAACCAGTGCCAACGAAACAACTGAATCGGCGCCCACTCGGAAAAGCGACCCGCCGCAATGAACGACCCACCGCAAACCCAGGGGAACCGAAGGGGCTGGTCAAAGACCAGGCCGGGAAAGAGAAGAAAGTGCGAAGCCGGTCAGAAGCGACCACCGCACCGTGGGGGTCTACGGGGGCTCGGCCCCCGTAAAGAAATCAAGCCCGGGGAAGGTGCGAAGCACCGAACAACCCGAGAGTGGAGACGAGGGGAATCGAACCCCTAACCCCCGCCTTGCAAAGGCGGTGCTCTGCCAATTGAGCTACGTCCCCTGGCGTCGGGCGCCGGTCACCGTCTGCTGGCTGTCCGCCGCGATGGCAACCGACCCTCGAACGACATGAACTCCGCCCCGACCTGCTTCCGCTCGGGGAAGTGCAGGAGTGGAGGCGGAGTCGGTTCGCCGGCCGGCTCAGGCTTCCGCGGTGGCCTCGCGCCAGAGGTCGGCCTCGGCCTTGGCCGCGCGGTTGCGGCGGACGACGAACAGAACGGCACCAGCAACCACGGCGAGTGCGATCAGCTTCTTCACTTCAGTCGCCTCCTAGCACGGCGTTGGCCCGTGTCGTTCCGGATCAGTTCGTCGACACGGGGTGGTGGGCCTAGAAGGACTTGAACCTTCGACCTCTTCGTTATCAGCGAAGCGCTCTAACCGCCTGAGCTATAGGCCCCTGGTGCGCTCCAAACATTACATGACGCTCGGAGCGCTCCGAAACGGGGGGTGCATGTGGCGGTTGCCCAGCGGAAACCGCCACATGCGCGTCACTCCCGTTCGGACAGCGTCACCTCGACGCCACCGGCGAAGTCGGCGGCCACGTTGTAGATGAACGCGGCCACCGTCGCCAGCGCCGTGATGAGCACGATGTTGATCGCCCCGATGATCGAGGCGACGCCGAACACCCGGCCCGCGCTGATCAGCGGCTCGGCGGCCGCGTCGTCGGGCTGGGTGAGCTCGGTGAAGGTGCCGTTGAGCTGGTCCCAGACGCCCATGCCGTCCAGGACGCCGTAGAGCACCGCCACCGCGATCATCCACACGAAGAACAGCGCAACGCTCAGCACCAGGGCGAGCTTGAGCACCGACCACGGGTCGATCCGCTTGACCTGCAGGCTGGCCCGCCTCGGTCCCCGGCTGGGACGTCTGGCGCTGCCCGCGGTGGTGGCCCGCCCGGTGGACCCGAAGGTCACCGCGGTCCGGCCGCCCGAGGACGACTGCGGGACCTCGTTGCGGGCGGTCTCCTGCTCCTGCGCGGGCCGCGGGATCTTCTGGGTGTCCTCGGAGTCCGGCGCGCCGCCGGCACCCGCCGGGGACCCGGAGGTCCCGGCAGGCTGCTCCGTGGGCCACGAGGGCTGGTCACCGGCCGAGGAGGTGGCCGCACCACGTTGCCACGGCGGAGGTGCGTCGGTGCCGTCGAGCGCGGCGGCCTCCTCGCCGTGGTTCGGTGCCTGGTCCTCAGCGGCCGGCGTGCCCCGCTCGGCGGTGGACTCGTTGGCTTCTTCGGACTGCGTGATGACCGAGGTCCGGCTCGCGTCCTTGGACTGCGATGCCGATTCCTCCGGCTTCTCGGAAGGTGTCACGAGCGATCCTTCGATGATCGTCGGTGGCCTGTGGCGGTGTGGTTACCCGCTCCCCTATTTTTGCTGCTCCGGCCCGGCGGCGTCGGGATCGGCGGCCTCGTCGGCATTGCGTGCGACCGCGACCACCGAGGTCCCGTCCCCGAGGTTCATGAGACGAACACCCTTCGTCTGCCTGCCGGCCTTGCGCACCTCCTTGGCGGTGGTCCTGATGACCCCACCGGTCGAGGTGATCGCGTAGAGCTCATCATCCACTTCGACGATGAGCGCCCCGACCAGCCTGCCACGCTTCCTGTCGTACTGGATCGTCAGCACTCCCTTACCGCCGCGACCCTGCACTGGATAGTCGTCGATGGGCGTCCGCTTCGCATATCCACCGTCGGTCGCGACCAGCACGTAGCGGTCCGGACGGACGACACCCATCGCGAGCAGTTCGTCCCCGTGGTTGAAGCGCATGCCCAGCACACCGGAGGTGGCCCGGCCCATGGGGCGAAGCGCCTCGTCGCTGGCGTGGAAGCGGATCGACTGCCCCTCGGCCGAGACCAGCAGCAGGTCGTCGTCGGCAGAGCACAGCACGGCCCCGACCAGCTCGTCGTCGTCCTTGAGGTTGACGCCGATGAGACCACCCGATCGGTTGGAGTCGAAGTCGGTGAGCCGCGACTTCTTCACCAGCCCGTTGCGGGTCGCCAGGACCAGGTACGGCGCCGCCGTGTAGTCCTTGATCTGCATGACCTGGGCGATGTGCTCGTCGGGCTGGAACGCGAGCAGGTTCGCCACGTGCTGCCCGCGCGCGGTGCGGTTGGCCTCCGGCAGCTCGTAGGCCTTTGCGCGGTAGACGCGGCCCTTGTTGGTGAAGAACAGGATCCAGTCGTGGGTCGAGCACACGAAGAAGTGCGACACGATGTCGTCCTGCTTGAGCTGTGCGCCCTGCACGCCCTTGCCGCCGCGCTTCTGCGCCCGGTACAGGTCGGTCCGGGTGCGCTTGGCATAGCCGGTCCGGGTGATGGTGACGACCACGTCCTCGTCGGCGATGAGGTCCTCCATGGAGACCTCGCCCTCGTGCGGGACGATCCTGGTCCGCCGGTCGTCGCCGTGCTTCTCCACGATGGCCATCAGCTCGTCGCGGATGATCTGGCGCTGCCGCTCGGGCTTGTCGAGGATGTCCTTGAGGTCCTCGATCTCGCGCTCGATCTCGGCCAGCTGGTCGACGATCTTCTGCCGTTCCAGGGCAGCGAGCCTGCGCAGCTGCATCTCCAGGATCGCGTTCGCCTGGACCTCGTCGATCTCGAGCAGGTCGATCAGGCCGGTGCGCGCGTCGTCGACCGTCTGGGACCCGCGGATGAGGTTGATGACCTCGTCGAGCATGTCCAGCGCCTTGACCAGACCGCGCAGGACGTGGGCGCGCTCCTCGGCCTTGCGCAACCGGAAGCGGGTGCGCCGGACGATGACCTCGACCTGGTGCTTGACGTAGTGGCGGATCACCTGGTCCAGCCGCAGCGTGCGGGGCACGCCCTCCACCAGCGCCAGCATGTTGACGCCGAAGGTGTACTGCAGCTGGGTGTGCTTGTAGAGGTTGTTGAGCACCACCTTCGGGATCGAGTCCCGCTTGAGGGTGATGACGATGCGCATGCCGCGCCGGCTGTTGGACTCGTCGGCGATGTCGGAGATGCCGGTGAGCTTGCCCTCGCGGTGCATCGCCGCGATGCTCTCGATCAGGTTGTCCGGGTTGACCTGGTACGGCAGCTCGGTGACGATCAGCGAGGTGCGGCCCTTGGTGTCCTCCTCGACGTCGACCACCGCGCGCATCTTGATCGAACCGCGGCCGGTGCGGTAGGCGTCGGCGATCGCGTTGGTGCCCATGATCAGGCCCCGGGTCGGGAAGTCGGGGCCCTTGATCCGCTCCATCAGCGCTTCCAGCAGCGCCTCGTCGTCGGCCTCCGGGTTCTCCAACGCCCAGACCACGCCGTCGGCGACCTCGCGCAGGTTGTGCGGCGGGATGTTGGTGGCCATCCCGACCGCGATGCCGCCACCGCCGTTGACCAGCAGGTTCGGGATGCGCGCGGGCAGGACGTCGGGTTCCTGGCTGCGACCGTCGTAGTTGTCGGAGAAGTCGACGGTGTCCTCTTCGATGTCGGCGAGCATGTGCATCGCCAACGGCATCAGCCGCGACTCCGTGTACCGCATCGCCGCGGCCGGGTCGTTGCCGGGCGAACCGAAGTTGCCCTGGCCGTCGATCAGCGGGTGCCGCATCGACCACGGCTGCGCCAGCCGGACCAGCGTGTCGTAGATCGACGAGTCGCCGTGGGGGTGGTAGTTGCCCATGACGTCGCCGACGACGCGCGAGCACTTCACGTAGCCGCGGTCCGGCCGGTAGCCGGAGTCGTACATCGCGTAGAGCACCCGCCGGTGCACCGGCTTCAGCCCGTCGCGCACGTCGGGCAGGGCACGGGCCACGATGACGCTCATCGCGTAGTTGATGTAGGAGTTCTGCATCTCCTGCTGGATGTCGACCGGCTCGATCCGGCCGTGTTCCGGCGGCAGGGTTTCCGTCACGAGTGGGGATTCCTTTCAGGCGGGTCAGCGTGTTCCTGCGCCGCCACAACGCGGGCAAGTATTCCCTCGGACCTTTCCCGTTCCGTTGCAAACGGGGCACTGCTGGGGACTGGCCATGGCAAAGGTTCCTCGGGGGATGGCAGGTGACCGCAATGTCAGATGTCGAGCAGACCCGCGTCCTTGGCGTTGCGGGTGATGAACGAGCGCCGGGCCTCGACGTCCTCGCCCATCAGCACGCTGAACAGCTCGTCGGCCGTCGCCGCGTCGTCGAGGGTGACCTGCATGAGCAGCCGGGTCGCCGGATCCATGGTGGTTTCCCACAGCTCGTCGGCGTTCATCTCGCCGAGACCCTTGTAGCGCTGGATGCCGTCTTCCTTGGGCAGCTTCTTGCCCGCCGCGGCGCCCGCCTCCAGCAGCGCGTCGCGCTCCTTGTCGGAGTAGGCGTACTCCGGCTCCGACCGCGGCCACTTGATCTTGTAGAGCGGCGGGCGGGCCAGGAAGACGTGGCCGTGCTCGATCAGCGGGCGCATGAACCGGAACAGCAGCGTCATCAGCAGCGTCTGGATGTGCTTGCCGTCGACGTCGGCGTCGGCCATCAGCACGATCTTGTGGTAGCGCAGCTTCGACAGGTCGAACTCGTCGTGGATGCCGGTGCCCAGCGCGGTGATGATCGACTGGACCTCGTTGTTCTTGAGGACCTTGTCGATGCGCGCCTTCTCAACGTTGATGATCTTGCCCCGGATCGGCAGGATCGCCTGGAAGCGGGACTCGCGGCCCTCCTTGGCCGAACCACCGGCCGAGTCGCCCTCGACGATGTAGAGCTCGCACTCGTCGGGCTGGTTGGACTGGCAGTCCTTGAGCTTGCCGGGCAGGCCGCCGATGTCCATCGCGCTCTTGCGGCGGACCAGCTCCTTGGCCTTGCGGGCGGCCATGCGCGCCTGCGCCGAGGAGACGGCCTTGTTGACGATGACCTTGGCCTCGGCTGGATTGCGCTCGAACCAGTCGACGAGCCATTCGAAGGCGTTGGTCTGCACGAACGACTTGACCTCGGTGTTGCCGAGCTTGGTCTTGGTCTGGCCTTCGAACTGCGGCTCGGACACCTTCACCGACACGATCGCGGCCAGGCCCTCGCGGACGTCGTCACCGGTGAGGCTGCCGTCCTTGTCCTTGAGGAGCTTCTTGTCCTTGGCGTAGGCGTTGACCACGCGGGTCAGCGCGGACCGGAAGCCCTCCTCGTGGGTACCGCCCTCGTGGGTGTTGATGGTGTTGGCGAAGGTGTAGACCGACTGGTTGTAGCCGGAGTTCCACTGCATCGCGACTTCCAGCTCGTGGCCCTTGCCGGACGCGCTGAACGCCACGACCTTCTTGTGGATGGGCTCCTTGGTCGCGTTGATGTGCTTGACGAAGTCCTCGAGCCCGCCCGGGTAGTGGAAGGTGCGCTCGGTGGCGCGGGCGGCGCTGCCGCTGGCGTCCTCGCCGCCCTCGTGCTCCTCCGCGGCGCGCTCGTCGCGCAGGACGATGGTCAGGCCCTTGTTCAGGAACGCCATCTCCTGCAGGCGGCGCGAGATCGTCTCGGCGTTGTACCTGGTCGTCTCGAAGATGGTCGGGTCCGCCCAGAACGTGATGGTGGTCCCGGTCCGCTTCGTGGCCTCGCCCTTCTGCAGGTCGTGGACGGGCTTGGAGTCCTCGTAGCGCTGCCGCCAGACGTGGCCATGGAGGTGGATCTCGGCTTCCAGGGCCGTGGAGAGCGCGTTGACCACGGACACGCCGACGCCGTGCAGACCACCGGACACCGCGTAGCTGTCCCCGCCGAACTTGCCGCCCGCGTGCAGGACGGTCAGCACGACCTCGAGCGTCGGCTTCTTCTCCACGGGGTGCATGTCGACCGGGATGCCGCGGCCGTCGTCGACGACGCGCACGCCGCCGTCGGCCAGCAGCGTGACCTCGACCCTCGTCGCGTAGCCGGCCATCGCCTCGTCGACGGAGTTGTCCACAACCTCCTGCACCAGGTGGTGCAGGCCGCGCTCACCGGTCGAGCCGATGTACATGCCGGGACGCTTGCGGACTGCCTCAAGGCCCTCGAGAACGGTGATTGAGGAAGCGCTGTAGTCGTTCTTCTTCGATGCCACGGGCCTCGGTGTCTCCTAGAGCAGGCTGTTCTGTCAGGGTGGTCCGGTGGGCGGAGCCCACTTGCGCCGCTGCACAGCATCGGGACCAGTGCGGAACGGCGTCACACGGATGGCCGAACCTCAGCGGTGCGCCGCCCGTCGCCCGGCGGCCGTCGGGCGGTGCCGGGGGAGCCGAGCCGCGCCCCTCCAATCGATTCTACTGGTCCCGCCCGACAGAAGTAGGGCAAGGACACCCCTGACTTGCTCACAGAGTCGAGAAATCGGATCAGGACACCATCGGAGAGCGGCAACGGCCCCAGCGAACCTCCTGCGAGGCGTTCGGCGCCCCGCCGACCAACGGCCCCGGACACCCGCGACACAACAGCACCACCGGAGTGGTCCAGGCCACCTAACGGGTGCGATTCACCCCCGCGGCGAATCCCACCCCGCCCTCACACCTCTTATTGGAAGGGGCCTCGACCCGCGCCGACGGCGGGCGCAACCCCGCTATGAGGAAGAGGCGCGGCGGCGGGTCCTGGATTCACCGCTTTCGGGTGGTTGGGGCGTGGCGGTTCGGGCGAGCGGGCTGGAGGGAACCCGCGGTGGCCCGGATGGTGGCCCGGGGGTTCGGGGTGGGGGCGGGATGAGGATCGAGCGGGGTAGCGGGGCGCCGGCCAGTGGCCGGCCTCGCTGACTCAATGCGCGGGCGTGTCGTTTGCGCTGGTCACAGCGCGGTCAGTGGCTGTGCTCGGTTCAGCCGCGACGAGTACCTCGCGACCGAGTCGGTGATGACCGGGTTGGTCGCCGATCCGTATCCCCGTGCAGGGTTCGCGAGCCCAGCCGCCAGCGACCACGGGCGCGGGGCCACGGACGCGGGTCAGCCGTAGGTGTCGCGGGGGCCTCGGCCCGGGATGTGGCGGGGGCCGTGGCGCCAACTCGGCGCGGCCGGGCCCTGGACCTTGATGCGGCGCACGACGTCCTTGCCCACGCCGTCGGCGATGCGCTTGAGGATCTGGCGCTGGAGCAGGCGGAGCTGGGTGGCCCACGCCGTCGACTCGGCCTGCACGCTCAGCTCACCGTCCTTGAGCGCGACCGGCTTGGTGTGTTCGGCGATGTCACCGCCCACCAGGGTCGACCACTCCCCGAACACGCGACCGCCGGAGAGGCGGTCCGCCCAGCCCCGGTCGGCCGCCATCCGGGAGGCGAGCCGCCCCAGCGGCTGCGGGTCGCGGTCGTCGGCGCCCGGCCCCGACCAGCTCCGGCGCCGCCGCTGACCAGCACCGCCGTAGCGGCGGCGGGCCGTCGAGCGCTTCGCCTTCGACTGCTCGCGGGCCGCCTGCAGCGCCGCCCGCGCCAGGTCCGGACCGTTCAGCGCGGCACCGTCGGTGCCCATCGCCATCCCGGTGTCCGCAGAGTTATCCACACCATCCACAGAGTTATCCCCAGATGTGGGTAGTTCGGCTTCGTTAGGTGTGTGCGGCGTCACCCTGCGTGTACCGAGTTGCTCATTCGACACGCCGCACCTCACCTTCGCGTACGTCGAAGCGGACGCCGGTGAGCTCCTCCGGGACGTCCTCCGCCACCGCCGCCGTGACGAGCACCTGCTCGGCGCCCGCCACCAGCTCGGCCAGCCGCGAGCGGCGGCGCCGGTCGAGCTCGGCGAAGACATCATCGAGGATCAACACCGGTTCCGCGCCATCCTCCGCCAGCAGGTGGTAGGAAGCCAGGCGCAACGCCAGGGCGAACGACCACGATTCACCGTGACTGGCGTATCCCTTCGCCGGCAGCTCGCCGAGCATCAGCTCCAGGTCGTCGCGGTGCGGCCCGACCAGCGACACACCTCGCTCCAGCTCCTGCTGCCGGACCCGCTCGAGCTCGGCCAGCAGCGCCTTCTCCAGCACCTCGACGTCGGCCGGCTCGCTCCGCGGCACCCCGTAGCCCTCGGGAAGCGAGTCGCCCAGGCTGCTGCGGTAGCGCACGTCGGCGACCCGGCCCGAGGGCGCGGTCTCCTCCGCGGTGGCCGCGACGTTGGCGTACGCGCTGGTCACATGGGGTGCGATGGCCGCGACGAGGTCCAGCCGACCGGCCAGCAGCTCGGAGCCGTAGCGCGCGAGGTGGCTGTCCCAGACCTCGAGGGTGCGCAGGTCACCGCCCGACCCACCGCGTTTGGCGGCGCCGGCCGACTTGAGCAGCGCGCTTCGCTGCCGCAGGACGCGGTCGTAGTCCGAGCGCACGCCCGCATAACGGGGAGCACGGGCCACGAGCAGGTCGTCGAGGAACCGCCTGCGCTCGCCCGGGTCGCCGCGGACCATCGCCATGTCCTCCGGCGCGAACAGCACCGTGCGCAGGATTCCCAGCACATCGCGCGGCTTGCCGGCCGCACCGCGGTTGATCCGCGCGCGGTTGGCCTTGCCCGGGGTGATCTCCAGCTCGACCAGCAGCTCGCGCCCGTGGTTGACCACCGCGGCACGCACCACCGCGCGCTGCGTGCCGTAGCGCACCAGGGGTGCGTCGGTGGCGACCCGGTGCGAGCCGAGCGTGGCTACGTAGCCGAGCGCCTCGACCAGGTTGGTCTTGCCCTGGCCGTTGGAGCCGACCAGCACGGTCGGCCCCGGCTCGAAGGTCAGGTCGGCGTGCGGCCAGGACCGGAAGTCGGTCACTTGGAGATGGCGGACGTACACGGCGGTCCAACATAGTCGTGGGTGCCGCCCGCGCGGTGCGGTTCACCGAGCGGGCATGACCGGAGCCGATACGACGACTGATCGATTTGTCGACAAATCGATGTGGCGCGGTGGGTCCGGTGCGCGCCCTCGCGGATGCGCACCGGACTCAGCGGCGATCAGCTCTTCTGGACGGAGTGCCCGCCGAACTGGTTGCGCAGCGCGGAGACCGCCTTCATCGCGGGCGAGTCGTCCTGCCTGGAGGCGAAGCGCGCGAACAGCGCGGCGGTGATCACCGGAGCGGGCACCGCGTTGTTGATCGCTTCCTCCACCGTCCAGCGGCCCTCGCCGGAGTCGCTGACGTAACCGCGCAGCTGCTCCAGCTCCGGGTCCTCCTCGAGCGCCCGCACCAGCAGGTCGAGCAGCCAGGACCGGACGACGGTGCCGCGGCTCCACGCCTTGATGGTCGCGGGGACGTCGGTGACGACGTCGGAGGCCGCGAGCAGCTCGAAGCCCTCGGCATATGCCTGCATCAGGCCGTACTCGATGCCGTTGTGCACCATCTTCGCGTAGTGCCCCGCGCCGACCGGCCCCGCGTGCGCGAAGCCCTCGTCGCGCGGGCCCTCCGGACGCAGGGCGTCGAAGATGGGCATCGCCCGCTCGACGTCCTCGGCGTCACCGCCCGCCATCAGGCCGTAGCCGTTGTCCGCGCCCCAGACACCGCCCGACACGCCGACGTCGACGTACTTGATGCCCTTCTCCACCAGCAGCGCGGCGTTGGCCTGGTCATCGGTGAACTTGGAGTTGCCGCCTTCGATCACCAGGTCGCCCGCCGAGAGCAGCCCGGCGAGCTCCTCCACGGTCTGCCGGGTCGGGTCGCCATGCGGAACCATGATCCACACGATCCGGGGCCCGGACAGCTTCTGCACCAGGTCGGCGATCGATGCGACGTCGCTGACCTCCTGGTTCCGGTCGTAGCCGACGACCTCGTGGCCAGCGGCGCGCAGCCGCTTGCGCATGTTGAAACCCATCCGGCCGAGACCGACAAGTCCGAGTTGCAACCCGATCTCCCTAGAACGATTCCGTAATCGGTGGCGCGTGCCACCGCTTGGCACGTGCTCGCGGTTCAGCCGGGCAGGCGAACCGGCATGAGCAGGTAGAGGTAGCCCTCCGCCACCTCCCCATCTTCCCCGACCGGCTTGAGCACCGCCGGTCGGTTCGATGTGGTGAACAGCATCTGCGCGCGGTCCGACTTCAGCGCGCCCAGGCCGTCGAGCAGGTAGGCCGGGTTGAACGCGATCGTCAGCGCCTCACCGACCAGCTCCACCGGCAGCTCTTCTTCCGCGCTGCCCTCGTCGTCGCCGCCGGCGGTCAGGCGCAGGCCCGCGTCGGAGAACTCCAGCCGCACCTGGGTGCCGCGCTCGGCGACCAGCGAGACGCGCTTGATCGCCTCGACCAGCGGCGCGACGTCGACGATCGCGGTCACCGCGCTCTCCGAGGGCAGCAGCTGGCGGTACTTCGGGAACTCCGCGTCGAGCAGCCGGGTGGTGTTGCGGCGACTGTTGCCGGAGAGGCCGAGCAGGCCGTCGCCGGAGGCCAGCGAGATCTCGACCTTGTTGCCACCGGTGCCGAGGGTCTTGGCCGAGTCCGACAGCGTCTTGGCCGGCACCAGCACGGAGGTGTCCTCGATGCTGGAGCCGGGCTCCCAGGTGAACTCGCGCATCGCGAGCCGGAACCGGTCGGTGGCGACCATGGTCAGCCGGTCGGCGTTGATCTCCATCCGCACGCCGGTGAGCATCGGCAGCGTGTCGTCCTTGCCCGCGGCGACCGCGACCTGGGAGACGGCCTCGCTGAACAGGTCTCCGGGAACCGAACCCGCGTGGTCGGGCATCGCGGGCAGCTCGGGGTAGTCCTCGACCGGCATCGTCGGGAGGCTGAACCGCGAGCTGCCGCAGGTGATGGTCACGCGCGAGCCGTCGACGGTGATCTCGACCGGGCGGTTCGGCAGTGCCTTGGTGATGTCGGCCAGCAGCCGGCCGGAGACCAGGGTGCGGCCGGTGGAGTCGATCGAGGCGTCGATCGTGACCTGCGCCGAGACCTCGTAGTCGAAGCCCGAGATGGTCAGCGCCTCACCTGAGCTGGCGTCGAGCAGCACTCCGCCCAGCACCGGCACCGGCGGCCGCGACGGCAGGCTGCGCGCCACCCAGGCGACGGCGTCGGCGAGACCGTCGCGTTCCACGCGGATCTTCATGGGTGTCCTTTCGGTTTCAGCCGTGGCTCGGCTGCCGGAGAACTGTGGTCGAGCCTGGGCACTTCGGGGTCGAACCGCTTCGGGCGCGGACGCCGTCGCAGCGGTCCCGCGCGACTGCGGCGAGCACGAAGAGCGGCTACCGGCCTTCGCGGGAGTTCCACCGTAGAGCGTTCGCGGTGAACGCCGCATCCGGGTCGGGGCACTCGGCGGGAGCGGTCGACCCCGCCACCGCGAGTTGTCCACTTGTCCACCGCCCCTTCTCTTCTTTTCTTTTTTCTTTCAAGAGAAGAAAAGAGCGCAGTAGTAATAGGGGCTGTGGGTTGTGGGGACAGCCGCTGTTTGCGCTGGTGGTGCGGCGGGTCGGACTGTGGATGAACACTGGGTGTAACCGGTGGATGGTTCCTTCGGGTGGTGGACAACTTCGGCCTCCCCCAGGTTCATCCACAGCCATCCACAGTTGTCCACACCCCCATCCACAGCTGGGGCCCGAGTTGTACCCATCCCCTGCGGATTTTCCCCATCTCCACCGATCGGGGTGTGGGCGGATCTGTGGGTTTCCTGTGATCAACTGCCCGGAGCCTGTGGGTCGGCTGTGCACAGCCTGTGGGTGGATTGGGGAGAACTCCAGGTCAGGTCTGGGGATGGGTCGACTGTGGACAGCTGGCGCCGCGGCGGGTTTTTCTGGCGCGGGGGTGAGGCGAAGAACACCCGGGGCCCCAGAAAAGAACCAGTGCCCTGGAAGCATTTCCGTGTACGCGGTGGCGTTACCGCGGGACGCGCAGTAGTCGAATCCGGGGTATCGCGGGCGCCGGCGGATGCTGCGGAACTTTTCTGCTGGGGCGGTGGGGTCGCGCCGGGGTGGGTCGACAGAAAGATCTGACGTCCGAAGCCGGGGTCATCGGAACCGCCGCGCGCTCTCCGCGCGCCTGGCCAACCGCGCCCCGGGACCCTGATCGGAGCCGTCCACACGACTGCGGACGGCCGGCCGCCGCATCGGTAGCGCCGACGGCGGCCCTCGGGCCCCGCTCGCGGGCATTCCGGGTCGATCTCCGCGACAACCGGCTCAGGCCGCCGCTGCCGGCGTGGTGCGCGGCGGCAGCCACGACCGCCCTCGGGATCGAGGCGCGGGTTTTCTGGCCGAGGGGGCGGCTCGCGCCGGGGTGGTTCAGCAGAAAGATTTCACGTCCGCCCCGAGGGTGGCGAGCCCGGCGCGCGACACGTCGCGGTGACGCGGTTGAGAGAGGTGTGGAGATGAACTGAGAGAGCCCGAGGGCGTCAGGAGCCGCGCGACTGCTGCTTGATGCGGGAGGTCAGCTCCTGCACCTGGTCGTAGACCCGCCTGCGCTCGGCCATCTCCTTGCGGATCTTCTTGTCGGCGTGCATGACCGTGGTGTGGTCGCGGCCGCCGAAGCTCTGGCCGATCTTCGGCAGCGAGGAGTCGGTCAGCTCGCGGCACAGGTACATCGCGATCTGCCGCGCCTGCGCCAGCGCCTTGGTCTTGCCCGGGCCGCACAGGTCGTCGATGGTGACGCTGAAGAAGTCGGCGGTCACGGCCATGATCGTCGGCGCGGTGATCTCCGGCGTCTGGGAGTCCGGGATCAGGTCGCGCAGCACGATCTCGGCGAGCTGCACGTCCACCGGCTGCCGGTTCAGCGACGCGAACGCGGTGACCCGGATCAGCGCGCCCTCCAGCTCGCGGATGTTGCGCTCGATGCGCGCCGCGATGAACTCCAGCACGTCGGCGGGCGCGTTCATCCGGTCCTGGGCCGCCTTCTTGCGCAGGATCGCGATCCGGGTCTCCAGCTCGGGCGGCTGGATGTCGGTGATCAGACCCCACTCGAACCTGGTGCGCAGGCGGTCCTCCAGCGTCCGAAGCCCCTTGGGCGGGCGGTCGGAGGACACCACGATCTGCTTGTTCGAGTTGTGCAGCGTGTTGAAGGTGTGGAAGAACTCCTCCTGGGTGCCTTCCTTGCCCTCCAGGAACTGGATGTCGTCGACCAGCAGCACGTCCACGTCGCGGTAGCGGCGCTGGAAGGCGACCTGGCGGTCGTCGCGCAGCGAGTTGATGAAGTCGTTGGTGAACTCCTCGGTGGACACGTAGCGGACACGCATCCCCGGGAAGAGCCGTTGCGCGTAGTGCCCGACCGCGTGCAGCAGGTGCGTCTTGCCGAGCCCGGACTCACCCCAGATGAACAGCGGGTTGTACGCGCGGGCCGGCGCCTCGGCCGCGGCCACCGCGGCGGCGTGCGCGAAGCGGTTCGACGCGCCGATGACGAAGGTGTCGAAGGTGTACTTCGCGTTCAGCCTGGTCTGCGAGGTCGGCGGGGCGTGCTTGGGCGCGGTGAACGGCTGGCCCTGCTGGGCCTCCGGCGCCTGGCCGCGCCCGAACGTCGGCCAGATCTCGTTGGCCGCGTCGATCCCCTCGCGCTCCTCGTCCACCTCGTCGTCGGACTCCGGGGCCGCCTCGGACTCGCCCTCGTGCGGGGTTCCCGCCGTGAGCTCGGCCGCGGTCGGCCAGTCGTGGTACTCCGTCGTCGGGTAGTCCCCGCTCTGGTAGTCGACCACCCGCGGCTGCTCGGCCGTCGGGTAGTGGTTGTCGCCACCGGGCAGCGACCCGGTGACCGGCGGGGTGAAGGAGTCCGGTCGCGGTGGCGGCAGGTAGGAGGACGAGGTCGAGATGTAGGGCGAGACACCGGCCTCGGCGAAGCCGGCCGGGCGCTCCGGACTGGCGATGCTGTCCCGGGTGGGCCACGATTCCGTGGGAGGCGGGGCGGGCCTGGTCGGGGCCTGGACCGCGGTGTCGACCTTCACGGCCAGCGAGACGTCGCGGCCGAGGCGGCGCGACAGCGCGTCGGTGATGGGTTCGCGCAGCGCGCGTTCGATGGCTTCCTTCGCGAAGTCGCTGGGCGCGGCCAGCAGCGCCGTCCCGTCCAGCAGGCCGATGGGGCGCGTCACGCGCATCCACGCGCGCTGCTGGGGTGAGAGCGTGCCGGAGGACAGCTCCTGCACCACCTCTTCCCAGACCCGGCCAAGATCCGCCTGGTGGTCGGCCAC